>NZ_JBHXFL010000044.1:0-60644 GCF_042724095.1 Streptomyces sp. NPDC127100
TGGCCGTCCTGGGGAGGACGGCCACCGGGGCCTTCGGATCAAGCTGGGGGACCCATGCCCGCGTGGCGAACGCAGGCCGCGCACGGGTCCGGGGTGCCGGACGGGAGCGGATGAGAGAGGGCCCGCTCTGGGTCCTTCCGGCGGTCAGACCAGATGTGAGGTTCAGCCCTGGAGGGCGCCGACCTTCTGCGCCAGAGCCGACTTCTTGTTGGCGGCCTGGTTCTTGTGGATGACGCCCTTGGAGACGGCCTTGTCGAGCTGACGCGCGGCAACGCGCTGGTACTCGGTGGCCTTCTCGACGTCGCCCGCGGCAGCGGCCTCACGAGCCTTGCGGATCGCGGTCTTCAGAGAGGACTTGACGGCCTTGTTGCGCAGCCGGGCCTTCTCGTTGGTCTTGTTCCGCTTGATCTGGGACTTGATGTTCGCCACGAATGAGCCTTTTCAGGTTCAGGCACGGGGCCGCTCGGGTCCCGGGCCGGTGATTTCTTGAGGTGTGCCTCGCGCTGAGAGGGCATGAGACACAGCCCCCCACAGTACCAGCGGCCCGATGACTGGCCCAAACCCGTCCCCAACCCCTCCCAAACCCCTCCATGGTCCCCGCGCGTGGGACGATGGAAGCTGCGTAACGATCCGACCCGAGACCGCAGACACTGCGGACGCCTCAAGAATCAGGACCCTGCGTGCCCGCGATCCCTAGCCATGTGCCCGAGCCGAGCCGTACCGACCCGGCTCTGATCCGCAATTTCTGCATCATCGCGCACATCGACCACGGCAAGTCCACGCTCGCCGACCGGATGCTCCAGCTGACCGGTGTGGTCGAGCAGCGGCAGATGCGCGCCCAGTACCTCGACCGCATGGACATCGAGCGCGAGCGCGGCATCACGATCAAGTCCCAGGCGGTGCGGTTGCCGTGGGCCCCCACCCACGACAAGAGCAACACGCACATCCTCAACATGATCGACACCCCCGGGCACGTCGACTTCACGTACGAGGTCTCGCGGTCGCTCGCCGCGTGCGAGGGCACGATCCTCCTCGTCGACGCCGCCCAGGGCATCGAGGCCCAGACCCTCGCCAACCTCTACCTGGCGATGGAGAACGACCTCACGATCATCCCCGTCCTGAACAAGATCGACCTGCCGGCCGCGCAGCCCGAGAAGTTCGCCGAGGAGCTCGCCAACCTGGTCGGCTGCGACCCCGACGACGTGCTCAAGGTCTCCGCCAAGACCGGACTCGGCGTCGACGCGCTGCTGGACAAGGTCGTCGCCGAGATCCCGGCCCCGGTCGGCGTCGCGGACGCCCCCGCCCGCGCGATGATCTTCGACTCCGTCTACGACTCGTACCGCGGTGTCGTGACGTACGTCCGTGTCATCGACGGCCAGCTCAACAAGCGCGAGCGCATCCGGATGATGTCGACGGGCGCCACCCACGAGCTGCTGGAGATCGGCACCAACTCGCCGGAGATGCTGTCCGCCGACGGTCTCGGCGTCGGCGAGGTGGGCTACCTGATCACCGGTGTGAAGGACGTCCGCCAGTCCAAGGTCGGTGACACCGTCACCAGCCAGCACAAGGGCGCCGAGGAGGCGCTCGGCGGCTACAAGGACCCCCGGCCGATGGTCTTCTCCGGCCTCTACCCGCTGGACGGGTCGGACTACCCGGAGCTGCGCGAGGCGCTGGACAAGCTCCAGCTCAACGACGCCGCCCTGGTCTACGAGCCGGAGACCTCCGCGGCCCTCGGCTTCGGCTTCCGCGTCGGCTTCCTCGGCCTGCTGCACCTCGACGTGATCCGCGAGCGGCTGGAGCGCGAGTTCGGGCTCGACCTCATCGCCACCGCCCCCAACGTGGTCTACCGGGTGGTCATGGAGGACGGCACCGAGTACACCGTCACCAACCCGAGCGAGTTCCCCGAGGGCAAGATCAACGAGGTGTACGAGCCGGTCGTGCGCGCCACGATCCTCGCGCCGACCGAGTTCATCGGCTCGATCATGGAGCTGTGCCAGACCCGGCGCGGCACCCTGCTCGGCATGGACTACCTCTCCGAGGACCGGGTCGAGATCCGCTACACCCTGCCGCTCGCGGAGATCGTCTTCGACTTCTTCGACCAGCTGAAGTCGAAGACGCGTGGTTACGCCTCGCTGGACTACGAGCCCACCGGCGAGCAGACCTCCAGCCTGGTCAAGGTCGACATCCTGCTGCACGGCGACAAGGTGGACGCCTTCTCGGCGATCACCCACAAGGACGCGGCGTACGCGTACGGCGTGCGGCTCGTCGCCAAGCTGCGCGAGCTGATCCCGCGCCAGGCCTTCGAGGTGCCCATCCAGGCCGCCATCGGCTCCCGGGTGATCGCCCGCGAGACCATCCGCGCCATCCGCAAGGACGTCCTCGCCAAGTGCTACGGCGGTGACATCTCCCGCAAGCGGAAGCTGCTGGAGAAGCAGAAGGAAGGCAAGAAGCGGATGAAGATGGTGGGTTCCGTGGAGGTTCCGCAGGAGGCCTTCATCGCCGTCCTCTCCAGCGACGACAGCGCGGGATCGGCCAAGGGCAAGAAGTAACCGCCACCGTTCCCGTACACCACGGGCAAAGCGGACGCGAAGGGGCTCGCCGGGCGAAAGCGCGGCGGGCCCCTTCGCACGTCACGGGCGGGCGTTCGTGTGAAGTGACAGGGCGCGGAGTCTTACGCGCGGGCCGGTCGCCCTTTACTCTGATGCCTGCCCCATAGTTACTCGTGAGTTAAACAACGGCCGGGAACGGCCGCGCGAGCACGAGCCCGAACCACCGCCCGAGAGTGAAACCAGCCGCACCTGAGCCAGCCGCACCGTCGCGGGCCCGGAGGATGTCGTGAGCGACACACAGACACTGATCGAGAACCGTCCGCCCTCCGTGGCGGGACTCTTCCTGGAGCGTGTGGCGGCCACGCCGGACGCCGAGGCGTACCGCTACCCGGTCCCACCGGCCTCCGGCGAGGGCCCGGACGACTGGAAGTCGCTCACCTGGGCCCAGGCCGCCGAGCGGGTCTACGCGATCGCGGCCGGCCTGATCGAGCTCGGCGTCCAGCCCGAGCAGCGCGTGGCGCTGGCCTCCTCCACGCGGCTGGAGTGGATCCTCACCGACCTCGGCATCATGTGCGCCGGCGCCGCGACGACCACGGTCTACCCGCAGACCAACGCGGAGGAGTCGGCGTACATCCTGTCCGACTCGGAGAGCCGGGTGCTGATCGCGGAGGACGCCGCCCAGCTCGTCAAGGCCAAGGAGAAGCGGGCGGAGCTGCCCGACCTCACCCACGTCGTGGTGATCGACGCGGCCGGCGCGGACACCAGCGAGGACTGGGTCCTCACCCTCGACGAGCTGGAGCGCCGGGGCGCGGCCCGCCTGGAGACGGACCCGGAGCTGGTCGTGAAGCGGGTCGGCGCGCTCACCAAGGACCAGCTCGCCACCCTCATCTACACCTCCGGCACCACCGGCCGGCCCAAAGGTGTCCGCCTCCCGCACGACAACTGGTCGTACATGGCGAAGGCGATCGCCGCGACCGGCCTGGTCACCAAGGACGACGTGCAGTACCTGTGGCTGCCGCTCGCGCACGTCTTCGGCAAGGTGCTCACCTCCGGCCAGATCGAGGCCGGTCACGTCACCGCCGTCGACGGCCGCGTCGACAAGATCATCGAGAACCTGCCGGTCGTCCGGCCGACCTACATGGCCGCCGTCCCGCGCATCTTCGAAAAGGTCTACAACGGCGTCGCCGCCAAGGCCCGCGCGGGCGGCGGAGCCAAGTACAAGATCTTCCAGTGGGCCGCCGGCGTCGCCCGCGAGTACGCCAAGGTCACCCAGGACAACTTCAAGCGCACCGGCACCGTGAGCGCGCCCTTCGGCCTGTCCGCCCGGCACGGCGTCGCCGACAAGCTCGTCTACGCCAAGATCCGCGAGGCCTTCGGCGGCCGGCTGCGGGCCTGCGTGTCCGGCTCGGCCGCCCTCGCGCCGGAGATCGGCTACTTCTTCGCCGGCGCCGGCATCCACATCCTGGAGGGCTACGGCCTCACCGAGTCCTCCGCCGCCTCCTTCGTCAACCCCGGCGAGGCCTACCGCACCGGCACGGTCGGCAAGCCGCTGCCCGGCACCGAGGTGCGCATCGCGGACGACGGCGAGATCCTGCTGCGCGGCCCCGGCATCATGGAGGGCTACCACAAGCTGCCCGAGAAGACCGCCGAGGTCCTGGAGTCCGACGGCTGGTTCCACACCGGCGACATCGGCGAGCTCTCGCCCGACGGCTACCTGCGCATCACCGACCGCAAGAAGGACCTGATCAAGACGTCGGGCGGCAAGTACATCGCGCCCGCCGAGGTCGAGGGCCAGTTCAAGGCGGTGTGCCCGTACGTCTCCAACATCCTGGTCCACGGCGCCGACCGGAACTTCTGCACGGCGCTCATCGCCCTCGACGAGGCCGCGATCATGGAGTGGGCGAAGGACAACGGCCTGGACGGCAAGCCGTACGCGGACGTCGTCGCGGCGCCGGAGACGGTCGAGATGGTCGACGGCTACGTCAAGCAGCTCAACGAGGGCCTCCAGCGCTGGCAGACCATCAAGAAGTTCCGCCTGCTGCCCCGCGACCTCGACGTCGAGCACGGCGAGATCACCCCGAGCCTGAAGCTGAAGCGGCCGGTGGTGGAGCGCGAGTACAAGCACCTGATCGAGGAGATGTACGAGGGCTCGCGCGAGGCGTAGCGCACCGCGGCCGTCCGCGCGGCGGACGAGGACGGCCGCACGGCTCGGAACTCGGCCGGGGGACCTGCGTTCGGGTGTTCCTCTAGCACGGTTCTCACCCGTGGCGGTCCACTTCGGTGACTCCGTGCTCATGGACGGGTCCGTTCTGTCACTCTGTCGGGCAACGACTGCGAAGCACTCGCACGAACTGCCCGGGGAGCCGTCCATGGGGGCCATTCCGACGCAACGGGAAACCGTCTCCTGTGCCGGCGGTGCACCCGCACCCGCCGCCGAGGCGCCGGCCCGGGAGTGCGCGCGGGCGCACGTGACCCTGCTCGGCAGCTCCCTCGCGCCGGGCGCGGCCCGCGCGACGGTGCGGGCCACGCTCGCCGACTGGGCCGCGCTCGGCCTGCCCGGGGCGCAGCGGCTCACCGGCCACCTCGCCGCCGACGCGCTGGTGGTCGTCAGCGAGCTGGTCACCAACGCCGTCGTGCACGCCGGGACCGACGTCGAGGTGATCTGCCGGCTGGAGGAGACGGGCGCGCTCGTCGTCGAGGTCGCCGACCGCCACCTCTCCCGTGCGCCGCGGGGCGGCGGTCAGGACATGCCGGGCGAGACCCCGGAGTACGGGCGCGGCCTGCGGCTCGTCGCCGCGCTCTCCGAGGCCTGGGGCATCACCTACCGGCCGGGCGGCAAGACGGTCTGGGCCCGCCTGCCCGCGCGGGACGACGAGACCGCCGGACGGGCCGGGGCCGACGCCGGTGAGCAGGAGCCGCGGCACCCCCTGTCCCCGGCCGGCACCGAGCCCCCGGAGGACCCGGACGGCCGGGTGGACACCGAGTGCGGCGCCGACGCGGCACTCGGGGTCCGACCGACCGAGTGCGGCGCCGGCGCGGCGGACGGGCCGGACCGCACTCCGTGGCCGGACGGCCCCCGGTGGCCGGACCCGGGGGACGGCACGGCCGAACCGGGGCGGCGCGGCGTGCGCGACCGGGACTGGCTGGGCCGCGGGGCCCTGTCCTTCCTCGCCGAGGCCTCCGACCTGCTGGCCGGACAGCTCGACGAGGACCTGGTCGCCTCCCTCACCGGCCAGCTCGTCGTGCCGCGCCTCGCCGACTGGTGCGCCGTGTGGCTCGAGGACGAGGCCCTGGGCCGGGGAGCCTGGGGCGACGACACCGGGGCGGCCGTCGGAGCACGGCTGGCCCGCGTCTGGCATGCCGCCGAGAGCCGCGTCGACGCCCTGTGGCCGGCCCTGGAGAAGGCCCCGCCCCGCGCCCGCGACCCGTGGCGTTCCGGCCCCGTCGTCCACCCCTGGCCCGGCGACGCGCTCGGTCCGCACGGCGCCGCGCTCGCCTACCGCCTCGTCACCGGCGGCCGGCCGCTGGGCACCCTGGTCATCGGGCGGGCCGGCACCTCCCGCTTCCCCGACGAGATCAGCGGCCTGGTCGAGGACCTCAGCCGCCGGGTGGCGCTCGCCATCGGCGCCGCCCGCCAGTACGCCCGCCAGGTCACCATCAGCGCCGTCCTCCAGCGCGGTCTGCTGCCGGGCGCCGTCGCCGAGATCCCGGGCGTGCGCAGCGCCCTCGTCCACGAGCCGTGCGACAAGGGCGGACCCAGCGGCGACTTCTACGACCTCTTCCAGGCCGGCGACGGCCGCTGGTGCTTCACCATCGGCGACGTCCAGGGCAAGGGCCCCGAGGCCGCCGTCGTCATCGGGCTCGCCCGGCCCTGGCTGCGGCTGCTGGCCCGCGAGGGGTACGGCGTCCCCGACGTCCTCGACCGCCTCAACCAGCTCCTCCTCGACGACGCCACCGAGGCCGCGGACGCCGCCGCCCGCGCCCTCATCGCCGCCGGAGGCCGTCCGGTTGCCCCGGGCGACGGACCGCAGACCCGCTTCCTGTCCCTGCTCTACGGCGAGCTGGTCCCCGCCGGCGACGGCGTCGTCCGCTGCACCCTCGCCTCCGCCGGGCACCCGCTGCCCCTGCTGCTCGCCCCCGACGGCACCGTCCGCACGGTCGCCGGGCCGCAGACCCTCCTCGGCGTCCTCGAGGACGCGACCTACACCAGCGAGACCTTCGAGCTGCGGTCCGGCGAGACCCTGCTGTGCGTCACGGACGGCGTCACCGAGCGGCGCAGCGGCTCCCGCCAGTTCGACGACGGCGACGGGCTCGCGGATGCGCTCGCCGGGTGCGCGGGGCTGGACGCCGGACTGGTCGCCGAGCGCATCAGGCGGCTGGTGCACGAGTTCGGGGCCCGGCCCCCGGAGGACGACCTGGCGCTGCTGGTGCTCCAGGCCGAGTAACCGCGGCCGTACGGGACAATGGAACGCATGCCCTCCGCACTCCCCGACGGCGAACCCGTCCCCGCCGACGGCGCGCTGCCCGCGTCCGCGCTCGCCGGCGCCGCCGACCGCCCCCTCGGTTTCTACCTGCACGTCCCGTACTGCGCGACCCGCTGCGGCTACTGCGACTTCAACACCTACACCGCGACCGAGCTGCGCGGCACCGGCGGCGTCCTCGCCTCCCGCGACAACTACGCCGAGACGCTCGTCGACGAGGTCCGCCTGGCCCGCAGGGTGCTCGGCGACGACCCGCGCGAGGTCCGCACGGTCTTCGTCGGCGGCGGCACGCCCACCCTGCTGGCCGCCGGTGACCTGGTGCGGATGCTGCACGCGATCCGCGACGAGTTCGGCCTCGCGGCCGACGCGGAGGTGACGACGGAGGCCAACCCGGAGTCGGTCGACCCGGCGTACCTCGCCACCCTGCGCGAGGGCGGCTTCAACCGGATCTCCTTCGGCATGCAGAGCGCCCGGCAGCACGTCCTGAGGATCCTGGACCGCACCCACACCCCGGGCCGCCCCGAGCGTTGCGTCGCCGAGGCCCGCGCGGCCGGCTTCGACCACGTCAACCTCGACCTGATCTACGGCACCCCGGACGAGTCCGACGACGACTGGCGGGCCTCGCTGGACGCGGCGCTCGGCGCCGGACCGGACCACGTCTCCGCGTACGCCCTGATCGTGGAGGAGGGCACGCAGCTCGCCCGGCGCATCCGCCGCGGCGAGGTCCCGATGACCGACGACGACGTGCACGCCGACCGGTACCTGATCGCCGAGGAGACGCTGTCCGGGGCGGGCTTCGACTGGTACGAGGTGTCGAACTGGGCGACCTCCGACGCGGGGCGGTGCCTGCACAACGAGCTGTACTGGCGGGGGGCCGACTGGTGGGGTGCCGGACCCGGCGCGCACTCGCACGTGGGCGGGGTGCGCTGGTGGAACGTCAAGCACCCGGGGGCGTACGCGGGGGTGCTGGCGGCGGGGAAGTCGCCGGGGGCCGGGCGTGAGGTGCTGACGGACGAGGACCGGAGGGTGGAGCGGATCCTGCTGGAGCTGCGGCTGCGCGAGGGGGTGCCGCTGTCGCTGCTGCGGGAGGAGGGCCTCGCGGCCTCGCGCCGGGCGCTGGCGGACGGGCTGCTCCAGGAGGGGCCGTACGGGGAGGGGCGGGCCGTGCTGACCCTGCGCGGGCGGCTGCTGGCGGACGCGGTGGTGCGGGACCTGGTCGACTGACCGGGCTCCCTCCCGCCCGGCTGCGGGGGACTCAGGCCGTCACGAAGTCGATCAGTTCCTCCACGCGGCCCAGCAGTTCCGGCTGGAGGTCCTTGTAGGACCGCACGTGCCCCAGGATGTGCTGCCAGGCGGCCCCCGTGTTCTCCGGCCAGCCCAGCGCCCGGCACACCCCCGTCTTCCAGTCCTGGCCGCGCGGCACCCGCGGCCAGGAGGCGATGCCCAGGGAGGACGGCTTCACCGCCTCCCAGATGTCGATGTAGGGGTGGCCCACCACCAGCGCGTGCTCGCTCGTCACCGCCTCGGCGATCCGCCACTCCTTCGACCCCGGCACCAGGTGGTCCACCAGGACGCCCAGCCGCGCGTCCGGGCCCGGCGCGAAACCGTCGACGACGGACGGCAGGTCGTCGACCCCCTCCAGGTACTCCACGACCACGCCCTCGACCCGCAGGTCGTCGCCCCAGACCTTCTCGACCAGCTCGGCGTCGTGCCGCCCCTCGACGTAGATGCGGCCGGCGCGGGCCACGCGCGCCCGGGCGCCGGGGACGGCCACCGAACCGGACGCCGTACGGGTGGGCCGTACCGGACCCGCCGCCGGCCTGACCAGGGTCACCGCACGGCCCTCCAGCAGGAAGCCGCGCGGCTCCATCGGGAACACCCGGTGCTTGCCGAAGCGGTCCTCCAGCGTCACCGTCCCCGCCTCGCAGGAGACCACCGCGCCGCAGAAGCCGGTGCCGGGCTCCTCGACCACCAGACCGGGGTCGGCCGGGACCTCGGGCACCGGCTGCGGCTTCTTCCACGGCGGGGTCAGATCGGCGGAGTACTGGCGCATTCTGCCGACGATACGAGGAACGCCCGCGCCGTGATCAACGCGACACGCCGAAGCGGGCGGCCAGCGCGTCCCGCTGGGCCCGGACGAACGCCGCGTCCACCACCGCCCCGTGCCCGGGAACGTACAGCGCGTCCTCGCCGCCCAGGCCGAGCAGCCGGTCGAGGGCGGCCGGCCAGCGGGCCGGTACGGCGTCGGGCCCCGCCTGCGGCTCGCCGGACTCCTCGACCAGGTCCCCGCAGAAGACGACCGCGGGGTCTCCCGGCACCAGCACCGCGAGGTCGTGCCCGGTGTGCCCGGGGCCCACGTCGGCCAGCACCACCCGCCGGCCGCCGCCCAGGTCGAGCGTCCGCTCGCCGGACACCTCGTGGCGCACCGGGACGAGGGCGTCCGCGGCCTCCTCCGCGAGCCGGGCGTCCAGGCCGTGGGCCACCGCGTCCGCGCGCAGCGCCTCCCGGCCCCCCGCGAGGACCGCGGCCACGCCCGCCGCCCCGAAGACCTCCGCGCCCGCGAACGCCGCGGCGCCGAGGACGTGGTCGAAGTGCGCGTGGGTCAGCGCGAGATGCGTCACACGGCGACCGGCGAGCTCCCGCGCCGCCCCGCGCAACCGCGCGCCCTCGCCGAGGCCCGACCCGGCGTCGACCGACAGCGCCGCGTCCGCGCCGACGACCAGCCCCGCCGTGCAGTCCCACCCCGGCAGGCGGCACCGCCCCACCCCGGCCGCCAGCCGCTCCCACCCCAGGTCTTCCCAAGTCACCGTCACGGCGCCGACGCTAGCGCCGGAGGGCCCCGGTCACGACGGCGGCGCCCCGCCCTTGCCGGGGGCGTACCCCGCGGCCGTACACTGGGCCGGGGAAGTCTGGCACTCGAACACGGTGAGTGCCAGGGAGAACACCGGGCGGACGGCTTTTTGGAGGTGTGCGCGATGCTCAGTGAACGCAGGCTGAAGGTGCTGCGCGCCATCGTCCAGGACTACGTCGGCACCGAGGAGCCCGTCGGCTCCAAGGCCCTCACCGAGCGGCACAACCTCGGCGTGTCCCCGGCCACCGTGCGCAACGACATGGCGGCCCTCGAGGACGAGGGCTTCATCGCCCAGCCGCACACCAGCGCGGGGCGCATCCCGACCGACAAGGGCTACCGGCTCTTCGTCGACCGGCTGGCCGGCGTCAAGCCGATGACCGCGCCCGAGCGGCGCGCCATCCAGAACTTCCTGGAGGGCGCCGTCGACCTCGACGACGTGGTGGCCCGCACGGTGCGGCTGCTCGCGCAGCTCACCCGGCAGGTCGCCGTCGTGCAGTACCCCTCGCTGACCCGGTCGACCGTGCGGCACGTGGAGTTGCTCTCCCTGGCGCCCGCGCGCCTGATGCTCGTGCTGATCACGGACACCGGGCGGGTCGAGCAGCGCATGGTCGACTGCCCGGCGCCGTTCGGGGAGGCGTCCCTGGCGGATCTGCGCGCGCGGCTCAACAGCCGGGTCGCGGGCCGCCGGTTCTCGGACGTCCCGAGCCTGGTCGAGGATCTGCCGGAGGCCTTCGAGGCCGAGGACCGCGGTACGGTCTCCACGGTGCTCTCCACACTGCTGGAGACGCTGGTCGAGGAGAACGAGGAGCGGCTGATGATCGGCGGCACCGCCAATCTCACCCGCTTCGGGCACGACTTCCCCCTCATGATCCGGCCCGTCCTGGAGGCACTGGAGGAGCAGGTCGTGCTCCTCAAGCTGCTCGGCGAGGCGAAGGATCCGGGCGTGACCGTCCGTATCGGTCATGAGAACGCCCACGAAGGACTCAACTCCACGTCCGTCGTGTCGGTGGGCTACGGTTCGGGCGGCGAGGCGGTTGCCAAGCTCGGCGTGGTCGGACCGACCCGCATGGACTACCCGGGAACGATGGGAGCGGTACGCGCAGTGGCACGGTACGTCGGACAGATCCTGGCGGAGTCGTAGGTGGCCACGGACTACTACGCCGTACTCGGCGTACGCCGCGACGCGTCCCAGGACGAGATCAAGAAGGCGTTCCGGAGGCTCGCCCGCGAGCTGCACCCGGACGTCAACCCCGATCCGAAGACCCAGGAGCGGTTCAAGGAGATCAACGCCGCCTACGAGGTGCTGTCGGACCCGCAGAAGAAGCAGGTCTACGACCTCGGCGGCGACCCGCTCTCGCAGGCCGGCGGAGCGGGCGCGGGCGGCTTCGGCGCGGGTGGCTTCGGGAACTTCTCGGACATCATGGACGCGTTCTTCGGTACGGCGTCGCAGCGCGGTCCGCGCTCGCGCACCCGCCGGGGCCAGGACGCGATGATCCGCCTCGAGGTCGAGCTGGACGAGGCCGCCTTCGGGACGACCAAGGACATCCAGGTCGACACGGCCGTCGTCTGCAACACCTGCAACGGCGAGGGCGCGGCCCCCGGCACCTCGGCCCAGACATGTGACATGTGCCGCGGCCGCGGTGAGGTGTCGCAGGTCACCCGGTCCTTCCTGGGTCAGGTCATGACCTCCCGCCCCTGCCCCCAGTGCCAGGGCTTCGGCACCGTCGTCCCCACCCCGTGCCCCGAGTGCGCGGGCGACGGCCGGATCCGCTCGCGGCGCACCCTGACCGTGAAGATCCCGGCCGGTGTGGACAACGGCACCCGGATCCAGCTCGCGGGCGAGGGCGAGGTCGGCCCCGGCGGCGGCCCCGCCGGCGACCTGTACGTGGAGATCCACGAGCTGCCGCACTCGACCTTCCAGCGCCGCGGCGACGACCTGCACTGCACGGTCACCATCCCGATGACGGCGGCGGCCCTCGGCACGAAGGTGCCGCTGGAGACGCTCGACGGCATGGAGGAGGTCGACATCCGGCCCGGCACCCAGTCCGGCCAGTCGATCCCGCTGCACGGGCGCGGCGTCACCCACCTGCGCGGCGGCGGCCGGGGCGACCTCATCGTCCACGTCGAGGTCACGACCCCGACCAAGCTCGACCCCGAGCAGGAGCGCCTCCTGCGGGAGCTGTCCAAGCTGCGCGGCGAGGAACGGCCCCAGGGCCAGTTCCAGCCCGGTCAGCAGGGCCTGTTCTCCCGGCTGAAGGACGCGTTCAACGGGCGCTGACGGGGTGCGCTGTCGGGTGGCTGCGGCCGGCGGTGTCGTGCTCTTCGGGGGTGCGCGCCGGTCTGCCGGGGGTCCGGGGGTGGTCCCCCGGGCGGACACGGTCAGCCCGGTCAGCAGGGCCTGTTCTCCCGGCTGAAGGACGCGTTCAACGGGCGCTGACACGGGCCGCCGCCAGGGGCTTCGCGGTGCGGATGCTCCTGGCGTATGCCGGCGGAAGCCCGGATTCGGACTCGTGCGGAGGACGTGACAACATGCGCTCATGTCCTCCGCACTGACCGATCTCTTCCCCTACCCGATCGTGCAGGCGCCCATGGCGGGCGGCGTCTCCGTGCCGCAGCTCGCCGCCGCGGTGTGCGAGGCGGGAGGGCTGGGGTTCCTGGCCGCCGGGTACAAGACCGCGGACGGGATGTACCAGGAGATCAAGCAGGTGCGGGGGCTGACCGCCCGCCCCTTCGGCGTCAACCTCTTCGTGCCGCAGCCGGAGACGGCCGACCCCTCCGCCGTCGGCGTCTACGCCCACCAGCTCGCCGGTGAGGCCGCCTGGTACGGGACCGAGCTCGGCGACCCCGACTGCGGCCGGGACGACGGCTACGACACCAAGCTCGCGGTGCTGCTGGACAACCCGGTGCCGGTGGTGTCGTTCCACTTCGGCGTGCCGAGTCCCGAGGTCGTCGACTCGCTCCACCGCGTCGGCACGTTCACCCTGGTCACGGCGACCACCGCCGACGAGGCCCGGGCCGTCGAGCGGGCCGGCGCCGACGCGGTGATCGCGCAGGGCGTCGAGGCCGGCGGACACCAGGGCACCCACCGCGACCATCCGGAGACCGGCGGCGCCGGGATCGGGCTGCTGTCGCTGCTCGCCCAGATCCGCGAGGCGGTGAGCCTGCCCGTCGTCGCCGCCGGCGGCATCATGCGCGGCGCCCAGATCGCCGCGGTGCTCGCGGCCGGCGCGAGCGCGGCCCAGCTCGGCACCGCCTTCCTCGCCACCCCCGAGTCCGGCGCGCACGCCCTCCACAAGGAGGCGCTGACCAACCCGCTGTTCGTCCGCACCGAACTGACCCGCGCCTTCTCCGGCCGCCCCGCCCGCGGCCTGGTCAACCGCTTCCTGCGCGAGCACGGCCCGTACGCCCCCGCGGCCTACCCGGAGGTGCACCACCTCACCTCGCCGCTGCGCAAGGCCGCGGCGAAGGCGGGCGACGCGCAGGGCATGGCGCTCTGGGCGGGACAGGGCCACCGGATGGCCCGGGAGCTGCCCGCGGGGCAGCTCGTGGAGGTGCTGGCCGCCGAACTCGCGTCCGCGGGAACGGCGTTGTCGCAGTACGTGACGGGAGGTACGGGCCGATGACGGCTCCGGTGTTCGTGGTCGACTCGCTCGGGCCGGGGGACCTGGCCGGCGGTGAGTACGTCCTGGGCGGCCCCGAGGGACGGCACGCCGTCTCCGTGAAGCGGCTGCGGCCCGGCGAGGACGTCGTCCTCACCGACGGGCGCGGGCGCTGGGCCGAGGGCGTGGTGAAGGCCGCCGAGGGCAAGGACCGCCTGGTCGTGACCGGGCTGGACGGCGTCCACGAGGAGCCGCCGGAGCAGCCCCGCGTCACCGTCGTCCAGGCCCTGCCCAAGGGGGACCGGGGAGAGCTGGCCGTCGAGACGATGACCGAGGTCGGGGTCGACGCGATCGTGCCGTGGGCGGCGTCCCGCTGCGTCACGCAGTGGAAGGGCGAGCGCGGCCTGAAGGCGCTCGGCAAGTGGCGGGCGACGGCCCGGGAGGCCGGCAAGCAGTCCCGCCGGGTCCGCTTCCCCGACGTCGCGGACGCGGCGAGCGGCAAGCAGGTTGCGTCACTTCTGGCCGACGCCGCCTTCGCCGCCGTGCTCCACGAGAGCGGCGAGGAGCCGCTGGCCGCCGCCGAACTCCCCGCCTCCGGCGACATCGTGCTGGTCGTCGGCCCCGAAGGGGGTGTGTCGCCGGAGGAGCTGGCGCTCTTCGCGGCGGCCGGTGCGAAGCCCTACCGCCTCGGACGCAGCGTGCTGCGCACCTCCACCGCCGGCACCGCGGCGACCGCCGTCCTCCTGGCCCGCACCGGCCGCTGGTCCTGACGGGGCGTCACCCGGCGGTGGCGGCGGGCGCCGACGCCACCGCGGGGAACAGCTCCCAGCCGTCCAGCTCCACCGGACGGCCCCCGTCGCCGGGCAGCAGGCCGCGCCGGCCCGCCTCGTCCACCAGCGCCCGTACGACACCGGGTTCGCGCAGGTTGAGCAGGTTGCCGCGGCCGTCGGCCACGCAGCCCTCGAACCAGGAGTCGCCCTCGGTGGTGTACCGGCCCGAGCCCGGTTCGCCCGCCGGGAAGACGATCCGGACGCGGACGCCGTCGCGGTACAGCGTGAGGGCGTCGCGCCAGACGCCGTCGCGGCCCCTCCGCTGCCGGTGGCTCCACAGGTACGTCGTCCGTTCGTCCACGACGAGCCTGCGCCGTCTGCGGTCGTTGCCCATGCGCCGCACGGTAGCGAGGAGTGGCCGTATGCGCTCTACCGGTGCGCCCCGCACCAGTGGCAGGCTGCCCTCCATGGGGGCATTGAGGCGGATTTGGCGCATCCCGAGCATCCCGAGCACGCCGAGCAGCGTGCCGGGCGGTCGGCGCGTGGCGCCGATGGTGGCCGTCGCGGTCGTCGCCGTGGGCGGGCTCGTCGCCTGCGACCCGGGCGGACTCGGCTCGGCGACGGTGGCGTACACGACCGACCGGACCGTGACCGGGGAACTCGACCGGCGCGACGCCGGGGTGCGGTGGCTCACGTGCACCGCGTCCTCCACAAGCGACGGGACCACCGCCCCGGCGGGCGAGAACACCGTCGCCTCCGTGCACTGCCAGGGGAAGACGGACGACGGGCGGGACATCACCGTCGACGGCAAGGTCACCCGCGTCGTCAACGGCGCCTGCGTGCGCGGCGACCTGACCGCCGAGGTGGGCGGCAAGCAGTGGTTCCACGTCAAGGGACTGGGCAACTGCGACGCCGGGACCTCCCCGCCCGCGAAGGACCCCGCCGGACAGCGGCCGGGCCCCACGGTCACCGTCACCCGGACCATCTGGTGCCCGGACGATCCGCACTGCCGGCCCGTGGAGGGCAAGTAGCCCGCCGGGCGCGGCCGTCGCCTCCCGCGCATCGGCGGGAAGTGATCCGAACCCCTGTCGATCGACCCCCGCCCCTGCATAGGCTGTGCGGGTGACTCAGCCCGCAGCGCCTGCCTACCTCCGCTTTCCGCACCCGCACGGCGAGTTGGTCGCCTTCACCGCCGAGGACGACGTGTGGCTCGCCCCGCTCGACGGCGGCCGGGCCTGGCGGGTCAGCGCCGACAACATGCCGGTGAACCACCCGCGCATCTCGCCCGACGGCACCACCGTCGCCTGGACGTCCACCCGCGACGGCGCCCCCGAGGTGCACGTCGCGCCCGTCGACGGCGGCCCGGCCCGACGCCTCACGCACTGGGGCGGCATGCGGACCCAGGTGCGCGGCTGGACCCCGGAGGGACGGGTCCTCGCCCTCAGCACCCACGGCCAGGCCAGCCTGCGCCGCAGCTGGGCCCGAGCCGTCCCGCTGGACGGCGGACCCGCCGCCACCCTGCCCTACGGGCCCGTCGGCGACGTCGCGTACGGGCCGCACACCGTGCTGCTGTCCGTGTCGATGGGCCGCGAGGCCGCCTGGTGGAAGCGGTACCGGGGCGGCACGGCGGGCAAGCTGTGGATCGACGCCGGGGACGACGGCGAGTTCACGCGGCTGCACGCCGACCTCGACGGCAACATCGAGTACCCGTTCTGGGCCGGCGGGCGGATCGCCTTCCTCTCCGACCACGAGGGCACCGGCGCCCTCTACTCCTCCCTCGCCGACGGCTCCGACCTGCGCCGGCACACGCCGCTCGACGGCTTCTACGCCCGGCACGCCGCGACCGACGGCACGCGGGTCGTCTACTCCAGCGCCGGTGAGCTGTGGACGCTGGACGACCTGGACGGCGCCGAGCCGCGCCGGCTCGACATCCGGCTCGGCGGCTCGCGCGCCGACCTCCAGGCCCACCCGGTCGACGCCGCCCGCTGGTTCGGCTCCGCGTCCCCCGACCACACCGCCCGCGGCAGCGCCGTCGCGGTGCGCGGCGGCGTCCACTGGGTCACCCACCGCGCCGGCCCGGCCCGCGCCCTGGCGGCCACGCCCGGTGTCCGCGCCCGGCTGCCGCGCACCTTCCGCGCCGACGGCGAGGAGTGGGTGGTGTGGGTGACGGACGCCGAGGGCGACGACGCGCTGGAGTTCGCGCCCGCCACCGGCCTCGCGCCCGGCGCCACCCCGCGCCGCCTCGCCGCCGGGCAGCTCGGCCGGGTCCTCGGCCTCGCCGTGGCACCCGACGGCAGCCGCGCCGCCGTCGCCTCGCACGACGGGCGGGTGCTGCTCGTCGAGCGCGAGACCGGCGAGGTCCGCGAGGTCGACCGCAGCGAGGACGGTGACGCCTCCGGCCTCGTCTTCTCGCCCGACTCCGCCTGGCTCGCCTGGTCCCACCCCGGCCCCGACCCGCTGCGCCAGCTCAAACTCGCCAACACCACCGACCTGTCGGTGAGCGAGGCGACCCCGCTGCGCTTCCGCGACTACTCGCCGGCCTTCACCCTGGACGGCAAGCACCTCGCCTTCCTCTCCACCCGCTCCTTCGACCCGGTCTACGACGAGCACGTCTTCGACCTGGCCTTCGTCGAGGGCGCCCGCCCGTACCTGATCACGCTGGCCGCGACCACCCCCTCGCCCTTCGGCCCGCAGCGCCACGGCCGCCCCTTCGAGACCCCGGACCGCGAGGAGACCCCCGACAGCGAGGGCACCCCGACGACCCGCATCGACATCGAGGGCCTCGCCGACCGCATCGTGCCCTTCCCGGTGGAGGCCGCCCGCTACTCCCGGCTGCGCGCCGCCAAGGACGGCGTCCTGTGGCTGCGCCACCCGGTCATCGGCGTCCTCGGCGCCTCCCGCGCCAACCCGGACGACCCCGACCCGCACACCGAGCTGGAGCGCTACGACCTCGCCCAGCAGCGCGTCGAGCACCTCGCGGGCGACGCCGACCACTTCGAGGTCAGCGGCGACGGCAAGCGGGTGCTGCTGTGGACCGACGGACGGCTCAAGGTCGTGCCCAGCGACCGGCGGGCCTCGGGCGACGAGGACAGCGACACCAACATCACCGTCGACCTGGGCCGGGTCCGGCAGACCGTCGACCCGGCCGCCGAGTGGCGCCAGATGTACGACGAGACCGGCCGCATCATGCGGGACAACTTCTGGCGGCCCGACATGAACGGCGTCGACTGGGACGGCGTCCTCGACCGCTACCGGCCCGTCCTGGACCGCGTCGCCACCCACGACGACCTGGTCGACCTCCTGTGGGAGGTGCACGGCGAGCTCGGCACCTCGCACGCCTACGTCACCCCGCGCGGCGGCCACGGCGGCGGCACCCGGCAGGGCCTGCTCGGCGCGGACGTCTCCCGCCACGAGGACGGCACCTGGCGCATCGACCGCGTCCTGCCCTCGGAGACCTCCGACCCCCACGCCCGCTCCCCGCTCGCCGCGCCCGGCGTCGCGGTGCGGGCCGGCGACGCGATCGTCGCGGTCGCGGGTCAGCCCGTCGACCCGGTCACCGGGCCCGGCCCGCTGCTCGTCGGCACCGCCGGCAAGCCGGTCGAGCTGACCGTCTCCCCGTCCGGCGGCGGCGACCTCCGGCACGCCGTCGTCGTCCCCCTCGCCGACGAGGAGCCGCTGCGCTACCACGCCTGGGTCGCCGACCGCCGCGCCCACGTCCACGAGAGGTCCGGCGGCCGGCTCGGCTACCTGCACGTCCCCGACATGCAGGCGCCCGGCTGGGCGCAGATCCACCGCGACCTGCGGGTCGAGGTGGCCCGGGAGGGCCTCGTCGTCGACGTGCGCGAGAACCGGGGCGGGCACACCTCCCAGCTCGTCGTGGAGAAGCTGGCCCGGCGGATCGTCGGCTGGGACCTGCCGCGCGGCATGCGGCCGCTCAGCTATCCGATGGACGCCCCCCGCGGCCCGGTCGTCGCCGTCGCCAACGAGTTCTCGGGGTCCGACGGCGACATCGTCAACGCCGCGATCAAGGCGCTCGGCATCGGACCGGTCGTCGGCACCCGCACCTGGGGCGGCGTCATCGGCATCGACAGCCGCTACCGGCTGGTCGACGGCACGCTGATCACGCAGCCCAAGTACGCCTTCTGGCTGGAGGGCCACGGCTGGGGCGTGGAGAACCACGGCGTCGATCCGGACGTCGAGGTGCCGCAGCGTCCGCAGGACCACGCGGCGGGCCGCGACCCCCAACTGGACGAGGCGATCCGGCTGGCGCTGGAGGCGCTGGAGCAGACCCCGGCCAAGACCCCGCCGAGCCTGCCGTAGCCGCCGGCGGACGCCGTGCGCCGGGCGGGCGTGCTCCCCACGCCCGCCCGTGCCGCCGCCGGGGCACCGCCCGGGCCGTCCGGGCACGGGAGGAGCACGACCGCCCGCGGGCCGCGGCGGACTCGATACGATGCCGTTCAGAAGATCACCACCGTAAGGAGCGCCCATGTCCGGCGAGCCACAGGACGACTGCCTGTTCTGCAAGATCGTCGCGGGTCAGATCCCTGCGACGATCGTCCGGGAGACGGACACCACCGTCGCCTTCCGCGACATCAACCCCCAGGCGCCCACCCACGTCCTGGTGATCCCCAAGGCGCACTACCGCGACGCCGCCGCCCTCGCCGCCGGCGCCCCGCAGCTCGCCGCCGACGTGCTGTGCGAGGCCCAGGCCGTCGCCGACGACGAGAAGCTGGACAGCTACCGCATCGTCTTCAACACCGGCTCCGGCGCCGGTCAGACCGTCTGGCACGCGCACGCCCACATCCTCGGCGGCCGCGGCCTCCAGTGGCCCCCCGGCTGACCGACGATGTCCGTGCGTGAACTCGTCGTCCTCGGCACCGCCAGCCAGGTCCCGACCCGGCACCGCAACCACAACGGCTACCTGCTGCGCTGGGACGGCGAGGGGCTCCTGTTCGACCCCGGTGAGGGCACCCAGCGCCAGATGCTGCGCGCCGGGGTCGCCGCGCACGACCTGAACCGGATCTGCGTCACGCACTTCCACGGCGACCACAGTCTCGGTCTCGCCGGCGTCGTCCAGCGCATCAACCTGGACCGGGTCCCGCACGAGGTGACCGCCCACTACCCGCGCTCCGGGCAGCGCTTCTTCGACCGCCTGCGGTACGCCACCGCCTACCGCGAGACGGTCGCCCTCACCGAGGCGCCGGTCGACACGGACGGGCCGCTCGCCGTCACCCCCGCCTACACGCTGGAGGCCCGCCGGCTCTCGCACCCGGTCGAGTCCTACGGCTACCGGCTCACCGAGCCCGACGGCCGCCGCATGCTGCCCGCGCGGCTGGCCGCGCACGGCATCAAGGGGCCCGACGTGGGCCGCATCCAGCGCGAGGGCTCCCTGCACGGCGTCCCGCTGGACGAGGTCAGCGAGGTCCGCCGCGGCCAGCGGTTCGCGTTCGTCATGGACACCCGGCTGTGCGCGGGGGTCCACGAGCTCGCCGAGGGCTGCGACCTCCTGGTCATCGAGTCGACGTTCCTCGACGAGGACGAGGAGCTCGCCACCGAGCACGGCCACCTCACCGCCGGCCAGGCGGCGCGGGCCGCCCGGGAGGCGGGCGTGCGCCACCTCGTCCTGACCCACTTCAGCCAGCGCTACGCGGACCCGGAGGAGTTCGAGCGGCAGGCGAGGGCGGCCGGCTACGAAGGCGAGCTGACGGTGGCCCGCGACCTGATGCGAGTGCCGGTTCCGAAACGTCGGTGAAGTCGCCGTACCATGCTCTGATGCCCCTGCCCAAAGCTGAACTGCACCTCCACATCGAAGGCACCCTGGAGCCGGAGCTGGCCTTCGAGCTCGCCGCCCGCAACGGGGTCGCCCTCCCGTACGCGGACACGGACGCCCTGCGCGAGGCCTACCGGTTCGAGGACCTCCAGTCCTTCCTGAACCTGTACTACGAGCTCATGGCCGTCCTGCGCACCGAGCGGGACTTCGAGGACCTCGCCGACGCCTACCTGGCCCGCGCCGCCGCGCAGGGCGTACGGCACGCGGAGATCTTCTTCGACCCGCAGGCGCACCTCGCCCGGGGCGTGGGGATGGGCACGGTCGTGGAGGGCCTGTGGCGGGCGCTGGGCCGCAGCCGGGAGAAGCACGGCGTCTCCACCCGGCTGATCATGTGCTTCCTGCGCGACGAGTCCGCCGAGTCGGCCCTGGAGACCCTCGACGCCGCGAAGCCGTACCTGGACCGCATCATCGGCGTCGGCCTGGACTCCGCCGAGGTCGGGCACCCGCCGGTGAAGTTCCGCGAGGTGTACGTGGCCGCCGCCGCCCTCGGGCTGCGCCGCGTCGCGCACGCGGGCGAGGAGGGCCCGCCGGCGTACGTCACCGAGGCCCTGGACGTGCTCGGCGTCGAGCGGATTGACCACGGCCTGCGCTCGCTGGAGGACCCGGCACTGGTCGAGCGGCTGGTGCGCGACCGCGTCCCGCTGACCCTGTGCCCGCTCTCCAACGTCCGGCTCCGCACGGTCGACACCCTCGCCGACCACCCGCTGCCCGCGATGCTCGACGCCGGGCTGATGTGCACGGTCAACTCCGACGACCCCGCCTACTTCGGCGGCTACGCCGGCGACAACTTCGACGCCGTGCGCACCGCGCTCGGCCTCACCGAGGAGCGGCTGCGGGAACTGGCCCGCAACTCCTTCCTCGCCTCCTTCCTGGAGGACGACGAGGAGCTGCGGGCGCGCTGCCTGGCCGAGGTGGAGGCTTACGCCTTCCCGTCGGCGTAGGACTCAGCCCGTCCCGGACCCCGGTGTGGCGGCCGCCGACCGGGGTCCCGCCGTGTCGTAGGCGTGCCGCACCGCGACGGCCGGCGCGTCCACGTCGATCTCCACGACCGGCTGCTCCGTGGCGCCGACCTCGGGCACGGCCCCGCTCGGCGTGCCGGTGGCGGCGGCGACCAGGGCGGCCGGGGTGCCGCCGCGGCGGCGGATCGCGCCGGGCAGCAGCGGGCGCCCGCCGGTGTGCAGGGCGACGGCCGTCATCGGCAGGGCGGCCAGGAGCAGCCCGGCGCCGAGGACCAGGCCCATGCCCGCGTAGCCGGCCTGCGCCGACAGCACACTGCCGGTCAGCGGTCCGGCCGCGGTGCCCAGCGAGGACGCCGACCCGACGAGCACCGCCCACCGGCCGCGCGGGTCGAGCGAGGCGGCGAGGCCGATCAGGTACGACAGGACGACGGGGTACAGCGTGTTCCAGGCGATCTCGCCGGTCGCGAACGTGGTGGGGGTGGTCGCGGACGCGCTCACCGCGATGCAGCCCGCGATCAGCACCGTGCCCGCGCCGATGGGCATGGCCCGCCCGAGCCGCGGTCCGAGCGCGCCGGCCGCCAGCACGCCGACCAGTCCGGCGCCCAGGGCGACGGCGAAGACGGCCCCGAGGGCGGCGTCGCCCAGACCGGCCTGCGTCAGCCCGATCCGGCCGCTGACGCCCCACAGGGAGTTCTGCGCGAGGGACCAGCACAGCACGGTCGCGGCGAGGACGAGTCCCGAGCGGCGGCGGGGGAGCGGAGCGGTGGGGTCCGTGCCGGGCGCGGCCGGGGACGCGGTCGTCCCGCCCGGCAGGCGGCCGGTCAGCGGCCACACCGCGAGGGCGGTCAGCGCGATCGCGGCCAGCGGCAGGCCGTGCGCCCGGCCGAGGTGCGGCACCGTCAGGTAGACGGCGCCGGCCAGCGCGGACACGGTCAGCAGCCCCAGCGTGGAGGCACGGTGCGGGTCCCGCTCGGCGGCGATCCGGGTGGCGGCGACCGTGGTGGCCGTACCCGAGCCGAAACCGCCGAGGACAGCGCCGGCGACGACGGCCGGGACGGCGGTGGTGAGCGCGGCGGAGCCGTAGCCGACGACGGCCAGCACGAGCCCGAACCGGGCCAGCGTCCGGGCGCCGATCCGCTGCACCCGGGAGGCGAGCAGGAAGCCCGCGGTCGCCGAGCTCAGCAGCAGGGCGCTGCCGACGGCGCCGGCCTGCGTGGTGGTCAGCGGCAGGCTGGTGTCGAGCCTGCCGACGGTGGTCGGCAGCAGATAGGGAGGAAGGTACCCGGCCGTGAAAAGGGCGACGAGGGGCCAGGGAGTGGTACGGGGGGCGAGCACGGGCGTTCCCAGGGCATGCGAAAGGGACGTGGGAGGCGGAGGGGGCGACGACCGTCCGACGGACAGGAACGCGCGGGCAATTTGTATCAAGCCAGGGGAGGCACGAAACAGCCACCCCGCCGTGATCTGGATCACATTTGTGTTTGCGTGCGGTGGGCCGGGGTAGCAGAGGGCGCTATCGCCAGTGGACCGAGCCGCTCCCGGCCGGAATCGTCGCCTCCACCTTGGCCCGGATCTCCCGCATCACCGCGACGATCCGCGCCTCGTGATCCGGCGTCAGACGGGCCACCGGCACCGAGCAGCTGATCGCGTCCAGGGCCGGAACCTCGTGGCGCAGCGCGAAGCCGAAGCCGACGATGCCGGTCACGCCCTCCTCGCGGTCGACCGAGTGGCCGCGCTCCCGGATCTGTGCGAGGTCGGCCGCCAGGGACTCCCTGCCGGTGTGCGTGTTCGGGGTCAGCGCCTCGTACGGCCCCTCGGGCAGCTCGTCGTCCGGCCGCTCCGCCAGCAGCGCCTTGCCCAGGGCGCCCGCGTGGGCGGGCAGCCGGCGCCCCACCCTGCTGATCGTGCGGGGGTACTCGTGCGACTCCCGCGTCGCCAGGTAGGCCACGTCGTGCCCGTCGAGCCGCCCCAGGTGGATCGTCTCGCCCAGCGCCTCGGACGCCTCGTCCAGATACGGCCGCACCACCCGCACCCGGGGGTCCGAGTCGAGGTAACCGGTGCCGGTGAGCAGGGCGCTGATGCCGATGCCGTACAGCGAGCCGGTGACGTCGGTGCGGACCCAGCCGCGCGAGATCAGGGTCTGGAGCAGCGCGTACATCGAGCTGCGCGGCACGCCCAGCTCGTCCGCCAGCTCCTGGAGCCGGGCCGGGCGGTCCCCGCGCGCGGCCAGCACCTCCAGCAGCTCGACCGTGCGCGCCGCCGACTTCACCTCGCGGACGCCGCCCGCCGCGCCCCCTGTCCCGGACATGTGCCGATCGTAGACGGACGCCGCCGGCCCATTGACGGCTCCCGTACGCGTATCTAATCTCCATCTCCGTACGTGGACGACATCTACATACGGAGACGGTGGTGAGAGCGTGGGTCCCGGCACCGGCCCCGGCCCCGTGAACCCAGGACCCTGCTCGCCGCCGGACCCGACCTCGTAGGAGCCGCCCTGTGAACCTCACCGTCACCGACGTCCGCCTGACGCCGATCCTCGTCGCCGACCCGCCCCTGCTCAACACCCAGGGCGTCCACCAGCCGTACACCCCGCGCCTGATCGTCGAGGTGGAGACCGCCGACGGGATCACCGGCGTCGGCGAGACCTACGGCGACGCCAAGTACCTCGAGCTGGCACGCCCCTTCGCCGACAAGCTGGTCGGGCGCCGGGTGAGCGACCTCAACGGCCTGTTCGGCATGGCCGACGAGGTCGCCGTCGACTCCTCCCGGGTCTCCGGCCGGGTGGACGTCGGCGGGCTGCGCGGCGTCCAGACCGCCGACAAGCTGCGCCTGTCCGTCGTCTCCGGCTTCGAGGTCGCCTGCCTCGACGCCCTCGGCAAGGCGCTCGGCCTGCCCGTGCACGCGCTGCTGGGCGGCAGGGTCCGCGACGCCGTCGAGTACAGCGCCTACCTGTTCTACAAGTGGGCCGGCCACCCCGAGGGCGTGGCGTGCGAGCCGGACGACTGGGGCGCCGCCCTGGACCCGGCGGGCGTCGTCGCCCAGGCCCGCGCCTTCACCGAGCGGTACGGATTCACGTCCTTCAAGCTCAAGGGCGGCGTCTTCCCGCCCGAGGAGGAGATCGCCGCGATCAGGGCCCTCGCCGAGGCCTTCCCCGGCCACCCGCTGCGCCTCGACCCCAACGGCGCCTGGTCCGTGGAGACCTCGCTCCGGGTCGCCGCGGAGCTCGGGGACGTGCTGGAGTACCTGGAGGACCCCGCGCTCGGCACCCCGGCCATGGCCGAGGTCGCCGCGAAGACCGGGGTGCCCCTCGCGACCAACATGTGCGTGACGACGTTCGCCGAGATCCCGGAGGCGTTCACCCGGGGCGCCGTCCAGGTCGTGCTCTCCGACCACCACTACTGGGGCGGGCTGCGCAACACCCAGCGGCTAGCCGCCGTCTGCCGCACCTTCGGCGTCGGAGTCTCCATGCACTCCAACACCCACCTGGGCATCAGCCTCGCCGCCATGACCCACGTGGCGGCCACCGTCCCGGACCTCCACCACGCCTGCGACTCCCACTACCCCTGGCAGTCCGAGGACGTGCTCACCGAGCGGCTCACCTTCGACGGCGGCCGGGTCACCGTCTCCGACGCCCCCGGCCTCGGCGTCGAACTCGACCGCGACCGGCTGGCCTTCCTCCACCGCCGCTGGCTCGACGACGACGGCGCCCTCCGCAACCGCGACGACGCGGCGGCGATGCGTGCCGCCGACCCGAAGTGGGCCGCTCCGTCCGTGCCGCGCTGGTGAACCCTTCCCCGGCTCGTCGACGGCGTGGTGCACACTGGCCTGAACCGCACCATGCCAGGGAGCGCACCGTGACAGCGACCACCGTGTCCGCGGCGTCCGACGGGACCGTCATGACCGCCGTGTCCGCCGACGAGAGAACACACCGCCACCCGCAGGACGAGGGGTCGGACCGGCACCCGCAGCTCGACCCCCTGGCCGGCCTGCGCACCCCGCAGGACCCGCCCTGGGACGTGTACCTCACCGGCACGGTCTTCCTCGACGTCGTCTTCACCGGGCTCGACTCCGCCCCGGTGCGCGGGACCGAGTCCTGGGCCCGGGGCATGGGGTCGAGCCCGGGCGGCGTGGCCAACATGGCGACCGCGCTGGCCCGCCTCGGCCTGCGCACCTCGCTGGCCGCGGCCTTCGGCGACGACCACTACGGCGACTACTGCTGGGACGCGCTCGCCAGGGGCGAGGGCATCGACCTGACCCCCTCGCGCACGGTGCCCGGCTGGCACTCGCCGGTGACGGTCTCCATGGCGTACGAGGGGGAGCGCACGATGGTCTCCCACGGCCACGAGCCGCCGCCCGGGGAGCCGTCCCCCGACTGCCCGCCGCGCGCGCGTGCCGCCGTCGCCTCCCTCACTCCCGGGGTCCGCGCCCCGTGGATCGCGCAGGCCGCCGCGCGGGGCACCCGGATCTTCGCCGACGTCGGCTGGGACGACACCGGCGCCTGGGACCTGGCCGGGCTGGCCGACCTCGCGCACTGCGAGGCGTTCCTGCCGAACGCGGAGGAGGCCATGCGCTACACCGGCAGCACGTGCCCCCGCGCCGCCGCGCACGCCCTGACCGAGCACGTACCGCTCGCGGTGGTCACCCTCGGCGCGGAGGGCGCCTACGCGGTGGACCGGCGGACGGGGGAGAGCGCCGAGGTCCCCGCCATCGCCGTGGAGGCGCTGGACCCGACCGGCGCCGGGGACGTGTTCGTCGCCGGGTTCGTCACCGGCACCCTGGCCGGCTGGCCGCTCGCCGACCGCCTGGCCTTCGCCGGCCTGACCGCCGCCCTCTCCGTCCAGGAGTTCGGCGGCTCGCTGTCGGCGCCGGGCTGGTCCGAGATCGCGACCTGGTGGCACGAGGTCCGGTCGGTCGAGGGGCAGGACCCGGCGGCCCTGCGCCGGTACGCGTTCCTGGCGGACCTGGTCCCGGACGAGCCGGCCACGCCGTGGCCCCTGCGGCGGGCGGTCCCGACCATCGGCTTCCGCCGCCCGGCCTGACCGCCGCCGCCCTCGGCCGCCCTCAGAAGCCGAGGCGGCGGAGCTGCTTGGGGTCGCGCTGCCAGTCCTTCGCGACCTTCACGTGCAGGTCGAGGAAGACGGGGGTGCCCAGCAGGGCCTCGATCTGCTTGCGGGACTTGATGCCGACGTCCTTCAGGCGCTTGCCCTTGGGGCCGATGATGATGCCCTTCTGGCTGGGGCGCTCGATGAAGACGTTGGCGTGGATGTCCAGGAGCGGCTTGTCGGCGGGGCGGTCCTCGCGCGGCAGCATCTCCTCCACGACCACGGCGATGGAGTGCGGCAGCTCGTCGCGCACGCCCTCCAGCGCGGCCTCGCGGATCAGCTCGGCGACCATGACCTGCTCGGGCTCGTCCGTAAGGTCGCCCTCCGGATAGAGCGTGGGGCCCTCCGGCAGCAGCGGGATCAGCAGATCGGCGAGCAGGTCCACCTGCTGGTTCGCGGTGGCCGACACCGGGACGATCTCCGCCCAGGTGATGCCCAGCTCCTCGCCGAGCCGGTCCACCGCGATGAGCTGCTCGGCCAGCGTCTTGCCGTCGACCAGGTCCGTCTTCGTGACGATCGCGACCTTCGGGGTCTTCTTGATCCCCGCGAGTTCCTTGGCGATGAAGCGGTCGCCCGGCCCGAGCTTCTCGTTCGCCGGCAGGCAGAAGCCGATGACGTCCACCTCGGCCCACGTCGTGCGCACCACGTCGTTCAGCCGCTCGCCCAGCAGCGTGCGCGGCTTGTGCAGGCCCGGGGTGTCGACCAGGATCAGCTGGGCGTCCGGACGGTGCACGATGCCCCGCACGGTGTGCCGGGTGGTCTGCGGGCGGTTCGAGGTGATCGCCACCTTCTGCCCGACCAGAGCGTTCGTGAGGGTGGACTTGCCCGCGTTGGGGCGGCCCACGAAGCAGGCGAAACCGGCCCGGTGGACAGCCTCGGCCGGCTTTTCGGATGACTGGGTACGCACGCTCATGGCGCCCATTGTCCCTGATCCCCGGAGCCCCGCCGTACCACCGCCGGGAGCGGACCCGGCGGGGCGGTCGGGGGTCAGTCCGCGCTCACCGTGTCACGGACCGTCCCGTCGGGCGAGGCGACCAGCACCGGGGTGCCCGCACCGCCGAGGTCCCGGACCGCCGCCAGGTCCTCGGCCGACGCCGACCCGGCATCGGTCACCACGGCCGCCGCCTCCAGCGACCTCGCACCGGACGCCACCGCCATCGCCACCGCCGTGCGCAGGGCGCTGAGCTTCAGGGAGTCCAGGGCGACGGTCCCGGCGACGTAGGTACGGCCGGTCTCGTCGCGGACCGCCGCGCCCTCGGGGACGCCGTTGCGGGCGCGGGCGGAGCGGGCCAGGGTGACGATCTTGCGGTCCTCGGGGTCGAGGTCGGTGGTGTCGGTCATGGTCAGAGCATACGGAGGCACCGCGCCGGTCACCCCGCCACCGGGTACATCGCCCCGCGCCGCCCCTGGGGCGAGGCCAGCCACTCCAGCTTCGCGGCGGTGTTCGCCTCGTCCAGCGGCGTGTGCAGCACGATCGTCAGGTCGGGCCGGGCGGGCACCTTCAGCGCCGTCGACTCCACGCACAGCAGACCGACCAGCGGATGCTCCAGCTCCTTGCGGATCTGCCCCGCGTCCTCGATGTCCCGCTCCTCCCACAGCCGCAGGAAGTCGGCGCTGTCGTCCCGCAGCCGGGCCAGCACCGCCCGGAAGCCCTCGTCGTCGGGACTGGCCGAGCACGCCGCGCGGAACTGGGCGACGACCGTACGGGCGTTGCGCTCCCAGCTCTTGGACCTGGCCCGGTACAGCGGGTCCGTGAAGAAGTCGACCAGGCAGTTCTGCGTGGTGTCGGGGCGCATGCCCAGCACGAGCGCGGCCGCCTCGTTGTACATCACGCAGTTGTAGTACCGGTCCATGATGTGCGCCGGATACGGCATCCACGTGTCGATCAGCCGCCGCAGCCCGTCGCACATGTCCCGCCTCTCGGGCTCCACCTCGGGCGCGGGCGGATTGAGCCCGGCCAGCAGGTACAGGTGCCGGCGCTCGGCGTCGCTCAGCCGCAGCACGCGGCCGACCGCGTCCAGCACCTGCGGGGAGACGGAGATGTCCCTGCCCTGCTCCAGCCACTGGTACCAGGAGGCGCCCACCCCGGCGAGCACGGCGACCTCCTCGCGGCGCAGCCCCGGCGTGCGGCGCCGCCCGCCGCCGTCCGGCAGCCCCGCCTCGGCCGGCGTCACGCGTGCGCGGCGGCTCATCAGGAACTCCCGCAGTTCGCGCCGCCGATGGGTCTTGAGCCCGGTTTCCGTCACGTGCCGATTCCCCCCTGATTCCCGGCTGGTGGTGTCACCACCAGGACAACTGGCCGCTCCCCACGATCATTCCGGCGCCCCCAGGCTCTTGTCCATGGCGATCGACACCTCCACCTCCACCCCGCCGGCGCCCGTCGGCACACCGGCCGCGGCCCGGCTCTCGCCCCGCGACCGGCTCGTCCTGTTCGTGCTGTGCGCCGCCCAGTTCATGGTCGCGCTCGACTTCTCCGTCCTGAACGTCGCCCTGCCCGTCCTCGGCGCGGACCTCGGCATGAACCAGTCCGCCCTCCAGTGGGCGGTCACGGCGTTCGCGCTGCCGTCCGGCGGCTTCCTGCTGCTCTTCGGCCGCATGGGCGACCTCTACGGCCGCCGCCGGCTGTTCCTCGCCGGCCTCGCGCTGTTCGGCGCCGCCTCGCTGCTGGCGACCCTCGCCTGGGACCCGGCCTCCTTCCTCGTCGGACGCGCGCTGCAGGGCCTCGGCGCGGCGGCCATCGTGCCGACCGGCATGTCCCTGCTGACGACGACCTTCCCCGAGGGCCCGGCCCGCGACCGCGCCCTCGGCATCTCCGGCACCCTGCTCTCGCTCGGCTTCACGGTCGGCATGGTGGCCGGCGGGGTGCTGACCGACCTGCTGAGCTGGCGCTCCACGATGGGCCTGCTGACCCTGTTCGCCCTGGTCGTGCTGCCCCTCGCCCCGGGCCTGCTGCCCGAGTCACGCACTCAGGACCGCCCCCGCCTGGACGTGCCCGGCGCCGTCACCGTCACCGGCGGGCTGCTCTCGCTGATCTACGCCCTGTCGACGGCCGCCGAGCACGGTTTCGGCCGTACCGACGTCCTCGTCGGTCTCGTCGCGGGCCTGCTGCTCCTGGCCGCCTTCGCGGTCGTCGAGTCCCGCACCGCCGCCCCGCTGGTGTCCCTGCCGATGCTGCGCCGCCGCACGGTGGCCTGGGGCAACCTGGGCGGTCTCGTCACCTTCTCGATGATGTCCACGGTGGTCTTCGTGCTCACCCTGTACCTCCAGGAGGTCCTGCACCTGTCCGCCTTCGGGACGGGGCTGGTCTTCGGCGTGCAGGGCGTGCTGTCGGTGGTGGCCGGGACGTACGCGCCCCGCGTCATCGGCCGTTTCGGCGCCCGCCGCACCCTGGTCGGCGCGCTCGCCGGGCAGGGCGCCCTGGGCCTGTCCCTGACGGCCCTGGGGGAGGGCGGCTGGTCGGTGGTCCTGGCCACGGCCGCGGTGTCCCTAGCCAGCATGTGCCACCTGGGCGCGATCATCTCCTACGGCCTGACCGTCACCTCCGGCGTCCCCGACGAGGAGCAGGGCCTGGCGACCGGCCTGGTCACCTCCACGCAGCAGGTCGGCATCACCGTCGGCATCCCGCTGCTGGGCGTGCTGGCCACCACCTCGGCGGACCTGCGCTCCGGCGTGCACACGGTGCTGGTCCTGGACGCGGTGATCGTGCTCGCGGCGGCCGCCCTGATCGCGGCCGGACTGCGGACCCGCCGCTCAGGGACGGTCGAGGCGCAGCCGGTCCGCACGCGGTAGGCCGGCGACGACCAGGTCGTACGAGTCCTCGACCAGCTCCCGGACGACGCGATCCGGGAGCCCGCCGTCGGCGGTCACCGTGTTCCAGTGCCGCTTGTTCATGTGCCAGCCGGGCACGATCAGGCCCTCGTGCTCGGCGCGCAGCCGGATGGCGTCCTCCGGGTCGCACTTGAGGTTGACCGTGAGCGGCCGCGCGTCGAGCGCGGTGAGGGCGAACATCTTCCCCTGGACCTTGAAGACCGAGGTCTCCGGGTTGAAGGGGAAGTCCTCCACCGCCGCGTTGAAGGACAGGCAGAGCGCGCGCAGCTGCCGGGGCGTCACTCCGCCGCCTCCTCGGCGCCGGCCCTGGCCGGGGCCACCGGCTCCACCAGCACCGTCACGATCTTGTTCCGGCGGCCCGCGGAGGCCTCCGCCGTCAGCCGCAGCTCGCGGCCGTCGGGCAGTCCGACGATCGACGTGGCCCCGGCGATCGGCACCCGGCCGAGCGCCTTCGCCAGCAGGCCGCCGACGGTCTCCACGTCCTCGTCGTCGAACTCCTCGAGCCCGTACAGCTCGCCGAGGTCCCCGATGTCCAGGCGGGAGGTGACCCGGAAACGGTCCTCGCCCAGCTCCTCGACCGGCGGCAGCTCGCGGTCGTACTCGTCGGTGATCTCGCCGACGATCTCCTCGAGGACGTCCTCGATGGTGACGATGCCTGCCGTGCCGCCGTACTCGTCGATGACGACGGCGACGTGGTTGTGCTCCTTCTGCATCTCGCGCAGCAGGTCACCGGCGTTCTTGGTGTCGGGCACGAAGAAGGCCGGGCGCATCGCCGTGGACACCAGGTCGCCCTCCGCGTCCCGGCTGATGTGCGTCTTGCGCACCAGGTCCTTCAGGTACACGATGCCGACGATGTCGTCCTCGCTGTCACCGGTGACCGGTATGCGGGAGAAGCCGGAGCGCAGGGCGAGGGTGAGGGCCTGGCGGATGGTCTTGTACCGCTCGATGACGACGAGGTCGGTCCGCGGGACCATGACCTCCCGCACGAGCGTGTCGCCCAGCTCGAACACCGAGTGCACCATGCGGCGCTCCTCGGCCTCGATCAGCGACTCCTTCTCGGCGAGGTCCACCAGCGCCCGCAGCTCCGCCTCGGAGGCGAACGGGCCGCGGCGGAAGCCCTTGCCGGGGGTGAGCGCGTTGCCCAGGAGGATGAGCAGCGACGGGATCGGGCCCATGACCCGGCCCAGCGGCACCAGGACGTACGCCGCCGCCGTCGCCGTGTTCAGCGGGTGCTGACGGCCGATGGTGCGCGGGGACACCCCGACGGCCACGTACGACACCAGCACCATCACGGCGATGGCGATCGCCAGCGCCTCGCCGGTGCCGTCGAACTCCTTGAGGCAGGCGTACGTGACCAGCGCGGCGGCGGCCATCTCGCAGGCGACGCGGACCAGCAGCGCCACGTTCAGGTAGCGCGTGGGGTCGGCGGCGACCTTGGCCAGCCGGGCGCTGCCGCGCCGCCCGGAGCGCACCGCCTCCTCGGCGCGGAAGCTGGACACCCGCGCCAGGCCGGCCTCCGCGCACGCGGCGAGCCAGGCGACCACGACCAGGGCGACGGCGCCGGCGACGAGCGGGAGGCTCATGAGACCGTCGGGGCCGGGGACGGGCCGGTCAGGCCCTTCTCCGCACGCCAGCCGTCCACGATGGCCGCCTGGAGGCCGAACATCTCGGCCTTCTCGTCGGGCTCCTCGTGGTCGTAGCCGAGCAGGTGCAGCACCCCGTGGACGGTGAGCAGCTGGAGCTCCTCGTCCATGGAGTGCCGCGTCTCCGCCTCGGCGCCCTGCCTGGCGGCGACCTCCGGGCACAGGACGATGTCGCCGAGCAGGCCCTGCGGCGGCTCGTCGTCGTCCTTCGACGGCGGACGCAGCTCGTCCATCGGGAAGGACATGACGTCCGTCGGACCGGGCAGGTCCATCCACTGGATGTGGAGCTGCTCCATGGCGTCGGCGTCCACGACGATCACCGAGAGCTCGGAGAGCGGGTGGATGCGCATCCGCGCGAGCGCGTGGCGGGCGATGTCGAGGATCGCCTGCTCGTCGACCTCGGTTCCGGACTCGTTGTTGACGTCGATCGACATGGTCGTGCTGGTCTACTTCCCCTGGGAGGCCTTGGCACCGGGCTTGCCGCGCCCCTTGTGCCCGCCGTTCTCGGTGCCATTCGTGCTGTCGTACTTCTCGTACGCGTCGACGATACGGCCCACCAGCTTGTGCCGGACGACGTCGTGGGACGTCAGCCGGGAGAAGTGGACGTCGTCGACGCCCTCCAGGATCTCCTGCACCTGCCGCAGACCCGACTTGGTCCCGCCGGGCAGGTCGACCTGCGTCACGTCACCCGTGATCACGATCTTCGAGTCGAAGCCGAGACGGGTGAGGAACATCTTCATCTGCTCGGGGCTGGTGTTCTGGGCCTCGTCCAGGATGATGAAGGCGTCGTTGAGGGTCCGGCCGCGCATGTACGCGAGCGGCGCGACCTCGATCGTCCCGGCCGCCATCAGCCGCGGGATCGAGTCCGGGTCGAGCATGTCGTGCAGCGCGTCGTACAGCGGGCGCAGGTAGGGGTCGATCTTCTCGTAGAGCGTGCCCGGCAGGAAGCCCAGCCGCTCGCCGGCCTCGACCGCCGGACGGGTCAGGATGATGCGGTTGACCTGCTTGGACTGCAAGGCCTGCACCGCCTTGGCCATCGCCAGGTAGGTCTTGCCGGTGCCCGCCGGGCCGATACCGAAGACGATGGTGTGCTTGTCGATCGCGTCGACGTACCGCTTCTGGTTCAGCGTCTTGGGGCGGATGGTGCGGCCGCGCGAGGACAGGATGTTCTGCGTGAGCACCTCGGCCGGGGTCTCCTGGCCGTCGCTCTCCCCGTTCTCGCTCGCCTTGAGCATGGCGATCGAGCGTTCCACTGCGTCCTCCGTCATCGGCTGCCCCGTGCGCAGCACCAGCATCATCTCGTCGAACACGCGCTGCACCAGGGCGACCTCATGGGCGTCGCCGACCGCGCTGATCTCGTTTCCCCGGACGTGGATGTCGGCCGCCGGGAAGGCCGTCTCGATCACGCGCAGCAGGGCGTCGCCGGATCCCAGGACGGTCACCATGGGGTGCTGGGCGGGGACGGTGAAGTGTGCTCTCGCCTGCCCCTGCGCGGGGGTGTGAGCTGAGGGTGTCTGAGTCATGGGCCGGCGCTCGAGGCCTGCACGTCCTCCTCTGCGGCGTGCGCCGCGTGACAGGTGTGTCTGCTGCCTCCCAGCGTACGACTCCCCGCCGACAGCACCCAGGTCTTTTATCCGACCGGCCCCCGGGTATGCCCCGGGGCACTCACCGCCGGCCGCGGAGCAGGTCCCGGAACCAGTGGTACGACGCCTTGGGCGTCCGCGTCCCCGTGGCGAAGTCCACGTGCACCAGCCCGAACCGGCGCGCGTACCCCTCGGCCCACTCGAAGTTGTCCAGCAGCGACCACACGAAGTAGCCGCGCACGTCCACGCCCGCCTCCAGCGCCCGGTGCAGGGCGCGGACGTGGCCGTCGAGGAAGGCGATGCGCTCCTGGTCGTCCAGGCCCTCGTAGGAGCAGCCGTTCTCCGTGATGACGACCGGCGGCAGCCGGTCGCCGTAGCGGTCGCGCAGGCCGGTGAGCAGCTCCGTGAGCCCCTCGGGGACCACGGGCCAGCCGAAGTCCGTCAGCGGCCGGCCCTCGACCGGGTGCACCGAGAAGGGCAGCCCGGCCGGGAGCCGCACGCCGCCGGTCCCGCTCTCGGTGTCCTGCGGGGCGCCCACCCGCGCCGGCGCGTAGTAGTTCACGCCGTACCGGTCCAGCGGCTCGGAGATCACCTCCAGGTCGGCGTGCACGTCGCCCGGCATCAGGTCGCCGATGCCGTCCGGGTACCGGCCCAGCAGCAGGGGGTCCGCGAACAGGCGGTTCAGCAGGATGTCGTAGAACTCGGCCGCCTCCCGGTCGGCGGCCGTGTCCGAGGCGGGCCAGGTGGGCCCGTGCGAGTTGGCGATGCCGATGTCGCTCGCGCCGGCCGCGCGCAGGGCCCGTACCGCCAGACCGTGCGCGAGGAGCTGGTGGTGGGCCGCCGGGAGGGCGTCGAACAGCAGCTCCCGGCCGGGGGCGTGGGTGCCGAGGGCGTGGCCGAGCAGGGTGTGCTCGGCGGGTTCGTTGAGGGTGAGCCAGGTGCCGACCCGGTCGCCGAGCCGCCGCGCGACGACCGACACGTACTCCGCGAACCGGGACGCCGTGTCCCGTTCGAGCCAGTCCAGGTCCGCCGGGAGGTCCCAGTGGAAGAGGGTCGGCATCGGGCGGACGCCCGCCGCGCACAGCTCGTCGACCAGGCGGTCGTAGAAGTCCAGGCCCCCGGGGGAGTTCACCCGGGGCCAGGAGACCGAGAACCGGTAGGCGTCCACGCCCAGGCCGGCGAGCAGCGCCACGTCCTCGCGGTAGCGGTGGTAGTGGTCGCAGGCCACCGCCGCCGTCGAGCCGTCCCCGATCCGCCCCGGCCGGTCCGCGAACACGTCCCACACGGACCGTTCGCGCAGGTCGGCCGCGCCCTCGATCTGGTGTGCCGAGGTCGACACGCCCCACAGGAAGCCGTCGGGGAACCGGGGTACCGGGTTGCTCGCGTCGGTCGCCATGCGCGGATCATCCGTACCCCCGGTAACGGAAGTCAACGCCCTTGCGCGTCAAGGGTGTTGCGCGCGGTGTTACGCGCCCTCCTTCAGCACGCGCGAGATGAGTTTGCGCTGCTCGTCCGTCAGCCGGGGATCGGCCGCGTACACCGTCCTGCCGTCCACGGTGATCTGGTAGCTGAACCCGTCCGGCACCCCGACGGGCGGCGTGCTCCGCCCGTCGGCGACCGCCCGTTCGGCCAGGGCGTGCCACTCGGCCGCGTCGGGGCGTTCCGCGGTCTCGACCTCCGCGTGGCGTTCGATGCCCGCGAAGCCTCCTGTGCGCCTCACCTGAATCCGCATGGGACCGTGTCTAGTACGGAACTACCGCGTGCGCACCCCGACCTGTTCCCAGGCCTTGCGCACCGCGTCCAGCTCGTCCGCGTCGCCGTAGCGCTCCCGGGCGGCCGCCACCGTCAGCGCCGCGAAGTCCGTGAACGAGGCGTCCTCCCGCAGCTCGCCCCCGGTCAGGACGTCGTACCAGACCTGCCCGGCCCGCTCCCAGGCGTGCCCGCCCAGCTCCGTGGCGAGCAGGTAGAAGGCGTGGTTGGGGATGCCGGAGTTGATGTGCACGCCGCCGTTGTCCCGGCCGGTGCGCACGTAGTCGTCCATCGTCGCGGGCTGCGGGTCCTTGCCGAGGACGTCGTCGTCGTACGCCGTGCCCGGCGCCTTCATCGAGCGCAGCGCCACCCCCGTCACCCGCTCCGCGAGCAGTCCGGCACCGATCAGCCAGTCGGCCTCGGCGGCGGTCTGACCGAGCGTGTACTGCTTGATGAGGGAACCGAAGACGTCGGACACCGACTCGTTCAGCGCGCCCGGCTGGCCGTAGTAGGTCAGGTTGGCGGTGTGCTGGGTGACGCCGTGCGTCAGCTCGTGGCCGATCACGTCCACGGGGATGGTGAAGTCGAGGAAGATCTCCCCGTCCCCGTCGCCGAACACCATCTGCTCGCCGTTCCAGAAGGCGTTGTTGTACTCGCGGTCGTAGTGCACGGTCGCGTCCAGCGGCAGGCCGGCGCCGTCGATGGAGTCGCGCCGGTACGCCGTCAGGAACAGCTCGAAGGTGGCGCCGAGCCCCGCGTAGGCGCGGTTGACCGTCGCGTCCCGGCCGGGTTCGTCGCCCTCGCCCCGCACCTTGCGGCCGGGCAGGTCGGTGCCGTGCCGGGCGTCGAAGATCGTGCGGTGGGGCCTGCCGGCCTCGGCGCCGGCGCGCGGGGTCACGGTGGGGGCGCCGATGACGGTGGTCAGACCGCGGCGGGTGCGCTCGGCGGCGTCGCGCTGGATGGTCCGGCGCGCGGGCCCGGCGAGCACGGGGTCCTCGTTCCGGGCCAGTTTGTCGAGGACGTGCGGCGGCACGATGGTGCAGAAGACGGGCTCGAAGCCCCCGTTGGTCGTCATGCCCGGAACCATCGCACTGTGTGACTCTACTGTCACTACCTGCAACCATGATCGGTGGAATGCGGTGCCAAGAGGGCCCGGTGAGCAGCCGGAAGTGGTATACGGCACTTTTTGTCCGGGTTCCCTCTGTGGTCCCGCATACTGATACGGACCCGCGTGACCGGCGAGGCTCGGCTAAGGTGCTGGGCACTATGCGTTACGGGCTGCTTCTCCTTAGCTGCCGCGGCGAGGGCCTGTAAGAGGCCGACTCCCTCCCCGCGGTGCTTGGTGTTGCGCGTCGGCCGTCCTTCCGGACACGCGGACACCGCGGACATCACGAGGAGCCCACGCGATCATGGCCAACCGCCAGCAGCCCAGTTCCATGCCGACCACCAAGTACCGCGGCTACGAGCAGGTCGACATCCCCGACCGCACCTGGCCCGACCGGCGCGTCACCCAGGCCCCCCGCTGGCTCTCGACCGACCTGCGCGACGGCAACCAGGCGCTGATCGACCCCATGTCGCCCGCCCGCAAGCGCGCGATGTTCGACCTGCTGGTCAAGATGGGCTACAAGGAGATCGAGGTCGGCTTCCCGGCCTCCGGCCAGACCGACTACGACTTCGTGCGGTCGATCATCGAGGACCCGGACGCCATCCCGGACGACGTGACCATCTCCGTACTGACCCAGGCCCGCGAGGACCTGATCGAGCGCACGGTGGAGTCCCTGAAGGGCGCCCGGCGGGCCACCGTCCACCTGTACAACGCCACCGCCCCCGTCTTCCGCCGCGTCGTCTTCCGCGGCTCGAAGGACGACATCAAGCAGATCGCCGTGGACGGCACCCGCCTGGTCATGGAGTACGCCGAGAAGCTGCTGGGCCCCGAGACCGAGTTCGGCTACCAGTACAGCCCCGAGATCTTCACCGACACCGAGCTGGACTTCGCCCTGGAGGTCTGCGAGGCGGTGATGGACACCTACCAGCCCGGCCCCGGCCGCGAGATCATCCTCAACCTGCCCGCAACGGTGGAGCGTTCGACGCCGTCCACGCACGCGGACCGCTTCGAGTGGATGCACCGCAACCTCTCCCGCCGCGAGTACGTCTGCCTGTCCGCCCACCCGCACAACGACCGCGGCACGGCGGTCGCGGCGGCCGAGCTGGCGGTCATGGCCGGCGCCGACCGCGTCGAGGGCTGCCTGTTCGGCCAGGGCGAGCGCACCGGCAACGTCGACCTGGTCACCCTGGGCATGAACCTGTTCTCGCAGGGCGTCGACCCGCAGATCGACTTCTCCGACATCGACGAGATCCGCCGGACGTGGGAGTACTGCAACCAGATGGAGGTCCACCCGCGCCACCCGTACGTGGGCGACCTGGTCTACACGTCCTTCTCCGGCTCCCACCAGGACGCCATCAAGAAGGGCTTCGACGCCATGGAGGCCGACGCGACGGCCAGGGGCGTCACCGTCGACGACATCGAGTGGGCCGTCCCCTACCTGCCCATCGACCCCAAGGACGTCGGCCGTTCCTACGAGGCGGTCATCCGCGTCAACTCGCAGTCCGGCAAGGGCGGCATCGCCTACGTCCTGAAGAACGACCACAAGCTGGACCTGCCCCGCCGGATGCAGATCGAGTTCTCCAGGCTCATCCAGGCCAAGACGGACGCCGAGGGCGGCGAGATCACGCCGACGGCGATCTGGGACGTCTTCCAGGACGAGTACCTGCCCAACCCGGACAACCCCTGGGGGCGCATCCAGGTCAAGAACGGCCAGACCACGACCGACCGCGACGGCGTCGACACCCTCACCGTCGAGGCCACGGTCGACGGCGCGGAGACCACCCTGGTCGGCAGCGGCAACGGCCCGATCTCGGCGTTCTTCCACGCGCTCCAGGGCGTCGGCATCGACGTACGCCTGCTGGACTACCAGGAGCACACGATGAGCGAGGGCGCCTCCGCGCAGGCCGCCTCGTACATCGAGTGCGCGATCGGCGACAAGGTCCTGTGGGGCATCGGAATCGACGCGAACACCACCCGTGCCTCGCTGAAGGCGGTCGTCTCCGCCGTCAACCGGGCGGCTCGCTGACCAGCCGAATCGGTGGTTCAGGGCCCCGCACGCCGGAAAACGGCGGGCGGGGCCCCGTCGTATACCGGCCATCTCCACACGCAGGTCACGGAAAGGTCTCTCCCCGGGTACTGACTCCACGTCGGTGATGTGGCTAACATCACGCCAGCGCGGCGATGCTGCCGCGCCGTTACGGAGGTGCGACGTGCTGCCTGGACGGGGACGAGACGACCGAGCTGCCCGGCTGCCGCGCATCCTGGGCACGCGCACCGCGTGGACGCCCGTCGGCGACGGCGAGTTCTTCTGCGCCGGCTGCGGGGGCGACCGCAACTACCAGCGCCTCGCCGGCCGCCGCCGCTTCACCCTGCTCGGGGTGCCGGTGCTGCCGCGCGGCGAGTCCGCGCCCACCGTCGAGTGCGCATCCTGTCGCCGCCATTACGGCACCGACGTCCTGGACCACCCGACCACCACCCGCTTCTCCGCGATGCTCCGCGACGCCGTCCACACCGTCGCCCTCGCGGTGCTCGTGGCGGGCGGCACCTCCTCCCGTACGTCCCTGGAGACGGCGGCCGTCGCGGTGCGCGCGGCCGGCTTCGAGGACTGCACCGAGGACCAGCTCGGCGCGCTGGTCGAGGCGCTCGAAGCCGACACCGGGCGGGTGCGCGACGAGCCCTGCGTGCCCGGCCTGGCCATAGAACTGCACGAGGCGCTGGACCCGCTGGCCCCGCACCTCGCCGCCGTCGGCCGTGAGTCGATCCTCCTCCAGGGTGCCCGCATCGCCCTGGCCGACGGCCCCTACACGCCCGCCGAGCGCGACGCCCTGGCGACGGTCGGCGCGGCGCTGACCATCCGCTCGGACGACGTGACCCGGCTGCTGGAGTCAGCGGGCACCCCTTCCTGACCCCGCTCAGCGGCCTCCCGTGAGGTCCAGGCGCAGCACGTGGCGGTCCATGCCGGGCCCGAAGTAGTCCCGGCGCAGCCCGGCGTCGGGTTCCTCGGGACGGAAGCCGAGGGAGCGGTAGAGCAGGATCGCGGCGTGGTTGGCGGGCTCCACGGTGAGCCGGACCCGTTCGATGCCGTCCCGGCGCAGCCGGGCCAGGATCTCCGTCATCAGTTCCCGGCCAAGACCGTGCCGGCGCCGGTCCAGGGTCACGCACAGGCCGAGGATCCAGCTGTCCCGGCCGAGCGCCGGCGTCGTCGTGGCGGCCAGCACGTAGCCGCGCAGCCGGCCCCCGCCGTCGTCGAGGACCAGGAAGTGCTCCGCGTACATGTCGAAGAGCTGACGCAGCAGGAAGCCCGGATAGGCGACCTCCTGGAAGACCTCCTCGTCGAGTCGTCGCAGTTCGGGAAGGTCGGACTCCCGGGCCGTCCGCAGAAGCGGAGGCAAGGTGTCCGGGAACGGCCCCCGCTGCGCGAGCTGCTCGTGGCGGTCCAGGGCGCGTTCCAGTGGTTCGGCGGTCATGCAACCCCCAGTCAGGATGTGCGGACGTCAACTCGACGGGCAACGGCGCGACACTCGAAGGAATGACGGGTCCCGCTGGCGGCCGGTGCTCCTTCTGGCTAGAGTGAGCGCCCAACTCCCGCTGTGCAAGGGAGAGTTAGGTTGTGCAACGGTGCGCCTGACGTGCGCCCGGAAGATGTGGACTGGCGGGTTCCCGGCTGTCCGGATGTCCTGCGGCGGCCTATCTTGCGAGCAAGGAGACGCCTCTTTCCATGGCCGGCGTCCACAGGACCCGCGCTCGCGTGCGCACGGTCTTGTCCACAAGCGAACGGAACGCGGCAGGGTGACTATGGACCGCAATGCCGACGCGCCTTGGTCGAAGTTCGATCCAGAGGTGTATGTCGACAACAACTACCGGACCCCGCTCGAGGTCGACCGGCTGATCGTGCGCCTCATGCGCGACTACTTCAGCCGCTGTTTCGCGGGAGCCGTACCGGATGCCGTCCGGGGTGTCGACGTCGGTGCCGGTGCGAATCTGTATCCCGCCCTGTCCATGCTGCCCTGGTGCGAGAAGGTGCTCCTGCTGGAGTACGCCGGACCGAACGTCGAGTACCTGGAGCGGCAGGCCTCCCCCCGGGGATACGACACGGCCTGGGACGCCTTCTGGGAGGAGCTGCGGGTGGCCCCGGCCTACCGCGACCTCGAGCCGAGAGCCCGGTTCAGCGAGATCGTCCGGGTCGAGCGCGGCAACCTCTTCGACCTCGACGGGCAGCGCCGCTGGGACCTCGGGACGATGTTCTTCGTCGCCGACTCGATGTCCGAGTGCCCCGAGGAGTTCCAGCGGGGCGTGCGCTGCTTCATGAACGCGCTCAACGAGGGCGCGCCCTTCGCCGCCGCGTTCATGAAGGAGTCGGTCGGCTACCGGGTCGGGGAGCACCAGTACCCGGCCTACCGGGTGAACGAGGAGCGGGCCAGGGAGAGCCTGACCCCCTTCTGCAAGGAACTGGAGATCCACGACCTGCACCACGTGGTGCGGCCGGGACACGAGGGAATTCTCCTCGCCCTGGGGCAGCGGAACGCGGAGATTGCCGCCCCGTGAGAACGGGGACCATGTCCGAGCGCACGGTCTGACACACAGGGCAACGAGATCTGTACGAGGGGTACGGGGATGCAGATCAAGCCACGCCAGCACCTGCTGGACATCTGGCAGGCCATGGCCCGCCACTCGTTCGACGACGGGAAGCTGGTCCAGGGGCCCACCGACGGGCTGAGCAGCGTCGCGGACGCCGAGCGGCTGCTCTGCCTGCTGTATCCGGCGACCGAGGTGCCCGCCTTCCGCCTCGACCAGCCCGACACGACCGAACGGGACGTGCTGCGCGCGCTGGAGCGGGTCGGCACCCGGCTGGAGATCCCCGCCAACCTGATCACCGCGCTCGCCCAGTTCACCCGCACCCACACCGGGCCGGACGAGAGCCCCACCTTCGCCGGCGGGCACTACTTCAAACCGGCCGACCCCCAGGGGAAGATCACCCACGAGCAGAGCCAGCTCGGCGTGGTGGACTCCTTCTCCATGTCCGTCACGCTCTCACTCGCCACCCTCGGGTACCTCAAGGTCTACGAGACCACCACCACCCGCCCCGAGATCCTCAAGGCGATCGCCGAGCTGCGCGAGGCCACCAACGCCCGGCTGACCTCCGCCATGATCAGCCTGCTGCGCTCCTTCACGGTCAACGTCTTCGACGCCGAGTCCGAGCAGGGCCGCAGGCTGATCCAGGTCATCGGCCAGGGCAGACAGTCCGACCGGATCGCCCTCCAGCAGTTCTCCCGGAGGTTACGGCCCCTGCGCGCCACCATCATCGAGAGCCTCACCCGCGGCATCCAGTTCGACGAGGGCATCCGGGACGAGAGCCAGCTCTTCGAGTGCGGCTGGGCCTGGGGCATCGTCCAGGACGCGCCCCGCGTCACCGACCTGGACGTGCAGGTGCCCGGCCAGCCCGACGGCATCGCCGACCGGCTGCCCTACGTGTACTTCACCGTCGTCGCCCTGGACGGTATCCAGGACCTGTTCTCCGAGCGCACCCTCACCCTCGGTCTGCTCGACGCCGACCAGCAGAAACTCGCCGAGGCCCTGCGGCTGCGCTGGGAACTGAGCCAGCAGTACTGGTCCGCCATCGCCCGCTTCGGCTCCGAGCGCTGGCCGCTGGAGGACCTGCCCTGGCAGACGACCGGCCTGCAGCTGGAGTCCGAGTACTTCTCCCTCACCGTCGCCGCCATCCTCGTCCACGACCTGGTCCGCCGGAAGGCCACCGACGACGACCTGACCCGCACCGTCGCCATCATGGAACGCCTCGCCGACCGCGGGCGCGTCACCAGCCGGATGACCCGGGACGACCCCACCATCCGGCTGCACAATCCGGGCGTCACCATGCCGCTCGCCGGATCCGAGCGCTCCGGCAGCCCCCTGCTGTGGCGCATGACCGACTTCTCCGCCCAGCTCCTCAAGCGGATCATCCAGCTCGCCGAACTCTCCCGGAACATCGGCGCCCAGGACCGGCTGCTCCGCCTCGCCGAGCAGACCTTCGAACACCTGTGGAACCGGCGGATAGAGGACGACGATGGCGCCGGCCTCTGGGACAACGTCCGGGCCGTCTACCCGGACGCGCACGACGCCGAACTGCGCATGTCCTGGAGCATCACCGAGCGCGTCACCGAATGCCTCGTGGCCGCCCGGAACCTGTACGAGCAGCAGCCCATCCGCAGCCCCGAACTCGCCGAACTGGCGCGCGAACTGCTCAGCGAGGCCACCCACCTGTTCGGCAAGGAGCAGCTCGAGGCCTCCGCCGCCGCCGACGGGAGCAGGGCCCGGGCGATGCGGAGCATCGAGAGCCGTCTCGACCACGCCCGCAGCCTGGTCGACGACCGGCCCGCCACCGCCTTCGCGCTCGCCCTCCCCGTCCTCCAGGAACTCGACACCCTGGCCCAGGCCAGGGGCGCCGCCGCACAGGAGGTGTGAGCGTGCTCGTCTTCGCCGCCTCCGACAAGGGAGGCACCGGGCGCTCGGTGACCAGCGCCAACCTGGCCTACCAGCGCGCCCTCACCGGCGACCACGTGGCCTACGTGGACTTCGACTTCGGCTCGCCCACGGCCGCCGCCGTCTTCGACGTGCCCGGTGCCATGCGCGGCACCGAGGAACGCGGCCTCCACTCCTACCTGGAGGGCGAGACCGCCGAACCGGTCAGGATCGACGTCTGGCGGCAGACCGAGCACCCCCTGCTACGCGCCCGCCCCAACCAGTCCGGGCGGCTGGTCCTGTTCCCCGGCGACGCGGGTGGCGGCGAGTTCGCCACCGGCGAGGACGCCCTCGAACGCTGCGTCGACCTGCTGCTGCGCCTGAACAGCGAGTTCGACCTGATCGTCGTCGACCTCAGCGCCGGCCGCAGCTACGCGGTCGACATGGTCCTCGCGGCGACCGCGCACCCCCGGATGCAGTTCGTCCCCTTCCGCTGGCTGGTCTTCCACCGCTGGACCCGCCAGCACGTGATCGCCGCCTCCGGACTGGTCCACGCCGAGCACGGCATCATCCGCGGCGGCGTGGAACGCGGCCACGACGAGAAGGCGCTGCGCGCCGCCACCCGCTTCGTACGGGCCGCCGTACCCGACCCCGAGTCGCCCCTGTGGTCGCAGGGCTCGCCCGCGCAGGCCGCCTGGATGCAGGCCTGCGACGAGGCACTGCGCCGGCTCGCCGCCGAGCACCGCATCGGCGACAGCGTCGTCCTCGGCGTCGTGCCGCTGGAGCCCATACTCCAGTGGCGCGAGCAGCTGATCACCGAGGAGGACGTGCTCTCCACCCAGATCGCCAACAAGGAGACCCTGGAAGCGCTGGAGGAGATCGCCCGGCGCCTGACGGACGACACGTACTGGGGGCGGCCGTGACGGAGACCGGGTTCCGCGAGACGGCCGCCGAGCCGCGCACCGAGGCGGTGCCGCTGGCCCATCTCTCCCTGGAGCTGGGCCACCTCTACATGGAGGACTTCGAGGCCGGACCCGAGCGGCTGCGCGAGCACTTCACCCAGGTACAGCCCTGGGTGGCCGCCGCCCGTGCCGCCGCCACCGCCCGCACCGGCGGCAAACGCGCCCGGATCAGCACCTGCTTCCTCATCGACGACTACTTCGCGCGCTTCTCCACCCCCGCCGAGGTCGTCCCCATGCTCCTGGCGGAGGCCGAGCGGGCAGGGCTGACCGTCGACTACCTCGCCCGCGAGTCCGGCTGCGCCGTCACCGGCAAGGTGCCCGTCGCCGAGGCGGTGGCCGGCCGCATCGTCGAGTCGCCGCCGCCCGGCAGTTACGGCCTGCGCCCGCCGGCCACGCAGAGCGGCTGGCTGGCCAACGGCGAACGCAGCCCGGTCGCCCGCGCCCCGCAGGCGATGAAGCGCGCCGTCGCCTGGCAGCCGCCGCGGGAGACGGCGGCCCGCCGGCACTCCGTCTTCCTGGACGTCGAGCTGTGGAGCGACGACGCCGACGGGCAGCGCACCTGGTCCTGCCCCTTCCTCGCCGCGGTGTGGCAGCTCGCCCGCCTCGGCCTGCTGCGCAACCAGGGCGAGGCCGTCCTCGTGCCGCAGCCGCACACCGGCTCCGGCTTCCCCGACGACTGGGACGACCTGCCCTCGCTGCTGCGGCTCAACCCCCGGGCGGACCCGTTCGCCGCCTACCGGGCCTGCTCGGTGCTGCCGAACCGGTTCCTTCCCGTCGAGCACGCCGTCCGCGTGATCCTCGACCAGATCGAGGCCGAGCCCGACGCCCTGGACCAGGTCGCCAAGCGGTCCGCCGGCGAGCGGATGCCCGTCCCCGACTCGGTGGCGGACCGCATCTCCTACGTCTACTACGCGGGGCTCTGACATGGCGCCGCGGGAGATCGCGCCGGGCCCCGTCCTCGCCTGCGGGGAGGTCCGCACCTGCCTGCTGCCCACCCGGCAGGCCCTCGACATCCGCGCCGCCGCCCAGCTCCTGGCCCTGCGCTCCGACGAACGGGTCCTGCTCTCGGAGCGCCCCAACCTCTACGCGCGTTCCCCCGACACCCTCACCGGCGTCGACTGCCACCTCCCCAGCGCCAACGGCGCCCGGATCCGCGCGGTCGGCACGGTCGTCGCACGGGCCTCGCTCACCGAGGGCCGCGTCCTGCAGTCCTCCGCGCACTTCCGCGTCCCCGCCACCGGCCCCGACCAGCGTCGGCCCTGGGGCCAGTACCTGGTGCGGCCGGGAGTGGTCGAGCCGCTCGGCAGACTGCCCCGCGAGGCGGTCGCGCAGGGCGTGCTCGGCGGCGGGCGGCACGGCGACCTCGACGCCGGACTGATCGCCGACGGTCTGCTCACCCGGCTGCTGCGCCACCCGCTCCTCGACCACCGCCCGCCCCTCAGGTCCCGCCCCACCCGGCTGCGCTGGGCGGCGCTGCCGGCGACGCCGGGCGAGGGGCCGTCGATCGAGCGGTTCACGCTCGCCGAGGACGAGCTGCGGACCGTGCTGCTCCGGGTGCCCGAGGACACCGCCGGCGGCGACCTCGCCGGCCTGTGCGACGACCTCGCCCTGCACGACTGGCTGCTCACCACCCTGGTCCGCGTGCTCGACGGCATCCGCCTGGGCGCCGGCCCGGAACACGGCCACGCCCTCGTCGAGGCACTGCGCCCCGCCGTCGGCCACCTGCTGCACCTGTGGATGCCGCGGGCCCGGGTGCCGCAGGAACTGGCCGCGCTGTGGGACCCCCTGGAGGAGCGGCCCGGCTTCACCCGCCAGTGGCAGACGCTGGTGCAGCGCATCCGCGACCAGCTCACGCTGCACTCGATCCCCTCCGTCCACCGGGAGGTGGAGCCGGCCTCCTGAGCGGACGGCACGACCTCCAGGCACATCCCCGCACCCCGATCCGACGCGCATCCCAACGGGGGGAGAAGCGAGATGAGCACGGCACAGTCACCCCAGCCCGACGGCACGGCCGTACCGCCGGACCGCACCAACGGCCCGGCGGTCCCCGGCCGCACGGCCCTGACGGGCGAGTCCCCATGGCCGCGCCGCCTGCTGGCCGGCCTGATCCTCGGCGCCCTGGCCTGGAGCGTCACCGCACTCCTGAGCCCGGGCAGCGGCGCGCCGCGGCAGCTCGCGACCGCCGCGCTGTGCGCCGTCGCCGCGGTGCTCGTCCAGTACGTGCACGGCCTGGGCCGGCGGGCCGAGGAGCCGCAGGCGGAGGACCCGCACGCCCGTGAGCTGCGGGTGGAGGAGCACACCCGGCGGGTGGAGGAACACACCCGCCGGGTCGAGACCGCGCTGGCCGAGCACGCCGCCGCCGTGCGCGACGGCCTGAACCAGTACGACGACGAGCTGCGGACCGGCCTGGTCCGGCACACCGAGGACGTGAAGCAGCTCGTCGAGAACCACCTCGTGCAGGCGGGCCACGGCACCGAGCAGCCCCACCCGCCGCCCTACCCGCCGCTCGACCGGGCCCGCATCGAGGGCGTGCCCGAACTGGCCAAGAGCTTCGCGGAGGTCCTCGCCCCCGGGCCCTCGATCCTCTACACCTTCGTGCGCCTGGAGATGACCCGGGTCGTCGGCTACATGGCGGACCTCACCAACCTGACCGCGGAGTGCCCCGGCGAGAACCACGACTGGATGCTCGCCCTCACCCGCGCCGCCGAGCAGAGCATCTGCGCCACCAGCACCTCCGTCGACCGCCTGTTCTGGAACAGCGAGCCCGCCAGCCGCTACCTGGAGGCCCAGCAGGACGCGGTCGACGAGCACGAGGTGTCGGTGCGCCGGCTGTTCCTGCTGGAGAGCGCGCGCGAGCTCGACGACCGGCTGCTGCGGCTGTGCGAGGAGCAGGAACTGCGGCACATCGAGGTACGCGCGGCGGTACTGCCCGAGCTGCCGCCGCACCTCCAGCGCGGCACCACCAACGACTTCATCGTCTTCGACGAGGAAGTGTCCTTCGAGATCGAGCAGGACCTGCGCGACGTCAACGTCAGGACCCGGCTCATCGCCCGCCAGGAGCACGTACGGGACCGGATGAAGCGGTTCAAGGAGCTCTGGGAGGCGAGCATGAGCCTGCGCGAGCTGGAGGTGCGCGTCGACGCCGAGGAGGACGGCAACTGGATGGTCGACCGGGCCTGACCTCGTCGGGCGTTACTCCCGGGGGAGTAACGCGGGCCGCGTGTCACCCCGGGCAGTAGCCGCCGGATCGGCCTCCCGCCCGACGCCCCGGCGTCCCGGTGCCGGAAGTCTGGAGACGTACCCACCCAGACATCCGACCGGAGGGAGCCCGTCACATGGGGGCCGCAAGGACACGCGCGGGGACGAGCGGGAGGCGACGCCGGGCGCTGCCCTGGCTGGTGCTCGGGCTGTGGATCGCCGTACTGACCGTCGTCTCGCCGTTCGCGTCGCAGTTGTCGGACGTGCAGCGCGACCGCGCCGTCGACTACCTGCCGGCGAGCGCCGACTCCACGACGGCCGCGAAGATCCAGGACGGGCTGCCCGGCGGCGAGGCCACCGAGATGGTCGTCGTCTACCACCGCGACACCGGGCTGACGGCGGCCGACAGGGCCACCGCCGCCGGGCAGATCGACCGGATCGCGGGCGCGCACCGGCTGACGGACCGTCCGGTGGGCGTCCCGTCCGAGGACGGCACCACCCTCATGTATCCGGTCGCCAGCACCGAACCCGGCCAGGACGAGAAGGCCCGCGACGACCTCGTGGGCGCCGTGCGGGACGTCGCGCGGGGCGGCGGCGGGCTGAGCGTCGAGGTGGGCGGCGCGGGAGCCCTCGCCACCGACTCCGCCGAGGTCTACAACTCCCTGAACGGCCCGCTGCTCTACACCACCGCCGCCGTGGTCGCGCTGCTGCTGATCCTCATCTACCGCAGCCCGTTCCTGTGGCTGATCCCGCTGGCCGTCGCCGGCCTCGCCGACTACCTCTCCATGGGCGTGGCCTACGGCCTCAACCAGGCGTTCGGCACCGCGGTGTCCGGCCAGAGCACCGGCATCATGACCATCCTCGTCTTCGGCGTCGGCACCGACTACGCGCTGCTGCTCGTCTCCCGCTACCGCGAGGAACTGCGCCGCGTGGAGCGGCCGTACGACGCGATGCTCGCCGCGCTGCGCGGGTGCGGTCCCGCCGTGCTCGCCTCGTCCGGCACCGTGGCCGCCGGGCTGCTGTGCCTGCTCGCCGCCGACCTCAACTCCAGCCGCGGCATGGGCCCGCTCGGCACCGTGGGCGTGCTGTGCGCCCTGGCCGCCATGCTGACGCTGCTGCCCGCGATCCTGGTCCTGCTGGGCCGCCGGGTCTTCTGGCCGCTCGTCCCCCGCCACGGCAGCACCCCCAGGGTCCGCCGGTCGCTGTTCGCCGCGATGGGCGGCTCCGCCGAACGCCGGCCCCGTGCCGTGCTGGTGGGCGGTGCGCTGCTGCTCGGCGCGCTGGCGCTCGGCTCGCTCGGCCTGCCCGGCTCGCTCAAGCTGGAGGACTCCTTCACCTCCGAGCCCGACGCCATCGCCGCCATGGACACCCTCGCCGCCGCCTATCCGCAGCACGGCACCCAGCCCATCACCGTCATCGTCCCCGGCGACCGCGCCGACGCGGCCCTCGCCGAGGCCCGTGACACCCGGGGGGTGGAGAGCGCCGAGAAGGGCCGCAGCGGCGGAGGCTGGACCGAGCTGACCGTCCTGGCCTCCGCCCCGCCGCAGTCGGCGGCCGAGACCGCCACCATCGAGGCGCTGCGCGACAGGCTCGACGACTCCTACGTCGGCGGCCCCAGCGCCCAGCAGATCGACCTGGACGACACCAACGCCCGGGACACCGTGATCGTCGTCCCGATCGTGCTGCTCTCCGTCCTGCTGATCCTCGTGGTGCTGCTGCGGTCACTGGTCGCCCCGCTGATCCTGGTCGGCGCCGTCGTCGCCGTGTGGGGCGCGGCGCTCGGCGTCGGCGGACTCGTCTTCGGGCCCGTCCTCGGCTTCGAGGGCACCGACCCGGGCCTCGGTCTGCTGTCCTTCGTGTTCCTGGTGGCCCTCGGCATCGACTACGGCATCTTCCTGATGCACCGCATGCGCGAGGAGGCCCTGAACGGCGCCGGACCCACGCGGGCCGCGCTCACCGCGCTGCGCACCACCGGCGGGGTCATCGCCTCCGCCGGGCTCGTCCTCGCGGCCACCTTCGCGGTGCTGACGACCATGCCGATGGTGTCGCTCGTCGAGCTGGGCTTCGTCATCGCCGTCGGCGTCCTCCTCGACACCTTCCTCGTCCGCACCTACCTGGTCACCAGCGCGAGCGTCGCCCTGCGCCGCCGGGTGTGGTGGCCGGGGCGGCTGTCCCGGGAGCCCGGGGAGGCGGCGCCGGCCGGTGAGCGGGAGCCGGTCGGTGTCTGACCCGGTGAGGGACCGGAGCGCGCCCCTGCCGTCCCGCGGGGGCGCGCCCGTGGCGGAGGATGGGCGCGTGCAGGCATCCACCGAGGCAACGTCCGGACCCCGCGTCGGCGAGCGGATCATGGCCGTCGTCAACCGCGACCCGCGCACCGTCCCGCACGGCACCCGCAACGACGCCGTGCTCGCCGCGGTCCTCCTCGCCGGGGCCGTCTGTCTGGCGCTGTTCACCGACGAGGGCCGCCGTCCCGACGCGGCCGGCTGGACGCTGCTGGTCGCGGCGCACGTCCCGATCGTGTGGCGGCGACGGCACCCGCTGCCGGTGCTCGCGACGGTGGTGGCCCTGGTCGGGCCGTACCACGCCCTGGACAACAACCACGCCGCCGCCGGACCCGCCTCCTACGTCGCGCTGTACACGCTGGCCGTCACCGGCCGCCCGCTGCGCACGCTCCTGTCCGGCGCCGGGGTCCTCACGGTGTCGGTGAGCATCATGCTCACCGTCAACACCCATCAGGCCGTCGAGCTGCTCCGCATCTCCGGCTGGGTGGTCGCCATCCTGTTCGCGGGCGTCGACGTCCGCTACTACCGCCAGTACGTGGCCGCCATCGTCGAGCGCGCCGAACGCGCCGAACGCACCCGCGAGGAGGAGGCCCGGCGCCGTGTCGCCGAGGAGCGCCTGCGCGTCGCACGGGACCTGCACGACCTGCTCGCGCACAGCATCACCCTCATCGGCGTGCAGACCTCGGTCGCCGCCCATGTCCTGACCGCCGACCCCGGGCGCCTGGACCGGGCCGCCGTCGCCAAGGCCCTCGACGACATCGCGGACACCTGCCGGACCGCGCGCGGCGAACTGCGGACCACGCTGGAGGTGCTCCGCGAGCAGGACGCGCCCGACGCCCGTGGCCCACTGCCGGGGCTGCACGGCCTGGCGCACCTGGCGGAGGCCGCCCGGCTCGCCGGGGCGCGGGTGGACCTGTCGGTCCGGGCGGGCGACGTGCCGCCCGCGGTGGGCGCCGCCGCGTACCGCATCGTGCAGGAGGCGCTGACCAACGCCGTGCGCCACGCGGGCCCGGAGCCGTCCGTCCGCGTCGCGGTGCACGCGGAGCCGGGCGCCCTGCGCCTGTCCGTCACCGACGACGGCACCGGCCCGGACCCCGGCGGCACTCCGGGCTTCGGGCTGGTCGGGATGCGGGAACGCGCCCGGAGCGTGGGTGGCACACTCGACGCCGGACCGCGGGCCCGGGACGCCGGCGGCTTCGGGGTGACGGCCGTGCTGCCGACGCCCACCGCCCCCGAGCCGGCCGTGACGCCGGCGACCGTGACCCCGGAGAGGGACGCATGACCATTCGCGTGCTGCTGGCGGACGACCAGAACCTGGTCCGTGCCGCGTTCGCCCTGCTCGTCGCCTCGGCTCCCGACATGGAGGTCGTCGGCGAGGCCGGCACCGGCCGCGAGGCCGTGGAACTGGCCCGCGCCCGGCGCGCCGACCTCGTCGTCATGGACGTCCGCATGCCCGATCTGGACGGCATCGAGGCGACCCGGCTGATCGCCGCCGACGAGGACCTGGCGGGCGTGAAGGTGCTGGTCCTCACCACGTACGACACCGACGACAACATCGTGGAGGCGCTGCGGGCGGGCGCCGCGGGCTTCCTGGTGAAGGACACCCGGCCCGCCGAACTCCTCGACGCCATCCGCACGGTGACCGCCGGCGACGCCCTGCTCTCGCCCGGCCCGACGGCCCGCCTGATCGAGCGGTTCCTGCGGACTCCGTCGGCGCCGGTGCCGGGCGCGGCCGGCCCCGACTGCCTGTCCGCGCGGGAGCGGCAGGTCCTCACCCTGGTCGCACGCGGCCTCACCAACACGGAGATCGCCGATTCCCTCGGGCTGAGCCCGCTGACCGCGAAGACCCACGTGAGCCGCGTCATGGGCAAGCTGGGCGCGCGGGACCGGGCGCAACTGGTCATCGTTGCCTACGAGTCCGGGCTGGTGACGCCGGGCGACCGTCAGGCGCAGTAGGTGTCCGTGCCGGGCCGCCGTCCGGTCGCGAGGAAGGCGGAGACCGTGCGGTCGCCGCAGGCGTTGCCGTTGGCGAGGTAGGCGTCGTGGCCGGTGGAGTTCACGGTCACCATGACCGCGCGCCGGCCGAACGCCTCCCTGAGCCTGCGGGCGCCGCTGAGCGGGGTGGCGACGTCCCGCTCGTTCTGGACGAGCAGGACGTTGGACGGTCCGCGGTCGGTGATCCGCACCGGTGCCTCACGGGGCGGGTAGGGCCAGGCGGCGCACACCATCGCGTTGCGGGGCATGCCCGCGGTGAGGGGGTACTTGGCCCGGCTCTCGGCGACGTCCTTCTCGTACACGGCCTGCGCCTTCGGCCACGCGACGTCGTTGCACAGCGTCCCGGCGCCGACTGCGGTGACGTTCTGGAGCACGGCCTCGGGCGGCGCCTGGGGCGCGGGCGGCACGGTGCCCTGCCGCGCGGCGTTCATCAGCCTGGCGAGCGTGGGGTAGCGGCTGGGGGAGTAGAGGCTGTCCAGCATGGTCTGGCGCAGCACGTTGCCGTTCAGCTCCGCCGGGTTGGCGCCGGGCCAGGGGAGGGGCTCCCGGTCGAGCCGGGCGGCCAGCCGCAGGAACAGCGGCCGTACGTCGGCGGCCCGGGTCGCGACGCGGTCCGGGTTGCCGGGCTTCGAGGCCCACGCGGCGAAGTCCGGGAAGGTGTCCTCCACGCCCTGCTCGTGCCCGGCCAGCCAGGCGCGGGCGACGCGGGTGGGGTCGGGGTCGTCGTTGCTGTCCAGCACGATGCGGTCGGTGCGGTGCGGGAACAGCTGCGCGTACACGGATCCGACGTACGTCCCGTACGACACGCCCCACGCGGAGAGCCTGCGCTCGCCGAGGGCGGCGCGCAGGCGGTCGATGTCGCGCGCCTCGTTGGCGGTGCCGAGGTGCCGGATCAGCTCGCCGCCGTTCGCGGCGCAGGCGTCGGCCGTGCGGCGGGCGGTGGCCATGTTCCCGTCCACCGAGCCGTCGGCGGCGGGCCAGGGATGGAGCTTGGAGGTGGCGAGGTCGCCGTAGTCGAGCCCGCAGGTGACGGGCGTGGACGGGGCGAGGCCGCGCGGCGCGAAGCCGACGAGGTCGTAGGCGTCGCGGACGTCCTGCGGCAGCTTCTGTCCCTTCCCCGACGGGTCGCCCAGACTGGAGCCGCCCGGTCCGCCGGGTATCAGCAGCAGGGTCCCGCGCCGGGCGTCCGGGTTCTCGCTCGGGATGCGCGAGACCGCGATGTCGATGCGGGGGCCGTCGGGGTCCGCGTAGTCCATGGGGACCCGGAGGGTGGCGCACTGCTGCCGGGGATCGAGGCCGGAGCCCTCGCAGGTGGTCCAGGCGAGGCCCCCGGACGGGCTCGCGGCGGCGGAGGCGGCCACGGGTGCGGTGACGGCCAGGAGGGCGGTGGACACGCCGACGACTGCGGCGTTGCGGATGGTGCGGGTGCGCTGCGTCATGCGGAAGAGCCTCGCGGATCTCCGGGGGCCGCCCCATCCGGTCAACTGCCTGAAAGGCCCTGGGGTTTACCCCACCAGGCCCCTGACGAACGCCGCCCAGGCCCCCTGCCCGACGAGGACCACGTCCCCGCCCGCCACCTTGCTGTCCCGCACGGGCACGACCCCGGGAACTCCGTCGGCGACCTCGACGCAGTCGCCGCCTTGGCCGTTGCTGTAGGTGCTCTTCCGCCAGCGGGCGGCGCCGGGGAAGTCGTAGCCGACCTCGACGCAGTCGCCGCCTTCGCCGTTGCTGTAGGTGCTCTTCGTCCAGCGGGCGTTGCTCAGGTCGTACTCGCGCATCGTCTGAAGTCCTCCGCCGCCGATTCGATCAGGGCCAGGGACGCCTCCGGCGACAGCGTGGCGACCCTGAGCAGATCGTATGTGCGCTCGGCGTGCTTCACCACGGCTGGATCGTCGATGAGAGTTCCCGAATACTCCGTCTCTGTATAGGCCACCGGCGGCGCGTCTTCGAAGCCCATCAGTTTCAGCATCCCGCCCATGGCCGCATGCGCGCCCGTGGCGTACGGCAGTACGGTCACCACCGCTGTGCGCTCCGACATCAGGCGCGCGATGTGGTCCAGCTGCGCTGCCATGGCCTGCGGGCCGCCCACGGGCATGCGCAGTACGTTCTCGTGCAGAGTCACCCAATACTCGGGACGCGCGGCGTCGTCGAGGATCAGGGACCGTTCCAGACGGGCGCCGACGATCTCGTCCACGTAGGAATCCGGCTTGAACGGGTTCGCGGCGACCGTGACCGCGCACGCGTACTCCTTGGTCTGGAGCAGACCCGGAACCACCGTGGGCGCGAACTCGCAGATCCGCGTCGCCATCCGCTCCAGCTCCACCACCCCCGCGAAGTAATCCGCATACCGCGGGTCGTCGATCAGCTTGCGGCACAGGCGCTCGAAAATACCGTCGGTTTGCAGTATCGCGTCAATCCTCTGGGCCACGTCCAACTGGGGTTTGCGAATCGCCTGTTCGAACTGGCCGATGTAGCCACCGGACACGAATACCCTTGCCCCCAACTCCACTTGGGTGATCCCGGCGTCCTCCCGCCGCCGCTTGAGTTCCGTGCCGAAGAACTCCCAGGCGGCCTGCCGCGAACCGTTGGCCATAACCAAACCCCCTGCGCTGACCAGCACTTGTAGTGCACAGACTTCTGCCGAGTCTAGATGCGGGCGGGCATTCTGGGAGCAGGAAGAGTGAAACGGGAAAGGTGAGGGGAACACGGTGGAGCCAGCACACTCGGCGCCCTGCGTCGAAGAAGCGGAGGACACGGTGAAGGAATTGCGCGCGGCGCTCGTGAGGGCCGGAATTACTCTGCCGTCGCTCGGGCTGGACCCGGTGAGTCTCGCGCGGGAGGCGCCTTGTCCGCTCATCGAATTGGGACGGTGTTCCGTGGAGACCGCGCGGCGGCTCGCGGCGGTCCTCCGATGATGCCGCCGATCGGTTCCCACGCGGTCGACACCCGCACCGGACGGGTCGGCATCGTCATGGGGCACGAGGGCCCGTACGTCCAGCTGCGGCCGTACGGCGGGGGCCGGGAGTGGGACGCCGAGCCGGGTGACGTACGCCACGCCACCCCGGCCGAGCGGCTCAGCGCGGCGACGGCGTACACCAACGCGAGAAGCCGGGGCGAGGTGCCGTGAGGCATGCGGGAGAATGGACCGCATGAGTCTGTTCCGCGACGACGGCATCGTGCTGCGCACCCAGAAGCTGGGTGAGGCGGACCGGATCATCACGTTGCTCACGCGCGGTCACGGGCGGGTACGCGCCGTGGCCCGGGGGGTGCGCCGCACGAAGTCGAAGTTCGGGGCGCGGCTGGAGCCGTTCTCGCACGTGGACGTGCAGTTCTTCTCGAAGAACAGCGAGCTGGTCGGGCGCGGTCTGCCGCTGTGCACGCAGAGCGAGACCATCGCGCCGTACGGCGGCAGGATCGTGACGGACTACGGCCGGTACACCGCCGGGACGGCCATGCTGGAGACCGCCGAGCGGTTCACGGACCACGAGGGCGAGCCGGCGGTGCAGCAGTACCTGCTGCTGGTCGGCGCGCTGCGCACCCTCGCCCGGGGCGAGCACGCGCCCCCGCTCGTCCTCGACGCCTTCCTACTGCGCTCCCTCGCGGTGAACGGGTACGCGCCCACCTTCGGAGACTGCGCGAAGTGCGGCATGCCGGGACCGAACCGGTTCTTCTCGGTCGGATCGGGCGGTTCCGTCTGCGCCGACTGCCGGGTGCCCGGCAGCGTCGTACCCTCGCCGCAGGCCCTGGAACTGCTCGGTGCGCTGCTCACGGGAGACTGGGGCACCGCGGACGCGTGCGAGGCGCGGTACGTCCGGGAGGGGAGCGGGCTGGTGTCCGCGTACCTGCACTGGCACCTGGAGCGCGGCCTGCGCTCCCTGCGGTACGTCGAGAAGTCCTAGACACACGTAGAGCACGAGGAGACGAGAGACACATGGCCGTACGCGGTTTCCTGGGGCGTCAGCGCCGGGAGTACAGGACGCCGGAGCCGCACCCGTCCGGCGCGCGGCCGCCCAGGCTCGGTGAGCTGGTGCCGGAGCATGTGGCGATCGTCATGGACGGCAACGGGCGCTGGGCCAAGGAGCGCGGGCTGCCGCGCACCGAGGGGCACAAGGTCGGTGCCGAGCAGGTCATGGACGTCCTCCAGGGGGCGATCGAGATCGGCGTCGGGAACGTCTCGCTGTACGCCTTCTCCACCGAGAACTGGAAGCGCTCGCCGGAGGAGGTGCGCTTCCTGATGAACTTCAACCGCGACTTCATCCGCAAGTCCCGCGACACCCTCGACGAGCTCGGGGTGCGGGTGCGCTGGGCGGGGCGGATGCCCAAGCTGTGGAAGTCGGTCGCCAAGGAGCTCCAGGTCGCCCAGGAGCAGACCAAGGACAACGACCGGCTCACGCTGTACTTCTGCATGAACTACGGCGGCCGCGCGGAGATCGCGGACGCGGCGCAGGCCCTCGCCGAGGACGTGCGGGCGGGGCGGCTCGACCCGTCGAAGGTCAACGAGAAGACCCTCGCGAAGTACCTGTACTACCCGGACATGCCGGACGTGGACCTGTTCCTGCGCCCGAGCGGTGAGCAGCGGACGTCGAACTACCTGCTGTGGCAGAGCGCGTACGCCGAGATGGTGTTCCAGGACGTGCTGTGGCCGGACTTCGACCGGCGCGACCTGTGGCGGGCGTGCCTGGAGTTCGCCTCCCGGGACCGCCGCTTCGGCGGTGCCATCCCGAACGAGGAGCTGCTCGCCATGGAGGGCAGGAGCGCGGAGGCCTGAGCCCGGCGGGCCGAGAAGGCCGAAAAAAGGGCCCGGGGCTCAGCCCCGGGCCCTCGGCGGCTCAGCCGCCGGAGGCACTCGCGCAGTCGGCGCAGGTGCCGAAGATCTCCACGGTGTGCGCCACGTTGACGTATCCGTGCTCGGCGGCGACGGCCTCCGCCCACTTCTCCACCGCCGGGCCCTCGACCTCGACCGCCTTGCCGCAGATCCGGCACACCAGGTGGTGGTGATGGTCGTCGCTGGAGCAGCGCCGGTAGACGGACTCGCCCTCCGCGGTGCGCAGGACGTCGACCTCGCCGGCGTCGGCGAGCGACTGCAACGTGCGGTAGACCGTGGTGAGCCCCACCGAGTCGCCCTTGTGCTTGAGCATGTCGTGGAGCTCCTGCGCGCTGCGGAACTCCTCGACCTCCTGGAGAGCCGCCGCGACGGCGGCCCGCTGCCGGGTGGCGCGGCCCTTCACGGGCGGTCCAGCGGTCGTCACGGGGTGCCTCCTCACGTCTGCACTGCCGGGGCCATTGTGCCAGCCCGGGCTGTCCGCGGTCAGGCGCCGACGTCGCCGCCGGTCCCCCGGGAGGCCGGAATCCTGCACTCCGCGGGATCCGCGGCGGACCGGGCGAGGGCGGCGGCCCGCGCGCGTCGCCGGGCCAGTGGTGTGGCCAGCGCCGTCAGCACGATGAACGCGGCGATGGTGAGCAGCACGATCGTCGCGCCGGGCGGCACGTCCTGGTAGTAGGACGTCACCGTGCCGCCGATCGTCACGGTCACGCCGATCGCGACGGCGATCGCGAAGGTCGCGGCGAAGCTGCGGCTGAGCTGCTGGGCGGCGGCCACCGGGACCACCATCAGCGCGGAGACCAGCAGCAGGCCGACGACGCGCATCGCGACCGTCACTGTGACCGCCGCCGTGACGGCGGTCAGCAGGTTCAGCGCGCGCACCGGCAGCCCGGTGACCCGGGCGAACTCCTCGTCCTGGCTGACGGCGAAGAGCTGGCGGCGCAGCCCCAGGGTGACGAGCACCACGAAGGCGGCCAGCACGCAGATCGCGGTCACGTCGGACTCGGACACCGTCGACAGGGAGCCGAAGAGGTACGAGGTGAGGTTGGCGTTGGAGCCGGTCGGCGCGAGGTTGATGAACATGACGCCGCCGGCCATGCCGCCGTAGAAGAGCATGGCGAGGGCGATGTCGCCGCGGGTGCGGCCGTACCAGCGGATCAGCTCCATGAGGACGGCGCCCAGGACGGAGACCGCGGTCGCCATCCACACCGGGGACCAGGAGAGCAGGAAGCCGAGGCCGACGCCGGTCATGGCCACGTGGCCGATGCCGTCGCCCATGAGGGCCTGGCGGCGCTGGACGAGGTAGATGCCGACGGCCGGGGCGGTGATGCCGACCAGGACGGCCGCCAGCAGCGCCCGCTGCATGAAGGCGTAGTTCAACAGTTCCATCAGCTCAGCAGTCCTGTGCGCATCGGTTCGGCGCCCGCGGGTGCGTGCGGGTGTACGTGGTCGTGGCCGGGCAGGGCGTGCTGGCCGACGGCCTCGGGGGGCGGGCCGTCGTGCAGGACGCAGCCGTCGCGCAGGACGACGGCCCGGTCGATCAGGGGCTCCAGCGGGCCGAGCTCGTGCAGCACGAGGAGGACCGTGGTGCCGGCGGCGACCTGCCCCCGCAGCGTTTCGGCCAGCACCTCCTGGCTGGCCAGGTCGACACCCGCCATCGGCTCGTCCATGATCAGCACTTCGGGCTCGGAGGCGAGCGCGCGGGCGATCAGCACCCGCTGGTGCTGGCCGCCGGAGAGGGCGTTCACCGAGTCCTTGGCCCGGTCCGCCAGGCCGACCAGCTCCAGGGCCCGGCGCACGGCCTCGTGGTCGGCCCTGCGCAGCACGCCGAAGCGGGCGCGGGAGAGCCGGCCGGAGGAGACGACCTCGGTCACCGTCGCGGGCACGCCGCCCGCGGCCGTGGTGCGCTGCGGGACGTAGCCCACGCGCGCCCAGTCACGGAACCGGCGCCGCGGGGTGCCGAACAGCTCGACCTCCCCGGCGACGACCGGCACCTGGCCGATGACGGTGCGGACGGCCGTGGACTTGCCCGAGCCGTTGGCGCCGAGCAGGGCCACGACCTCGCCGCGGCGCACGGTGAGGTCGATGCCGCGCAGGACGGGGCGCGCGCCGAGGTCGGCGCGGACGCCGCGCAGTGCGATGACGGGATCGGACATGTCACCCTCCGGCTGGTCGGTGTGATCGGTCACTTGGCGCCCAGGGCCTTTTGGAGGGCCGCGAGGTTGGCCTCCATCACCTGGAAGTAGTCGTCGCCGCGCGACTGGCCGGTGATGCCCTCGATCGGGTCGAGGACGTCCGTCCTCAGGTTCGCGTCCTTGGCGACGGTCTTCGCGGTCTTGTCGCTGACGAGCGTCTCGTAGAAGACGGTGGAGACGCCGTCGGCCGCGGCCATCTTCTCGAGGGCCTTGATCCGGGCGCCGCTGGGCTCGGACTCGGGGTCGAGGCCGCTGATGGCCTCCTCGGTGAGGCCGTAGCGCTCGGCGAGGTAGCCGAAGGCGGCGTGCGTGGTGATGAGGACCCGGGTCTTCGTGTCCTTCAGCCCGGTCTCGAACCGCGTGTTCAGCTCGCCCAGCCTCTTGACCAGGGCGTCGGTGTTCTTCCGGTAGTCGGCGGCGTGGTCGGGGTCGGCCTTCTCGAAGGCCTTGCCGACGCCCTCGGCGACCTCGGCGTACTTGACCGGGTCGAGCCAGACGTGGGGGTCCTTGCCGCCGGTCTCCCCGCCGTGGTCGTGGCCGTCGTGCTCGTCCTCCCCGGCCTCGTGGTCGTGCTCGGCCGCGTGGCCGCCGACCTCCTTGCCGTGCTCCTCCAGGGCGGTCAGGGAGGCCGCGTCGATCTTCGTCCCGACCTCGGACTGGGTGACGGCCTCGTCGACGGCGGGCTGCAGGCCCTTCAGGTACAGCGCGGCGTCCGACTCCTCGAGCTGCGCCCGCTGCTTGGTGCTGACCTCGAGGTCGTGCGGCTCCTGGCCGGGGCCGGTGAGGCTGGTGACGTTGACGTGCTCCCCGCCGATCTGCTCGGCGAGGAAGGCCATCGGGTAGAACGACGCGACGACGTCGAACTTGTCCGTGTTGCCCGCCACCGCGGTGTCGCCGGAGCAGGCCGAGAGGGCCCCGAGACCGAGTGCGGTGGCCGCGGTGACCGCTATGCCGGATATGCGGCGTCGTCGTGCGTTCATGACACTCATTTTCAACGAATCTGGAAACCGTTGTCAACAAGCGCCCGAACGGCCCCCGATTTGGCCGGGGGGCGTCCCGCGCCGGTAACCTGGGGCATTCTCTGGAAGCATCTCGCTTCGTCGCCCGTCGTCGTAATGAAGAGAGCACCGTGGCCGCCGACAAGATCGACACCATCGTCAGCCTGAGCAAGCGCCGTGGCTTCGTATTCCCCTGCAGTGAGATCTACGGCGGTCAGCGCGCCGCCTGGGACTACGGTCCGCTGGGTGTCGAGCTCAAGGAGAACCTGAAGCGCCAGTGGTGGCGCTACATGGTCACCTCGCGCGAGGACGTCGTCGGTATCGACTCGTCCGTCATCCTGGCCCCCGAGGTCTGGGTCGCCTCCGGCCACGTCGCCACCTTCACGGACCCGCTGACCGAGTGCACCTCCTGCCACAAGCGGTTCCGCGCGGACCACCTGGAGGAGGCGTACGAGGAGAAGAAGGGGCACGCCCCCGAGAACGGCCTCGCCGACCTCAACTGCCCCAACTGCGGCAACAAGGGCACCTTCACCGAGCCCAAGCAGTTCTCCGGCCTGCTCTCCACCCACCTCGGCCCGACCCAGGACAGCGGCTCCGTCGCCTACCTGCGGCCCGAGACCGCCCAGGGCATCTTCACCAACTTCGGTCAGGTGCAGACCACCTCGCGCCGCAAGCCGCCGTTCGGCATCGCCCAGATGGGCAAGTCCTTCCGCAACGAGATCACGCCCGGCAACTTCATCTTCCGCACCCGCGAGTTCGAGCAGATGGAGATGGAGTTCTTCGTCAAGCCGGGCGAGGACGAGCAGTGGCAGGAGTACTGGATGGAGCAGCGCTGGAACTGGTACACCGGCCTGGGCATGAGTGAAGAGAACATGCGCTGGTACGAGCACCCGAAGGAGAAGCTCTCCCACTACTCCAAGCGCACCGCCGACATCGAGTACCGCTTCCAGTTCGGCGGCAGCGAGTGGGGCGAGCTGGAGGGTGTCGCCAACCGCACCGACTACGACCTCGGCGCGCACTCCAAGGCCTCCGGCCAGGACCTCTCCTACTTCGACCAGGAGGCCGGCGAGCGCTGGACGCCGTACGTCATCGAGCCGGCGGCCGGTGTCGGCCGGGCGATGCTCGCCTTCCTGCTCGACGCCTTCGTCGAGGACGAGGCGCCGAACGCCAAGGGCAAGATGGAGAAGCGCACCGTGCTGCGCCTCGACCCGCGCCTGGCGCCGGTGAAGGTCGCGGTGCTGCCGCTCTCCCGCAACCCGGAGCTGTCGCCCAAGGCCAAGGGTCTCGCCCAGGCGCTGCGGCAGAACTGGAACATCGAGTTCGACGACGCCGGTGCGATCGGGCGCCGCTACCGCCGCCAGGACGAGATCGGCACGCCGTTCTGCGTCACGGTCGACTTCGACACGCTGGACGACAACGCGGTGACCGTGCGGGAGCGCGACACCATGAAGCAGGAGCGCGTGTCGCTGGACCAGATCGAGGGCTACCTGGCCTCGCGTCTGGTCGGGTGCTGATCGTTCGCTTCGGCTGAGGTACCAGGGGGCTCCGCCCCCTGGACCCCCGGGCCTGCGCCCACCCCTCACCCGTCCCGTCGGGTGAGGGGGGGGCGTGAGGGGTGTTGGGGGGCGGTTCCTTAGGCACCGGCCCAGGCGTGCCATAAACATGTGGCCGAACGTGCACGTCTTGGACG
>NZ_JBHXFL010000045.1:0-60127 GCF_042724095.1 Streptomyces sp. NPDC127100
GAACCACTCGGGGTGTTTGTCGACCCAGGGGTGGTCGGGGGAGCACTGGAGGGCGAAGTCGAGGGCGATCTCCAGGCCGAGTTCGCCGGCGCGGGCGACGAAGGCGTCGAAGTCGTCGAGGGTGCCCAGGTCGGGGTGGACGGCGTCGTGGCCGCCCTCGGGGGAGCCGATGGCCCAGGGGACGCCGACGTCGTCGGGGCCGGCGGAGAGGGTGTTGTTGCGGCCCTTGCGGTGGGTGGTGCCGATGGGGTGGATCGGGGGGAGGTAGACGACGTCGAAGCCCATCGCGGCGATCGCGTCCAGCCGGCGGGCGGCGGTGCGGAAGGTGCCGTGGGGCTGTTCGGCGGTGCCCTCGGAGCGGGGGAAGAACTCGTACCAGGCGCCGTACAGGGCGCGTTCCCGCTCGACGAGGAGGGGCAGCGGGTCGGAGGTGGTGACCAGCTCCCGCAGCGGATGGCGGGCCAGCACCGCGTCCACCTCCGGCGTCAACGCCGCCGCCAGCCGTGTCGCCACCGGCAGCGTGTCGTCCGCCAGCACCGCCGCGGCCGCCAGCACCACGTCCCGGCCGGAGTCCTTCGGCACGCCGGACGCGGCCCGCCGGTACAGCTCGGCGCCCTCCTCCAGCACGAGGCCGGTGTCGATGCCCGCCGGGATCTTGATGCGCGCGTGGTGCTTCCAGGTGGCGACCGGATCGCTCCAGGCCTCCACCCGGTAGGTCCACCGGCCCGGCGCGCCCGGGGTGACCTCGGCGCCGAAGCGGTCGGTGCCCGGGGCCAGTTCCCGCATCGGCGTCCAGGGGCCGGACCGGCCCTCGGGGTCCTCCAGCACGACGTTGGCGGCCACCGCGTCGTGTCCCTCGCGGAACACGGACGCGGTGACCTCGAACGTCTCTCCCGCCACCGCTTTCGCCGGGCGCCTGCCGCACTCCACCACCGGGTGGACGTCCCGCACGGGGATACGCCCGATCTCCACGGTCGCGCTCATCCGTTCTCACCTCCGCCGTGCTCGAGGCCGGGCCCGTGGGCCCGGCCGATGGGTCAAGCCGCGCCGGAGGGGGTCTTCCGCCCCGACGGGGTGAGCCGGTCCACCGTCGCCGGCGGGCCGCGCCGGACCGCTCGGGCGGTCAGGGGCCGCTCGTTCTGCTCCTGCAAATAGGTGACCAGGTTCGTCCGCAGATACCGTTCGGCGGCGTCCGCCGCCTCGCGTGCGCACCGCTTCCCCATGAGCACGCAGAGGGTGTAGCCGGAGTCCTCGAAGGTGGCCCGGACGCGCACGTCCGCGGGGGACGCGAGCGTCATCCGTTCCCAGGCGCGGTAACGCCGCAGCTGCCGGGCGACTTCTGTCTTCGCAGGAAGCAGCATGGCCGGTCACCTTTCGGGACGGTCCGGTACGGACGATCTGATTCTTCACACATGGTGCACGGACAGTGACTTCCCGTCTTGTTGGATCTTCAACTGCTTTTTCGGATGAAGCCGGGCCGTGTCCGCTCGTGTTGCACGAATGGACTACTGATCCCACTCTGGAGTGACTCAGAAGCGACCAGTGCTCACGCTTCGTGTAATAGGAGCCCGTCCTCCGAGGGACGCGGAGAAGCGCGAGCTTTCGCGGTGAGGAGCCACGACGATGAAGACCGCAGTGCCCTGCTACTACCACCTCGACGTGGAAGTCGGCCCGGAGCGGGTCGGACAGGTCAGGCGCATCCTGGCCGCTCACCTCAGGTTCTGGGACCTGGAGAACCTCGTCGAACCCGTCTGCTCGGGCACCGAGATGCTGCTGCGGGCGATCGACGAGCACGCGAGCGACAAGAACACGTCGATCGAGATGTGGTGGAACCGCCACCACCTCATCACGGCGGTAGGGGGCAACGACCACGCGCTCCGTCCCGACCAGGACCTGCGGACCTGTCTGCAGCACCTCGCCGCCAACAGTGACGGCTGGGGCTGCTGCGCCACCGAAACCGGCGCCAAGGTCATCTGGTTCTCGCAGCGCGCCCGAGCCGGCGAACGCGTCCCGCTGGTGCCGACGGCACCGGAACCGATCACCCAGGAGGGGCTGGAAGTGCCGCGAGAGATCATGCCGGTGGGCCGGGTGGCCGGTCCGGGCAGCACCACCCACGGCGTCCTGGAGGAGGCCCGGTGACCCGCGCCGGGCCGAAGCGGAAGGGGTCGCCCGTGTGGAGCGGGCACCCCTACCCGCTGGGGGCCGCCCACGACGGACAGGGCACCAACTTCGCGCTGTTCAGCGAGGTCGCCGAGCGCGTCGAGCTCGTCCTCGTCGACGAGGACGGCAGCCACAGGCGCGTCCCGATGCCCGACGTCGACGGCTTCGTCTGGCACTGCTACCTGCCCGGCGTCGGCCCGGGGCAGCGCTACGGCTACCGGGTCCACGGGCCGTGGGCCCCGTCCCTGGGCCACCGCTGCAACCCCGCGAAGCTCCTCCTCGACCCGTACACCCGCGCCGTGGACGGGATGGTCGACAACCACCCGTCCCTCTTCGAACGCGCCCAGGGCGGACCCGACCCGGCGGACAGCGCCGGGCACACCATGCTCGGCGTGGTCACCGACCCCTTCTTCGACTGGGGCGACGACCGCCCGCCCAGGCGCCCGTACTCCGAGACCGTGATCTACGAGGCCCACGTCCGCGGCATCAGCCGCACCCACCCGGACGTGCCCGAAGAACTGCGCGGCACCTACGCCGGCCTGGCGCACCCGGCGGTCGTGGACCACCTGACCTCCCTCGGCGTGACCGCCGTCGAGCTCATGCCGGTGCACCAGTTCGTGCACGACGGCGTCCTGACGGACCGGGGCCTGTCCAACTACTGGGGCTACAACACCATCGGCTTCTTCGCGCCGCACAACGGCTACGCCGCCCTCGGCACCCGCGGGCAGCAGGTCACCGAGTTCAAGTCGATGGTCAAGGCCCTGCACGCGGCCGGCCTCGAGGTGATCCTCGACGTGGTCTACAACCACACCGCCGAGGGCAACGAGAAGGGCCCCACCCTCTCCTTCCGCGGCATCGACAACGCCTCCTACTACCGGCTGGTGGACGGCGACTGGCAGCACTACTACGACACCACCGGCACCGGCAACAGCCTGCTGATGCGGCACCCCTACGTACTCCAGCTGATCATGGACTCGCTGCGGTACTGGGTCACCGAGATGCACGTCGACGGCTTCCGTTTCGACCTCGCGGCCACCCTGGCCCGGCAGTTCCACGAGGTGGACCGGCTCTCGGCGTTCTTCGACCTCATCCAGCAGGACCCGGTGATCAGCCGCGTCAAACTGATCGCCGAGCCGTGGGACCTCGGCGAGGGCGGCTACCAGGTGGGCAACTTCCCGCAGTTGTGGTCGGAGTGGAACGGCAGGTACCGGGACGCCGTGCGCGACTTCTGGCGCGGCGAGGAGCACACGCTCGGCGAGTTCGCGTCCCGGCTGACCGGCTCCCCCGACCTGTACCAGCACAGCCGCCGCCGCCCCCGCGCCAGCGTCAACTTCGTCACCGCGCACGACGGCTTCACCCTGCGCGACCTCGTCTCGTACAACGACAAGCACAACAAGGCCAACGGCGAGGACGACGCGGACGGCGAGAGCCACAACCGGTCCTGGAACTGCGGCGCCGAGGGGCGGACGAAGGATCCGGCCGTGCTGGAGCTGCGCGGCCGCCAGCAGCGCAACTTCCTGGCCACCCTCCTGCTCTCGCAGGGCATCCCGATGCTCTGCCACGGCGACGAGCTGGGCCGCACCCAGCGGGGCAACAACAACGCCTACTGCCAGGACAACGAGATCTCCTGGATCGACTGGCGGCTGAACAAGGAGCAGCGCGGCCTGCTGGACTTCGCCCGGCGCGTCATCGCCCTGCGCGCCGCCCATCCCGTACTGCGCCGGCGCCGCTACTTCCGCGGCGAGACGGTGACCAACGCGGACCAGCCGCTGCCCGACCTGGTGTGGCTGCTGCCGGACGCGCGGGAGATGACCGACGACGACTGGCAGCGCTCCGACGCCCACGCCGTCGCCGTCTTCCTCAACGGCGACGCCATCGCCGAACCGGACCCCTGCGGGCGGCCCGTCGTCGACGACTCCTTCCTGCTGCTGCTCAACAGCCACTGGGAGCCCGCCCGCTTCCGGCTGCCCCGTGCCGCCTACGGCGAGCGCTGGGCGGTCCTGATCGACACCGCCGATCCGGAGGGCGATCCCGACGAGTCGGAGCGCAAGGCGGGCACGAGCCTGACCGTCGAGCCACGCAGCCTGGTGCTGCTCTCGCGGCCGTCCCGCACCCCGTCCCGCACCGGCCGCTGAGCCGGTGGAGTCACTGTCCGAGGCGGCGCGCGGTCACCGTGAACTGCGCGCCGTCGGCGTCGCGGAGCACGGCCTCGTCCTCGGTCAGCGCCAGGACGCTGCCGCCGTGCAGCTCGGCGGCGCGGGCGCAGGCCCCGACGTCGTCCACCGCGAAGTGCACCTGCCAGTGAGGACGGACGGCGGGGTCGGGGGCGGCGCCCAGGGCGCCCGACTCGATGCGCGCCACGACGTCGCCCTGGCTGCGCAGCACCACCTCGTCACCCTCGTACTGGACCTCGCAGCAGCCGTTCGGCGACGCCCAGTCGAAGATCTCGCCGTAGAAGATCGCGGCGTCGAACGCGTCACGCGTGTGCAGCCGGATGAAGGCGGGGCGCGAGGTGCGCCAGGTCTCCCAGTCCGAGAAGAGCTCGCCCTCCCAGATCCCGAAGGTCGCGCCGTCCCGGTCGGCGAGCAGCGCCGCGCGGCCGGGCGGCAGGGAGATCGGCCCGACCGCGGCCGTGCCACCCCGCTCGGCCGCCCGCGACACGGCGTCGTCCGCGCTGCGCACGGCGAAGTACGGCGTCCACGCCACCGCCATCTGCCACATTCCGGCGACCGCGGCGATCCCGGCGACCGGCACCTCGTCGGCGAGGGCGATGCGGAAGGGCTCGCCCAGTTTCGCCGGCCGCCACCGCCAGCCCAGCACGGCGGAGTAGAACTCCTCGGTGGCCTTGAGATCACGGCTGGTCAGACTCACCCAGCACGGGGCCCCGTACACGGATCGGGTGGGCAGAGCGCTGTCCGTAGCGGCGGCGGAGGGCATGTCGTGGTTCATGGCAGTCGCGTCCTGGTCTCGTCCACCGGCAGTCACCGGTTCCACACCAGTGTCCGACCGGAAGGGTGCGGGGCGCCTGCCGAGTACCCCGGCGGCGCCGCCGAAACGGTGGCGGGCGCGCGCCGCGCGGTCCGGTGGCGCGGGGCGGCACGTGTGACGACGATGGAGGCGTCGGAGCGGTACCGCGCGGCACGAACGGCGGTGACACGCCGGATCCGGAGGTGACCATGCCCACGGACGGGGGCCCGGACCAGATATTCCGGCTGCAGGAGCAGATCCGGCAGCTGAAGGAGGCGGTGGTCTCGCACGCCGTCGTCGACCAGGCCATAGGGATGGTCGTCGCGCTCGGCCGGGTGGCGCCGGACGAGGGGTGGGCGGTACTGAAGGAGGTTTCCCAGCATACGAACATCAAACTGCGCAACGTCGCGGAACTGATACTCATCTGGGGGCGCACAGGAGTGATGCCGGCGGAGATCCGGATCGCCCTGGAGGACGCCCTGGACCGGCACGGCCCGACGCAGATCCCCGGCGCCCCGCCCCAGGGGTGAGAGCTCCCCGCCGGCGGGGGCCGGGTCAGCGGGCCTCCGCGAGGATCTCCTCGCGGATCCGGTCGAAGCAGCCGCTGAGCAGCCGCGAGACGTGCATCTGGGAGATGCCGAGCTGCTGCGCGATGCGGCTCTGCGTCATCCCGCCGAAGAAGCGCAGGTAGAGGATGGTGCGCTCGCGCTCGGGCAACGCCTCCAGACAGGGACGGACGGCCACCCGGTCTATCACCGTGTCGAAGGCCGGGTCGGGACCGCCGAGCGCGTCCCCGAGGGCGTACCCGTCGGTGCCCGGCATCTCCGCCTCCAGCGACAGGGCGGAGAAGCACTCGAGCGCCTCCATGCCGGTACGGACCTCGGCCGTGGTGAGATGCGCGTGCTCGGCGATCTCCTCGATCGTGGGGGCGCGCCCCGGCGTGGTCTGCGCCAGCTCCTTCGCGGCGCGGCGCACCCGGTTGCGCAGGTCCTGGATGCGGCGCGGCACGTGCAGCGTCCACATGTGGTCGCGGAAGTGCCGCTTGATCTCGCCGGTGACGGTGGGTACGGCGTAGGCCTCGAACGCGTGGCCGCGTGCGGGGTCGTAGTGGTCGACGGCCTTGACCAGCCCCAGGGCGGCCACCTGGTAGAGATCGTCCAGACTCTCACCACGGCCGCGGAAGCGGACCGCGATCCGCTCGGCCATGGGGAGCCAGACCTGGATCAGTTCGTCCCGAAGCGCCTTGCGCTCCGGTCCGTCGGGCAGTGCGGCGAGCCGTTCGAACGCGGCGGCCGTGTCGGGAGCGTCGTCGTGCGGATGGGGCTTGGTTCTGCCGGCGATACGCATGTGTGCGCACCTCCCTCAGCAGCAGTGCCTGGTGGTCGGACCACCGGGGTGCCGGACACGCCGGCGCCCGCGGACATGCCTCCTGTCCGAAGCACTGACAGGGGCTTTCCCTGTCGGACCGATTCCAAAGCGAATCCTCATATATAGGGACATTAAGCCTTGTGGGGGCGAAGCGCTCGCCCGAACGGGCCCATCGGCGCTCCCGGCGGACACCGGTGCGCAACGTGATGTGCGGCACGCTCCCTGTGATCGTCCGGTGAGCGTGCGGCGGATCGTCCCTGGGCAGCGCTTGATCACCGATCAATGGGGGTGAAGGCCCTGGCCACGGCGCTTTCCGCCCATTTGACAGTGCGCTGAGCGCACGGATAGGAAGCAGCTTCGGGAAGTCGAGAGGTGCACTGTGTACGAGCCGAACGTGGTCGGGGACTGGCAGGAGTACGAAGAACATGCCGGTCTGCGGGTCCGCGTCCACCGTCTGGAGGCGGCCGAGCCGCCGCGTGGCCGTGACGACGCCGCCGAGGGTCTGACGTACTTCCGTGTCCGGGTGACCGTCGAGAACCGGGGCGGCCGGCCTTTCGGCATCCACCTGGAGGACGGGCAGATCGACGTGCGGACCGGCCGCGACGGGGAGGGCGCGTTCCTCGACTGGCGCAACTCGCAGTTCGTCGAGGGCTTCGACGTCCATCCGCTGCGCCGTGCCACCGCCGTCCTCTACGCGGCCGGTCCGGAGGAGAGCCTCGGTCAGGTGGACGTCCAGGTGCAGCTGCGGGTGGACGAGGAGTGGGCCGACCGCCGGCTGTGGACCGGCGGTATCGGGCTGTACGAGCCGGCCGCCGGGGCCCTGTCGGGCGCGGTGCGGGACGACGGTCTCGCGCACCAGGTGAGCGCCTTCCTGCGGGACCAGGCGGAGGAGGGCACCGCCTGATCCGCCGGCCGGCGGCGCCTCAGTGCGCGATGCCGTCGATGACCTCCCGGGCGCCCTGACGCAGCAGCGCCACGGCGACCGACGTGCCCAGCGTGGCCGGGTCGAGCCGGCCGGCCCACTCGTGGGCGTTCAGCCGCACCTTGCCGTCGGGGGTGAACACGCAGGCCCGCAGGGCGAGTTCCCCGCTGCGGTCCACGCGGGCGTACCCGGCGATCGGGCTGTTGCAGTGCCCCTGGAGCACGTGCAGGAACATGCGTTCCGCCGTGACCTCCCGATGGGTGTCCGCGTGTCCGAGGGCGCCGACCGCGTCGATCAGCTCAGCGTCGTCCTCCCGGCACTGGAGCGCCAGCACGCCCGCGCCGATCGGCGGCATCATCGTCTCGGTGGACAGGACCTCGCTGATCACGTCGCCGCGGCCGATCCGCTCCAGGCCCGAGACCGCCAGCAGCAGGGCGTCCGCCTCGCCGGCGGCCAGCTTCGCCAGCCGCCGGTTGGCGTTGCCGCGGAACGGAACGCACGTCAGGTGCGGGTGGGTGGCGGCCAGTTGGGCGACCCGGCGCACCGAGGAGGTGCCGATGCGGGTCCCGTCCGGAAGCTCGTCCAGGGTGAGCCCGCCCGGGTGGACGAGGGCGTCCCGGATGTCGTCGCGCTTCAGGAACGCGGCGAACACCGTGCCCGCGGGGAGCGGGCGGTCGGCGGGCACGTCCTTGACGCAGTGCACCGCGAGGTCGGCCTCGCCCGACAGCAGCGCGGCGTCGACCTCCTTGGTGAAGGCGCCCTTGCCCTCCACCTGCGACAGGTCGCCGAGCCACTTGTCGCCGGTGGTCTTCACCGGCACGACCTCGGTGCGCACGCCGGGGTGGAGGGCCGTCAACTCGGCCCGGACGCGCTCGACCTGAGCGAGGGCCATGGGGGAGTCGCGGGAGACGACACGGATCAGTTCGGGGGCGGACATGCGGACACGATAGTGCCCCCGGAGGTGTGAGGGCCGCCCGGTTCGCCCGACTGCCGCTCCTCCTGTCAGGCGTAGGGGTCGAAGGGGATGCCGGCGGGCTCGGCCGCCGCCAGGTGGGAGGCGAAGCTGCCGTCCTTCAGGCCGAAGTGGGCGCTGCCGAAGTCGTACGCGCTCAGCCTGTCGCGCAGCCCGGCCGGATAGCCGTTCCAGCCCACCAGGGCCGGGTACTGCCAGCTGCCCCGGTGGTTCTCCGGCGGTTCGTCGCCCGAGGTGGCGAGCCGGAAGCAGTGGGTGCCGATGCCGTCCTTGTGGTAGACGATCTTCGGGTGGCTGCCGTCGAAGCGGACCGCCGAGCGCGCGTGCACGCTGAACGAGCCGTGGTTCGAGGTCGAGACGTACTCGACGGCGCCGTCCCGCACCCACACCACGACGTGCTCCCAGTCGTGCCGGTGACCGCCGAGGCCGGTGCCCGGCAGCGCCTGGTCCTTCTCGAAGTAGAGGCCGTACAGGTAGGCGCACCAGCCGTGGTCGCACTTGGCGCGCGCGTAGCTGTTGGTGTTGTCCAGGTCCGAGGCGTCCCGGCAGTTGCCGTTGAGGGCTCCGGTCGGGTTCAGGCCGCCGTTGACCGTGCCGTCGGCACCGATGGCCGGCGTGGGGTAGCAGCCGTCGGTGTCGTAGTCGAAGGCGGGCTGGTAGGACCGCTCCTGGCTGTCGGCGTTGCCGGGCAGTCCCGGCGGCGGGGCGGCGAAGGCGGTGGCGGGGAAGGCGACGACGAGGGCGAGGGCGCCGAGCGGGACGGTGAGCCATCTCCTGCGGCGGGTGCGGGCGGTACGCGACGACACCGGGGCCTCCTTGGGTCCGGGCGCAGCCCAACGGCTGGGGGGGAAAGGGGAGTTCAGGGTCCCGTCAATTCACCCCGGTGCCAAGGGGGCACGGGTGTACCGCCGGTTGAGGGCGGGCGGACGCCGGCTCGCGCGTCACACCATGTCGTCCGGCAGGTCCGCGGCCGACTCCTCGGGCGCCAGGTCCGGGCGGAGCCTCAGCCAGGACGGCTGGCGCAGCATCCCCTCCCGGGTGCGGGTGCTGTAGCGGACCTCGCCGACCAGCCGCGGGACGACCCAGCGCGCCTCCGGCAGCCGCGGCACCGGGTCGAAGGGGCACACGTCCGTCCCCGCGGCCCGCAGCAGCGCGGCCAGCTCGGTGCGCTCGGTCTCGCTCCAGCCGGTGCCGACCCCGCCGACGTAGCGCAGCCGGCCCGCGGCGCGCTGGCCGACCAGGACGGCACCCGGCAGACCCGTGAGCCGTCCCCTGCCGGGCAGCCAGCCGCCCACCACCACGTCCTCGCTGCGCATGTTGCGGATCTTGATCCAGGCCCGGGAGCGGACCCCGGGCTCGTACACCGAGTCGAGCCGCTTGCACACCAGGCCCTCGAGGCCGTGCTCGCGGGTGGCCCGCAGGGCCTGTTCGCCGTGGCCGACCAGCGCGGCCGGGGTCGACCAGGACGGCCCGTCGAGACCGAGCTCCTCCAGGTGCCCGCGCCGGCGGGTGTAGGGCAGGCGGAGCAGCGGCCGGGGTCCCAGGTGCAGGGCGTCGAACAGCACCAGGTGCACGGGTACCTTTGCGGCCCGGTGCGCGGCCCGGCCGGGGGAGTGGGCGAGGCCCATGCGGGACTGGAGCAACTGGAAGTCGGCGCGGCCCTCTTCGTCCAGGGCCAGCACCTCGCCGTCCAGTACGGCGGGCGTCGGGCCCAGGGCGGTGCCCAGCGGCCCCAGCTCCGGGTAGGCGGCCGTGATGTCCTGGCCGGAGCGGGCGCGCAGCAGCACGCTGCCGTCGCCGGGCAGGTAGACCACCACCCGCTGGCCGTCCTGCTTGGTCTCGTAGGCCCAGCGGGCGTCCTGCGCGGGGGCCGGCAGGGCGCCGGGGGTGGCGAGCATGGGTGGGATCAGCGGCAGCTCCACGCCTCAGTTCTCGACGCGCCCGCGCGCCCTCACGCGCGCGGTCCGCCAGGTTCGCCCGAACGGCACCGGGCCCCGTCGCGGGGACCGGTGCCGTCGCCGTCAGCGCGCGGAGGCGGCCTGCGTCGCGACGCCGCCGTCGGACGCCGCGGGCGTCACCGCGGCGGCGGGGCGGTGCCTCGGGATGAAGGAGGCGATGACGAAGGCGAGCACGGCCGCGCCGGCGCCGATGCCCATGACCACCTTGAAGGCGTTCTCGGACGGCAGGGCGAAGCCGCCGAGGCTGATGGTCATCTGGGCCAGGATCACTCCGGCGATCGCGCTGGCGACCGACGTACCGATGGACCGCATGAGGGTGTTGAGGCTGTTCGCGGCGGCCGTCTCGCTCGCCGGCACGGCACCCATGATCAGGGCCGGCATGGCGCCGTAGGTGAAGCCGATGCCCGCGCCGATGACGCAGGAGACCAGCACCAGGTGCCAGACCTCGGACATCAGCACGATGTTCAGCCCGTAACCGGACGCCACGACGAGGGCCCCGATCATCAGGGTCACCTTCGGGCCCCTGGCCTTGGACACCTTCGCGGAGACCGGGGCGAACGCCATCATCACCAGGCCGGAGGGCGCCATCACCAAACCGGCGGTCAGCAGGGAACGGCCGAGCCCGTAACCGGTCGCCTCGGGCAACTGCAGAAGCTGCGGAAGGACCAGGGACATCGCGAACATCGAGAAGCCGACGGCTATGGACGCCAGGTTGGTGAACAGCACCTGGCGGCGCGCCGTGGTGCGCAGGTCCACCAGTGGCTGCGGGGTGCGCAGCTCCCACCGGCCCCACACCAGCAGGATCACCACGGCCGCCGCGAACAGGCCGAGGGTCAGGCCGCTGGTCCAGCCCCAGTCGGCGCCCTTGGAGATCGCCAGCAGCAGGCACACCAGGCCGGCCGCCATGCCGATGCCGCCCAGCAGGTCGAAGCGGCCACCGGTGCGCACCGCCGACTCGGGCACGAGCGCCAGCACCAGCACCAGGGCGACGGCGCCGAGCGCTCCGGAGGTCCAGAACAGCATGTGCCAGTCGAGGTTGTCCGCGATCAGTGCGGCGGCGGGCAGCCCGAGCGCGCCGCCGACGCCCAGCGAGGCGCTCATCAGGGCGGTGGCGCCGGCGAGGCGCTCGGCGGGCAGCTCGTCGCGCATGATGCTGATGCCGAGCGGGATCACCGCGGCCGACAGGCCCTGCATGGCCCGGCCCACGACCATCGGGACCAGGGAGTCGCTGAGTCCGCAGACCACCGAACCGGCGATCAGCAGCACCAGGCTGAACAGCAGCATGCGCCGCTTGCCGGCCATGTCGCCCAGGCGGCCGACGACCGGGGTGGCCACGGCCGCCGCGAGCAGGGTGGCCGTCACCGCCCATGCCGCGTCCGACGCCGGAGCGTCCAGGAGCTTCGGCAGTTCCGGGACGATCGGGATGACGAGCGTCTGCATCAGCGAGACGACGATCCCGGCCAGGGCCAGTACCGCCACCACGGCGTTCGGCCGCGGCGCGGCGGGGGAAGGGGGCATGGACATGCCTTTCGGGGAGAGCGTGGATCCGGCGACAATTTAAGTCAGTCGCTTGAAGTATTCTAGGGGGTGCCGGGAGGGCACGCCCGTCCGGGCCGCGCACCGCCCGGCATCCGCCGTTGCGTAGGCTGCGTGGGAAGGCGCCGCACGACGGCGGACCTGCGGCGACTCATGGGACTGGCCGCCGCGGGCCGTGAGGAAGGTCAAAGTCCCGGCGCGGCGGTGAGCATGGCGAGCAGGACGGCACGGGCGGAACAGGTCAGCGCGACCCGGCAGCTGATCCTGACCACGGCCGAGCGGCTGTTCGCCGAGCACGGGGTGTACGCGGTCTCCAACCGCCAGGTCAGCGAGGCCGCCGGCCAGGGCAACAACGCCGCGGTCGGCTACCACTTCGGCACCAAGGCGGATCTGGTCCGCGCCATCGCCCAGCGGCACTCCGAGCGCGTCGAGGACCTGCGGGCCCGTCAGCTGGCCGCGCTCGGCGACGCGCCGGACCTGCGCGACTGGGTGGACTGCCTGGTCCGGCCGCAGTTCGACCACCTGGCGGCGCTGGGCAGCCCGACCTGGTACGCGCGGTTCTGCGCCCAGGTGATGACCGACCCGGCGCTGCGGCAGATCATGGTCGACGAGTCCCGCGGCTCCGCGTCGCTGCGCGAGATCATCGCCGGCCGCAACCGGTGCATGCCGGCGCTGCCGGACGAGGTCCGGGCCGAGCGGGGCGACATGGCGCGCCACCTCATCGTGCACACGGCGGCCGAGCGGGAACGCGCCCTCGCCGAAGGGCGTCCGACCCCGCGCGCCAGCTGGCGGGAGGCCGCGGACGGACTCGCCGACGCGATCGTGGGGATGTGGCTCGCGCCGGTCACGCCCCGGCGCGGGGCCTGACGGGCGCCGCGGCGACGGCGGGCCGGGACCGCGCGCACGCGGAGCGTCTGCGGCCCGACGCGGCGGCCGGGGGGCGTCGCCGGCACCCACGCCGACCGGACCGGCGACGGCCGGCACGGCGAGGTGGCTCAGCCCCTGAGGCCGCGGTCCGTCGCCGTGCGCACGACGGGCGTCGGCGGCACCGGTTCGTCCAGGCCGCGCAGCAGCAGGCCGCCCGCCGCGGGCAGCAGCACCAGCGGCAGCAGAGCCGCCCGCAGCGACGTGGCGTCGGCGAGCGCGCCGACCGCGGGAGCGGCGAGACCGCCGACGCTCACGGTCAGCCCCAGCGTGACCCCGCTCGCCGTGCCCACCCGCCGGGGCAGGAAGTCCTGGCCCAGCGTGATGTGCAGGGAGAACGGCACGTACAGGCCGGCCGAGGCCAGCGCGACGAACAGGTACACCGCGGGCCCGGGCACCAGGACGACCCCGGCGACGGCGACAACCGTCAGGACGTACGAGCGGCGCACCACCCTCAGCCGCCCGAACCGGTCGGCGAGCCGGCCCCCGGCCACCGTGCCCACCGCGCCGCCCAGGTAGAGCACGAACAGCGCGGCCGTCCCCGCTGCGGCGCCCCCGCCGGTGCGCTCGCGGACGTACAGCGACACGAACGTGCTCAGCCCGACGAAGACGACCGAACGGCAGACGACGGCACCCGTGAGACGCAGGAACGACGCCCAGTCGTCGGACCCCGCGGCCGTCACCGCGCGGACACCCCCGGCGCGCACCGCGCCGGCCGAGCGCGTCGCCGCCAAGCACAGGACCGCGCCGGCGACGGCCGGTACGGCGAGCAGGGGAGAGGCGTCGAGCCCGCCGCTGGCGACGACGGCCCAGACCAGCGGTGGGGCCAGCGCGAAACCGACGTTGCCCCCCAGGGAGAACCACCCCATCGCGGTGTTGCTGCCGCCTGCCGCCTCCCGTGCGGCGCGGGCCGCCTCCGGATGGTAGGCGGCGACGCCGACGCCCCCCAGGGCGACCGCGGCGAGGGTGAGCGCGTAGGAGTCCGTGACGCCGCCGAGGGCGACCCCGGCCCCGCCGGTCAGCGTGCTCAGCGGCAGCAGCCACGGCAGCGCCCACCGGTCGGTCAGCGCCCCGAACAGCGGCTGCACCAGCGACGACAGCAGCGAGGCGGCGAGTACGACGCCGGAGGCGGCGGCGTAGGTGTAGGCGCGCTCGGCGACGAAGTACGGGACCAGGGCGGCCACCGCACCCTGGTAGAGGTCGACGCAGGCGTGCCCGAGGGCCAGCAGCACGACGGGGCGGTTTCGGTTGAGGATCACCCGTCGATCGTCACGCCCGCCGGGCCTGGCCCACTTCCGATAATCTGCCGCATTGTGTCGAATACCCGCCGCCGGCCTCCCGGCACCCCGTCACCGCCGGCCGGGCAGCGCGCCCCGGGAGTCGCGGGCGACCGCGCCCCGGCGGCCCCGCGCCGTGACTCCGGCGCCGTCCGGCACGATCCGACCGCGCCCACCCGGGCCCAGCACCTGGCCGCCGGGCAGCGCATCGACGCGCACCGGCACGACGACCACCAGATCGTCTACGCGGGCTCCGGCGTCGTGGCCGTCACCACCGAGGCCGGCACCTGGTTCGCACCGGGCACCCGGGCCATCTGGATCCCGGCCGGCACCGTCCACGCCCACCGGGCCCACGGCCGGCTGGACCTGCACCTGGTCGGACTGCCCGCCGGGGACAATCCGCTCGGCTTGGACACCCCCGCCGTCCTCGCCGTCGGACCGCTGCTGCGCGAACTGATCCTCGCCTACACCCGCGACCCCGCCGACGCCGGACCCGAACGCCGCCGCCTCCTCGGCGTCCTGCGCGACCAACTGCGCGCGTCCCCCCAGCAGCCCCTGCGCCTGCCCGCCCCGGCCGACCCCCGGCTGGCCGCGGTCTGCGCGCTCGTCCACGCCGACCCCGCCGACACCCGTACCCTCGCCGCGCTCGCAGCCGCCACCGGGACCGGTGAACGCACCCTCAGCCGCCTCTTCCGCAGCGAGTTCGGCATGACGTTTCCGCAGTGGCGCACCCAGTCGCGCCTCTACCACGCCCTGCGGATGCTCGCCGACGACCTGCCCGTGACCACGGTCGCCCACCGCTGCGGCTACTCCTCGGCCAGCGCGTTCATCGACGTCTTCCGCCGCTCGTTCGGCTGCACCCCGGGCAAGCGCGACCGCCGCGACCGGACCGGCGGCACCGGCGTCGAGACGGTCCGTTAATATCGCGCGGCAGGCCCCCAGAGGAGGAACCGTGTCCCGGTCCGAACGCTCACCCCTGCTGCTCGCCGGCCTGCTGGCCACCGCGGGTGTCGCCCACTTCGCCCAGCCCCGCCCCTTCGACGCGACGGTGCCGCGCAGCCTGCCGGGCACCCCCCGGGCCTGGACGTACGCCAGCGGTGTGGCCGAACTGGCCCTGGCCGCCGGCCTCGCGGCCCCCCGCACCCGGAAGGCCGCCGCGCTGGCCACCGCCGCCTTCTTCGTCGGCGTCTTCCCCGCCAACGTGAAGATGGCCGTCGACTGGCGGCACCGCCCCGCCCCGCAGAAGGCCGCGGCCTACGGCCGGCTGCCGGTCCAACTGCCGCTCGTGCTCTGGGCCCGCAGCGTCGCCAAGGACTGCGAGGGCCGGTCATGAGCCGCATCCCCGCCGTCGGCGACACCGCCGAGGACTTCACGCTGCCGGACGAGACCGGCACTCCGCGCCGCCTGTCCGAACTGCTCGCCGACGGGCCGGTCGTGCTGTTCTTCTACCCGGCGGCCCTGACCCCCGGCTGCACCGCGGAGGCCTGCCACTTCCGCGACCTCGCCGCCGAGTTCGCGGCGGCCGGCGCCCGGCCGGTGGGCATCAGCGGCGACCCCGTCGAACGCCAGCAGGAGTTCGCCGGGCGCCACACCCTCGGCATGACGCTGCTGTCCGACGCCGACGGCGCGGTCCGCGAGCGCTTCGGCGTGAAACGGGGACTGAGCCTCGCGCCCACCAAGCGGGTCACCTTCGTCATCGGGCCGGACCGCACCGTGCTGGAGGTCGTCCGCAGCGAATTGCGTATGAACACGCATGCCGACCGCGCCCTCGCCGCGCTGCGCGCTCACCGCGGGTAACAGGCCCCTCCACCCGTCCGCGGTTGAAACCCTTTCGTATGGGGTCAATCCTGGACGCTATGGATGTCTCCGCCGTGGCGGCCCTGGACGCCGACGGCACACTGACGGGGTGGAGCGAGGGCGCCCGGCGACTGACCGGCTACCCGGCCGCGGAGGTCGTGGGGCGGCCCGCGCGGGACCTGCTGGTCCACGCGGCGCCGCCCGGGGCCGTGGCCGCACTGTCCGGCGTGGCCCTGATCCGCCACCGGGACGGCTCCACCCTGGCGCTGTCGCTGCGCGGATGCCCGCTGCTGGGCGCGGACGGCACGCCGGCCGGGTACACGGTGACGGCGGCCCCGGAGAACGGGCCGACGCCGGTGCTGGCCGGGGAGACCTTCCAGCAGGCGTCCCTGTCCATGTCCGTCCACGACACCCGGCAGCGGTACCTGCGGATCAACGACACCGCGCGGCGCATGCTGGGGATGCCCGAGGACGACCTGATCGGACGGCCGCTGCCGGAGGTCATGGCGGAGATCGACGCCGACGCGACCGGGTTCCTGAGCCATCTGCGCCAGGTCACCCGGACCGGCCGGCCCCAGCGCTACGAGACGTACACGCCCGCCTCCTGCAGGCTCGGCGAGTTCGCCTGGACCATCGAGATGTGGCCGGTCCGCGACCTGTCCGGCGAGGTGGCCGCCGTGGCCGTGGCGGGGTTCGAGAGCACGGAGCAGCACCGGGCCCAGGAACGGCTGGCCCTGCTGAACGAGGCCGCGGCCGCGATCGGCACGAGCCTGGACGTGGTGCGCACCGCCGAGGAACTGGTCGGCGTCCTCGTGCCGCGGTTCGCCGACTTCGCCAGCGTGGACCTGCTCGACTGGGTCCTCGGCACCGACGAACCGCTCGCGGTGCCGGCCGAGGACATCGTGCTGCGCCGGATCGCCCACCGACCCGCCGCCGAAGGGTTTCCACGGATCTCCGTGCGCCTGGGCGACACCGACGTGTACCCGCCCTACTCCGCACCCGCGCGGGCGCTACGGGAGGGGCAACCGGTCCTCACCGGTCCGGGCGATCCGGACTTCGACCGGTGGATGCGGGTGCGCAACGAGCTGGCCCCCGCCAACCGGGCCTTCCGCGACCGCGTCAGCTCCACGATCGCGGTTCCCCTGCGGGCGCGCGGAACCACCATGGGCATCGCGACGGCGATGCGCATCGCACCCCGCAGACCGTTCGCCGCCGACGACGTCGTCCTCGCCGAGGAACTGGCCAGCCGGGCCGCCGTCTGCATCGACAACGCCCGCCGCTTCGCCCGCGAGCGCTCCACCGCGCTCGCCCTCCAGCACAGCCTCCTGCCCAGGGGCCTGCCCGGTCAGTCGGCCGTCGAGGTGGCCCACCGCTACCTGCCGTCCGGCTCGGCGGCCGGCATCGGCGGCGACTGGTTCGACGTGATCCCCCTGTCCGGCAGCCGGGTCGCCCTCGTCGTGGGCGACGTCGTCGGCCACGGCATCCCCTCGACGGCGACCATGGGCCGGCTGTGCACCGCCGTCCGCACCCTCGCCGACGTCGACCTGTCCCCCGACGAGCTCCTCACCCACCTCGACGACCTCGTCGGCCACCTCGCGGCCGACGACTACGGCGACGAGGTCGCCGAACTGGGCGCCACCTGCCTCTACGCCGTCTACGACCCCGTCTCCCGCCGCCTCACCCTGGCCACCGCAGGCCACCCCGCGCCGGCCCTCGTCCTTCCCGACGGCACCACCCGCATCGTCCCCGTGAGCGCCGGGCCGCCGCTCGGTGTCGGCGGACTGCCGTTCGAGGCGACCGAGGTGGTCCTGCCCGAGGGCTCCGTCGTCGCCCTGTACACCGACGGTCTCCTCGAGGACCGCGACCACGACACCACGGAGCTGTGCCGCGCGCTGACCGCGCCGGCCGACTCGCTGGAGGCGCTGTGCGACGGCGTCATCAGGGCCGTGCGGCCGGAGGAACCCGGCGACGACGTGGCGCTGCTGCTGGCCCGGACGCGGGCGCTCGGCAGCGACCAGGTCGCCACCTGGGACGTCCAGCCGGACCCCGCGAACGTGGCCGCGATCCGGCAGGCCGCCACCGAGCGGCTGGCGGCCTGGGGCCTGGACGAGATCGCGTTCATCACCGAACTGGTCGTCAGCGAGCTGGTCACCAACGCGATCCGGTACGGCGCGCCGCCCGTCCAACTGCGACTCATCCGCGACAGTGCCCTGATCTGCGAGGTCTCCGACGGCAGCTCCACCTCGCCGCACCTGCGCCGGGCCCACGCCTTCGACGAGGGCGGCCGGGGACTGCTGCTGGTCGCCCAGCTCACCGAGCGGTGGGGCAGCCGCCAGACCGGCATCGGCAAGACCATCTGGGCCGAGCAGCCGCTGCCGCCGCGGTGACCGCGGCTCCATCCCGGCCTCACGCGCCGGCCGGTGCCGGGTACCGCCGTCAGAACTCCTCGTGCACCTCCGGGTCCCCGCCGATCCGCCGGTGCGGACGGTCGGCGACGGCGCGCAACTGGGCGTCGTCCAGGGTGAAGCCGAACACGTCGAGGTTGGCGCGCTGCCGTCCGGGGTCCGCCGACTTCGGGATCGGCACCGCGCCGAGCTGGGTGTGCCAGCGCAGCACCGCCTGGGCCGGCGTCACCCCGTGCGCCCCGGCGACGGCGGCGACGGCCGGGTCGTCCAGCAGGTCGCTTCCGCGGCCCAGCGGGCTCCAGCTCTCGGTGCGGATGCCCTTGCGCTCGTGGAAGGCGCGCAGCTCGTCCTGCGGGAGGAGCGGGTGCAGCTCGATCTGGTTCACGGAGGGCAGGACACCCGTCTCCTTCTCCAGCCGCTCGATGTGCTCCGCCGTGAAGTTGGAGACGCCGATCGAGCGCACGAGACCGTCGTCGCGCAGCTTGATCATCGCCTTCCAGGAGTCGACGTACCGGTCCACCCGGGGCAGCGGCCAGTGGATCAGGTACAGGTCGACGTACTCCAGGCCCAGCCGGGCGCGGGACTCCTCGAACGAGGCGAGCGTCTCCTCGTAGCCGTGGTGCCGGCCGGGCAGCTTGGTCGTCACCACGATCTCCTCGCGGGGGACGCCGCTGCCGGCCACGCCCCGGCCGACGCCGGTCTCGTTGCGGTAGTTCGTGGCCGTGTCGATCAGGCGGTAGCCCGTCTCCAGGGCGTCGCGGACCGCCCGCTCGGCCTCGTCGTCCTTCATCGGCCAGGTTCCCAGGCCCAGGGCGGGGAGCGTGGTGCCGTCGTCGAGCGTGTGCGTCGGGATACTGATCACTGCCGGACCTTCCCTTGACTGTCGCGGCCGTGTGCCGCCCCTCCAGCGTCACGGACGGGGTGGGCAATGATCAACCGGACGGGCGCGACGCGAGCGGCCCGCGGTCTCCCTCGTGTGCGACGGCGCCCTGTCGCCACGTCCGCCGAAGCTGCCACGATCTCTGCCGGAGCCGCATCGGAACGACCGACCGACGGAGTGCGCATGACGAGTGACGGGCCCACAGCGGAATCCACGGCGACGCGGAACGCGGGGATCGAGGTGAGACCGGTCGCCGGGCACATCGGCGCCGAGGTCGGCGGCGTCGACCTGGCCGCCGGTCTCGACGAGGCGCAGGTCGCCGCGATCCGCGCGGCGGTGCTGCGCTGGAAGGTGGTGTTCTTCCGCGGCCAGCGCCTCGACCACGCCGGACACGTCGCGTTCGCGCGCCGCTTCGGCGATCCGGTCGTCCTGCCCCGGCGCGGCAGGGCGTCACCCCCTCGGCACCCGGAGGTCGAGACGACCGCCGACCGGCTGGAGCTGGGCGGACGGTTCGGGATGGAGCACGAGGAGTGGCTGCACCGCCGGCGCCACACGCTGCTGCGCGGCTGGCACTGCGACCACGGCGCCCGCGTCGACCCGCCCGCCGCCACGATCCTGCGCGCCGAGACGGTCCCGCCGTACGGTGGGGACACGACCTGGGCGAACCTGGCCGCCGCCTACGCCGGACTGTCCGGCCCGGTCCGCGCCTTCGTCGACGGCCTGCGGGCCGAGCACCGGCTCGGGGTCGGCTACCAGCCCCGGCCGGGCGACGACGCCTACGTCCGGCACCTGCTGGACCACGGGACCGCGACCGTGCACCCGCTGGTCCGGGTCCACCCCGAGACGGGGGAGCGGGTGCTGTTCGTCAACGGCTACTACGTCGAGCAGATCGCCGGACTCTCCCGCCCGGAGAGCGCGGCGATCCTGGAGATGCTGCTGCAGCAGGCGACCCGGCCCGAGTACACGGTCCGCTTCCGCTGGGAGCCGGGCAGTATCGCCTTCTGGGACAACCGGGCCACCATCCACCTCGCCCCCGGCGACAACGCCCACCTCGACCACCCCAGGATCATGCACCGCGTGATGCTGGCGGGTGAGGTGCCCGTCGGCGTGGACGGCGCCGCTTCGACGCCGCTCGCGGGCCCGGGACCGGGACGCTGGTGACCCGGGCGTCCGTCAGACGAGCGGGATCGTCACCTCGTCCTCGACCGGCGGGTCCACCTCCTGCGCCCGGTTGCCGGTGGCGGCGTAGCAGCGCAGCCGTACCGCGTCCGGGGCGACGTCCAGACGCAGGAAGCACTTGAAGAAGGGCGGGTCGTACGTCGCCGAGCCCGGCGAGAACAACTGCGTGTAGATCTTGCGCACGGGCAGCCGGAACCGCTTGCGGCGATCGGGGCGGCGCCCGGTGCCCAGCAGCCCGGCGATCAGCCGGGTGCGCCGGGTGACCCGTGCGGTGGGGCCCGGGGCGCGGGCCGGGCGGATGCCGAGGCGTTCGGCGATCACGGACGTCGCCTCGGCCTCCGTGAGCGTGAAGAAGCGCCGCAGCCGCAGCCGGCGCCCGTACAGCCCGCTGTAGAAGGCGAGGGAGTCACCGCGCAGCGGATAGCAGCGGAAGTCGTCCTCGGTGACACCGGCCACCGAGACGCGGGGGATGGTGTGGGTGGCGTGCATGAACGCACCGCCGCCGCCCGCGACCACGTACTGGACGGTGCGGCCGTCCACGTCGACCGGATAGCGCTGGTAGTTGTGGATGTCGCCGCCGATCGCCGCGACGTAGCGGTGGGCGGGGTCACGGACGATGTCGTCCACGGTGCCGCCGCCCTCGATGGCGCATGGGTGGTGCTCGCCGTCCACGTACAGGGGCGAGCCGGTGACGAGTATCTTCGGGCGCGGCCCCCGGGACACCTCGCGCAGCCAGGCGCCCTGCTCGGCGTCGAGGGTGCCCAGCAGGCCGGTGTCGATGCCGACGATCCGCACCGGGCCGGCGTCGATCGCCCAGTACGGGCCGGGCTGGACGGCCTGCTGGGCGGGCGCGGAGCGCATCGCGCGGGCCTCGTCCAGGTGCCGGCCGTCGTCCGGGCGGGGCCGGTGCCACAGCCGGGTCCGCAGCCAGGCCCCGGTGAGGGGGCGCGGGGCGGGCTCGGGCGGCAGCGGCGGGGCGTCGTCGCAGAAGACCCGCATGAAACCGCCGAGGTCCTCGTACCAGTCGTGGTTGCCGGGTATCGCGTAGACCGGCGCGGGATAGTCCCGGTACGGGCGGAAGAACTTCGTGGCGTAGTCGTCGGCGCTGCCCACCGGGTAGATCACGTCGCTGGCGAGCACGGCGAACCGCGTGTCGCGGCCCTCCTTCAGCAGCCCCGGCACGACCGCGTACTGAGGGTCGTCGCCCTCCCCGGTGTCGCCGATGACCAGGAAGGAGAAGTGGTCCGGATCGTCGCGCCGGACGACCTTGTCGGCCGGTGCGCCGGCCGCCTCCCGCTGGGCGACCCAGCGGGCGCGGGTACGGCCCGTCGGGTCCCCGAACAGGGAGGCCAGCACGCCGTTGCGGGCCGCCCACAGCGTCTTCGGGCTCAGCCAGGACAGCTGCTCGGTGCGGGCCGGCATGAGGGCTCGGTAGGCACCGTGCTCGGCGGCGCCCCAGCCGGCGCCTTCGGCGGTATCACGTGAGGAGTCAGACACCGGGGAACGGTAACAACCGGCCGGACGGGGCGCGGAGCGGGGGAGCGGCGGCAACTTCCCGCCCCTTCCGCGTCCTTGACGGCCTTTCGGTTCCGCGGCCGCGGCGGCCGTGTCTTCCCCCGGTACCGTGTCACCGGCCCGGGCGGTGAGGGTTCCGGCGGCCGGCGCCGGTCACAGCGTCCGCTTCAGCAGAGCGAGCAGCTCTTCCCAGTGCCGCTCGGTCGCCTTCGCGTCGTACGCGGCGGTGTCGGCCTGCGTGTAGCCGTGGTGCGCCCCCGCGTAGACCTCGCAGCGGTGGCGGACGCCCGCTTCGGTCAGGGCCGCCTCCAGGCGTGCCTGCTGCTCGGCGGGCATGCCCGGGTCCCGGTCGGCGTGGGCGAAGTACAGCTCGGCGGTGACGTCCCCGGCCACCAGGTGCGGGCTCTGCGGCCCCTCGGTCGCCAGGTTCCCGCCGTGGAAGCCGGCCGCGGCGGCCACCCGGTCCGGGTGGGCGCCCGCGGTACGCAGGGCGAGCGCGGCGCCCATGCAGTAGCCGGTCACCCCAACGGGGCCGTCGGCGGCCGCCGCGGAGTCCGCGAGCCACCGCAGGTATGCACCTGCGTCCCGCACCGCCCGGTCCGGCGTCAGCGACCGCATGACCGGGCCGAGGCGCTGGAAGATCTCCGGACGCGCACCCGGGTCGATGAAGTCGGGGAGCTCGACGACCGGCGCCCGCCCGTGCCGGTAGAACACGTTCGGCACCAGCACGGTGTAGCCCGCGCCGGCCAGCCGGTCGGCCATCTCCCTCAGCCGCGGCCGCAGCCCGAAGGCGTCCATGTAGAAGAGGACCGCGGGATACGCGCGCCCGTCGCCGGGACGGGCGAGGTACGCGTCGGCGGTTCCGTCGTCGGTGGGGATGTCGACGACGTCGCCCTCTACGGGGGTCATGGCGGGCTGCCTCTCGGTCGGGTACCTGCGTGCGGTCCGTCGGGCGGCCGGCGGACCACGGTCATCGTGGCACGCGGCCCCCACGGGGCGCGGGGCGCACCCGTGGGGGCGGTGGCCGGCCCGCTACTCGAACCGCGTCGTGTCGCCGGCGCCCCGTCGCACGATCTCCGCCTCCCCGCCGGAGAAGTCGACCACCGTGGTCGGTTCGGTGCCGCACTCCCCGGAGTCGATCACCGCGTCCACCACGTGGTCGAGCCGGTCCTTGATCTCCCAGCCCTGCGTCAGCGGCTCCTCCTCGTCGGGCAGCAGCAGGGTGCTGGACAGCAGTGGTTCGCCGAGCTCGGCCAGCAGCGCCTGGGTGACGACGTGGTCGGGGATGCGCACGCCGACGGTCTTCTTCTTCGGATGCTGGAGCATGCGCGGCACCTCCCTCGTCGCGGGCAGGATGAAGGTGTAGCTGCCCGGGGTCGACGCCTTGATCGCCCGGAACACGTCGTTGTCGACCTGCACGAATTGGCCGAGCTGCGCGAAGTCCTGGCACACCAGGGTGAAGTGGTGCCGGTTGTCCAGGTGCCGGATCGAGCGGATGCGCTCGGTGCCGTCGCGGCTGCCCAGCCGGCAGCCCAGCGCGTAACAGGAGTCCGTCGGGTACGCGATCAGCGCGCCCGCGCGGACGCTGTCGGCGACCTGGGCGATGCTGCGCGGCTGGGGGTTGTCGGGGTGCACGTCGAAGTACTTCGCCATTCACCGAGCTTATGCCGAGCCGGCACCCGGGGCGGAGCGGACCCGGTCGACACCACGGCGACGCGCGGGCTCGGCGTACGCCGGTCGCGGCCCCGCCCTGACCGGGTGGCTCAGCCGGACGGGTGGAGGGTGGCGCTGGCCACGACCGAGTTGTCGGCCGCGAGCAGGTGCACCTGGGTGACGGGTGCCGACCCGGCGGGGTAGTGGGCGACCCATTGGGCGTAGCCGGCGGTCACGGAGAAGGTGCCGATGATGGCGGTGGAGCCGTCCGCCCGTTCGATCTGGCAGGTCAGGGTGCCGTGGAAGGCCGCTCGGGCGTGTGCGGGCAGGTCGTCGGCGTCCACCGACATGTACACCCAGTGCGGCGGCCCCGTGTAGGCGAAGACGCGTCCGACGTCCTGGCGGTGGGAGGTGAGGTCGGCGCTGAGCACCCGGTCGGGCCGGGCCGGGCCCGCGGTGGTCGGGGAGGACGCGGAGGTGACGCCGATCGCCCATCCGCCCAGGCCCAGCGCCGCGGCCGCCACACCCGACGCGAGGCCGAGGGCGAACCGCCGGCGCAGTGTCCGGCGGCGGCGCTGGGGCGAGAGCCCGAGGCGCTGGAGCACGCGGGTCTCGAACCCCGCGGGCGGTTCGCGTCCGGGGATCAGGTGGTGCAGTCCGTCGGCCGTGCGCGCCAGCTCCCGGACGCTCTCCAGACAGGAAGGACAGCGCTGCAGGTGGGCCAGGGCCGCGGCGCGTTCCCGGGCGGGCAGTACTCCCAGTGCCACCTCGGCGGCGACCTCCCGCAGCCGGGGGCACACGAATGTGTCGTCGCCGGTCATGATCTCGTGTCCTGCCTGTGTGTCAGGGCGTCGCGCAGCTTGGCCAGCGCCGTCCTGATCCGGGTCTTGGCGGTGCCGAGGGGGACCTGCTCCAGTTCCGCCACCTGCCGCGCGGTCATCCCGTAGACGCCGGCCATGACGATGGCGCGGGCCTGGCCCGGCGGCAGCTCCGCGATCGCCCGCCGCAGCTCGGCCGACTCCTCGTCGGCCACCGCATGCCGTTCGGGGGTGTCGGTGATCGCGTCCATCAGCGGTGCCATCCGGGTGGGGTCCACGGGGACGGCCCTGCGGGAACGCAGGGCGTCGATGGCCAGGTTGTGTGCGATGGCCGTCAGCCAGGTGCGGACCGAGCCGCGGCGCGAGTCGTAGACCTGGGCGTGGCGCCAGGCCTGTTCGAAGGTCTGCTGGGCCACGTCCTCCGCGATCTGGACGTCGCCGGTGACCGTCATGGCCACCCCGAAGACCTTGTGCTGGAACCGGCGGACGAACGCCACCGCGAACTCGGGGTCGCCGGTCGTCAGCCCCGCCAGCAGCGCGTCGTCGGGCATCCGCTCCAGAGAAAGCCCCAAAGGGTGCATATCTTCAATACGTAGCATCCTCGTCGAGGGATTGTCCGAGCCCCGGCTCGGGCGGCGCCGGTTCCACGTCCTTGCGGTGGCAGGGCAGCAGCGCGTCGAACGCCGCGGCGAGGGAATCGATCCCGGGCCGGGCGGCGGGGTCCGGTTCCAGGCACGCGTCGATCGCCGTGGCGAGCGCCCGCGGCAGGCGGCGCCGGGCGCCCACGGGTGCGGCCCTGCCCTCCAGCTGCGGGTAGCGGTGCTGTCGGCCGCCGGTGTCGCCGGGGCCCGCGGACGCCGACGGCGCGCGGGAGCCACCGGACGGCTCCCCGTCCGTCGCCGTGGAGGTGACCTCGGGGAACGGGAGGTCGCCGGTGGCGGCCTCGTACAGGGTGATACCCACGCCCCACACGTCCGCGGCCGCGGACAGGTCGCCGCCGCGTGCCTGCTCCGGCGAGAGGTAGCAGCGGGTGCCGACGCCGGCGGGCGCGGGACCCGGCGGGCGGGCCACGCTGAGATCGAGGAGCTTGGCACGCCGGCAGTCGATGATCACGTTCGACGGCTTCACGTCCAGGTGCAGCAGGTCCCGGCCGTGCAGGTAGTGCAGTGCCGAGCACAGGTGCAGGCCCAGGAACGCCACGTCGGGGGCGGCGAGCCGGCGCCGCAGGCGCTCGATGAGGTGGGTGACGGTCTCGCCGGCCAGGGTTTCCAGGACGACGAGGGGCTCGGGTGCCTCGACGGTCTCGTACGCGCGGACCAGATGCGGGTGGCTGAAGGACTGCAGCCAGCGGCCCTCGCTCAGGAGCCGTTCGCGCAGGTGCGGTTCCTGCCGCCGGTCCGGCCGCAGCGTCTTCACCAGGCAGCGGCAGTCCCGCTCGTGGCTCCAGGCGTCGTACACGTCGAGCCAGCCGGTCCTGGTCAGGTGGGCCAGGACCTCGTAACCGGCCGCCGGTACCGCTCCCGGCGGCAGGGGCGGCGCCGGCCCGGTGGACCGGTGCCGGGGGACGGCTCGCGACGCGGGGAGGCCGGGCGGGCTCATGGGAAGGCCTCGAACGCCGAAGCCGAGGCAGCGGGGTCGGCAGCGGCGTGGAGCCGGTGCAGCCGGGCGTAGGCCTTTCCGCTCAGCAGCAGGTCGGGGTGCGTTCCCTGCTCGACGACCCGCCCGTGGTCCAGTACCACGATCCAGGTGGCGTCGCGGACCGTGAGCAGGTTGTGGGAGATGACGATCGTGGTGCGTCCGGCCATCAGCCGGCGCAATGGCTCCATGACCCGCCGGCCAGACTCGGCGTCCAGGCCGGTGGTCGGCTCGTCCAGGAGGAGCACGGGCGCGTCGCGGATCATGGCCCGGGCTATCGCCAGGCGCTGGCGCTGGCCTCCGGACAGCAGGTTGCCGCGCTGGCCCACGACGGTGTCGTAACCCTCCGGCAGGGCGGTGACGAAGTCGTGCGCGTCCGCCGCGCGGGCCGCCGCGACGACCTCCCGCTCACTCGCGTCCGGACGGCCGTAGAGGATGTTCTCGCGCACCGTGCCGTGCAGGACGAGCGTCTCCTGGAGCACCACGGCCACGTTGTCGCGGACGTCGGCGAGGCCCAGGGTCCTCAGATCCGCGCCGTCCAGCCGGACGGCGCCGCAATCGGGGTCGTAGAAGCGCAGCAGTAGTTTGGCGACGGTGGACTTGCCCGCGCCACTGGGCCCGACCAGCGCCACGGTCTGCCCGGGCTCCACCCGCAACGACACGTCGCTCAGCGCGGCCCGGTCGGTCTCCGGATAGGTGAAGCCGACGCCGTCGAGCTCCACCTGCCCGCGAGCGCGCCCGAGCGGGACGGGGGTCGGGAGCTCGTTCACCTGAGGGCGCTGGTCGAGCAACTCGACGATGCGCTCCGCGGCAGCGGCGGCCGCGTAGAAGGTGCTGGTCAGATGGGACATGCCCCGGATCGGGCTGTAGAGCTTGCTCAGCAGGGCCAGGAAGACCAGCAGCTCACCCAGGGTGAGACGGCCGCGGGCCAGTTGCCAGGTGCCCAGGCCCATCACCAGCAGGGCCCCGCTCAGTTCGACCAGGTCGACCAGCGGTCCGAAGACGGCACGGATCCTGGTCGAGGTCATGGTGGCGCGGTACCGCCCGACGATCTCGCGCTGGAACCTGCCCTGCTCCCACTTCTGGCGGTTGTACGCCTGCACCAGGGCAATGTTGCCCAGCACCTCCTCGGCGACCGCGCTGACCGAACCGCTGCGCCGCCGGCGCTCCCGGGAGGCGGCCTTCACCAGGCGGGAGAAGTACCGGGCCGCGGAATAGAAGAGCGGCACGATGACGAGGGCGAACAGCGTCAGGTCCCAGCTCAGGTAGAAGAGCATGCCCAGGAAGATGCAGAGCCGCACCAGGTACCACAGTGCCTCGGCCACGCCCGAGAGCAGGAACGTCTCGACCGCGTCGACGTCGCCCGTGATCCGGGCCAGTACGTCGCCGAGCCGGCGCCGTTCGAAGAAGCCGAGCGAGAGACGCTGGACGTGGCGGAAGACGTCCGCCCGCAGCGCGAGGAGGAACCGTTCACCGACCCAGGTGGAGGTCACGTCGTCGGCGAACGACAGGATGCCGGAAGCGAGGCTGAGTCCGACGTAGGCCAGGGCGATCGGCAGGAAGGCGCTGAGGTCGCGCTGGACGAGCACCTCGTCCACCACCACCTTGAACAGCCAGATCTCGGCCGCGTCGATGGCGGGGCCCACGATGCAGAACGCCACGAGCGGCAGCAGCCACTTCCGTCCGCCGTGCGTGTACGGCCAGAACCGGCGGAAGATCTGTCGCACCGGCAGGGCCGGTGCGGCGGCGACTACCTGTTCGCTCTCCGGCTCGGCGACGGTGAGCAGCCGTCGCAGCCCCGAGAGCCGGGCGACGCCGCGAACGGCATGACGGCGGAGGTTCACGGAACCACGTCACCGGACGTCGGCCCCCGGCGACCGGAGGGTCGCGCCCACCGGCCGCCGAAGGGAAACGACGACGTCACTTGCGCATACCGGTGCTGGAGGTACGGCGACGGTTTTTGCGGTGGTGGGACGTCCTCCCCTTCCCGGTGGTGGTGTGGTTCCTGCCCTTGGAGTGCCTCTTGGCGGGTGCCAGGTGGCTGAAGAGCGACATGGTTCCTTCCCTTCCTGTAGGACGGTTCACTAGGACATACGTGTCACCTCGCTCGAGGGATGGCGGTTCGGCAAGATTTTTCTCCGTACTGCGGCCCGGCACCCGCGCGCTCCGTGCCGCGGGCGGGCATGCGGTAACGTCCCCGGCCAGGGCCGAAGGCGGGGCGACGGACGAGGAGAAGGCCGACGTGGCGGGCCGCGAGGACGGGACACGGCAGCGGGAGACGAGGGCCGGCGGGCACGCGGGGTGGGCGGAGGAACTGCTCGACCACCTGAGACCCGCCGGACGCGACGTAGGCAGAGTCGTGACCTGGCTGGCCCGAGCCGTGGACGCCTCCGTGACGCTGCGGGACGGCACCGGCGGCCTCCTGGCCGGGACCCGTACTCCGCTGGACGAGTACCTGGTCGCGGACATCACCGCCGGCCGGATCGCCTCCGCCGCCCTCGAGGACCGGGGCCGCCACCTGCGCCTGGTCCGGGTGGAGCGGGCGCACCCGGCACCGGCCGCCGTCCTCGCGGTGGCCCGTGACGCCCCCTTCGACCGGCGGGCCGCCGACATCGTCACGCACACCGCCCAGGTGGTCGGGCTCCTGCTGGCGGAACACGAGTCCGGTCTCGCCGGACGACGGCTGCGGCGGGCCACGTCCGACCTGCGCCTGGCCATCCTGCAACTGCTGATGGTCGAGGACGCCGTCTCCGCGCGCCGCGTGGCCGCCGGCCTCTGGCCCGGCCTCCTGGACACCGACACGGCGTGCGTCTACGTCGTGGAGAGCGTCCCCGAGGAACGCGACCGCCTCGCCGAGGAGTGCCTGTCGGCGACGGGGGAGCGGGCCCTCGTGGTGCGCTGCCCCGCCATGGACGGGCACGTCATCGTCCTGACGCCCCGCGACGCGCCCGGCGAGGCGCTGCGGTCGCTCGTCGGGCGCACCCCCGGCGTCTTCCTCGGCGGCAGCGCGCGGCAGAGCCTCGCCCGCACCGCCGTCGCCTACGGGCAGGCCGTGAGTGCCCTGGCGGTGGCCCGGTTCCGTCCCGGGAAGGCGGCCGTCTACGCCGAGCGGACCCGCCCCGAGCGCCTCATGGACCCGGCCGCCCTGTGGGGGTGGACGGCCCGCGTACTGCGCCCGCTGGACGGGCTGCCGCACCACACCCGCGCCGAACTGCTCGCCACCACCCGGCTCGGCCTGGAGTTCACCGCCGTGAACACGGCCAAGGTCCTCGGTGTCAGCCGCAACACGGTGCGTGCCCGCATGGACCGGGTCGAGGGCCTGCTGCGCACCGACTTCGCCGACCTGACGGTCCGCGCCACCGTCCACCTCGCCCTGAACGCCCAGGCCGCCCTCGACGCGGACCCCGGCGGCAACACGGCCGGACCGGGCCGCGCGGGCCTCGACGACCTGCTGGCCGGGCCCGCGCTGCGCACCTGGGCCGGCGACCTGCTCGGCCGGCTGGAGCCGGACCCCCGGAACGTGCGGCGCACGCTGCGTGCCTGGATCGCCGCCGGCGGCAACGCCGAACGCGCCGCCCGGGAGCTCGGCGTCCACGCCCAGACCGTGCGGGAGCACGTCCGCAGCGCGGAACCGGTCCTGGAACGCCAGTTGCTCGCCGCCGGCAGCGACCTCTACGAGGTAGTGCTGGCCCATCTGGCGGTGGGAGAGCTCGACCGGCCGAGCCTGCACGGGACGAAACCGGGCCATCCGGACTCACCTGTGCACGGGTGAGTCCGGACGGCCCGGCAGCGGGCACCGAGACGATTCACAACCGGCCATCGGTCCACGTAGGTTCGACGAGCCGCGGGGGCACGACCGGAACGGGGGACCGGTCGCGCTCCCTGCGGCCGTTCGCTCTCCCACCCGGCCGCGAGTCCGGTCAGCCGTGCGGCAGGATCACCGCGCGGCCGTTCACCAGACCCGAGTGCAGCCGCTCGTAGGCGAGCGGGGCGTCGTCCAGGGAGTACGTCTCGGTGTGCACCGAGACGGCGCCCGAACGGGCCAGGTTCAGCACTTCGATCAGCTCGCTCCGGCTGCCCCAGTACGGGGCGTTGACCGACACCTCGAAGGGCAGCACGCCGAAGCCGACGGGGAGCGATCCGCCGCCGATGCCGACCAGCGTGACGTCGCCCTCGACGGCCGCGACGGCGCCGGCGGTCCGCACGGTCGGCGCCACGCCGACGAAGTCGAACACGGCCTCGGCGCCGAGACCGCCGGTGAGCTCGCGCACCGCGTCCGCGGCCTTGGCGTCGGACAGCACCGCCTCGTGCGCGCCCACCTCACGGGCGAGGCGCAGCTTGTCCTCGCTGACGTCGAGGGCGACGACCCGCGCGGACGTCAGGGAGCGCAGCAGCTGGATGGCGACGTGGCCGAGGCCGCCGGTGCCGATGACCACCGCCGTCGAGCCGGGGACCAGCTTGGGCAGCGACCGCTTGATCGCGTGGTACGGCGTCAGCCCGGCGTCCGTCAGCGGCACCGCCGCGACCGGGTCGAGTCCGTCCAGCGGGACCAGGTGCCGCGGGTCGTCGATGAGCAGGTACTCGGCCATCGAGCCGGGCCGGCCGAGGCCCGGCGGGCGGATGCCCAGCTCGTCGGCGCGCAGGCAGTAGTTCTCCTTGCCCTCCGCGCACTTGGCGCAGGTGCCGCAGCCCCAGGGGCCGTACACGGCGACCGCGTCGCCCTCCGCGAGGCCCGTCACGCCGGCGCCCAGCGCGGCGACCGTGCCGACGCCCTCGTGGCCGAGGGTGAGCGGCAGCTCGTACGGGAAACCCTCGGCGGGCCAGCTCATCACCGCGATGTCGGAGTGGCACACCCCGGCGGCGGTGACCTTCAGCAGCACCTGGCCGGGACCGGGCTCGGGGTCGGGGACGGTGACCACCTCGGGCGGCGCCCCGATGGTGCGGTATTGCAGTGCCTTCATGGCCGGACTCCTTTGCTCTGCCCCCGTGATGTCTTCCGGTGTGCGGGACGGATCAGACGGCGGTGTAGGCGCCGTCCACCAGGTGGTAGCCGCCGGCGACGAAGGACGCCCGGTCCGACAGCAGGAAGGCGATCAGCTCGGCGACCTCCTCGGAGCGCCCGAGACGGCCGGCCGGGTGCAGTGCGACCAGGCCGTTGTACGCGGCCTCGTCCATGGTCCTCAGCAGCGGGGTGTCGATGAAGCCGGGGCCGACCGCGTTGACGCGGATGCCCTTGGCGGAGTACTCGGCGGCGGCGGTCTTGGTCAGGCCGACCACGCCGTGCTTGGCGGCGACGTAGGCGGGGGAGCCGGCGAAGCCGACCGAGCCGAGGATGGAGGCGACGTTGACGATGGCACCCCGGCCGGCCGCCTCCATGACGGGCAGTTCGTAGCGCATCGAGTAGAAGACGCCGTCCAGGTTGGTGCGCACGACGCGCTGGTAGGCCTCGACGTCGTACGCCCCGGTCGGGGCGCTCGGACCGCCGATGCCGGCGTTGTTCACGGCGAGGTCCAGGCCGCCGAAGGTGTCGACGGCGAAGCGGACGGCGGCCTCGACGGACTCCGGGAGGGTCACGTCCAGCGCGACGGCGGCGGCCCGGATGCCCTCCGCCGTCAGTTCGGCGGCGGCCTTCTCGGCGCCCTCGGCGTTGTGATCGGCGATGACGACGTTCGCCCCGCCGGCGCCCAGGCGGCGGGCGGTGGCCAGGCCGATGCCGGAGGCGGCGCCGGTGACGAGGGCGGTGCGGCCGGCGAACTCGGCGGCGTCGGCGGCGGGGGTGGTGCCAGTGGTGCTCATGGTGCTCTCACTCTTCGGTGGTGCTGTCGGGGACCGCGGTCGCGGCCTCCGAGATCAGGGCGTCGTAGGCCCGCTCCACGAGGGCGGCGAGGTCTGCGGCTCCCGGGTCCTCGCCGGCGCCGCGCGCCCACAGGCGCAGGGCGGCCACGAGGACTCCGGCGGCGGCGTCGACGATCGCGGCCGGGCGCACGTCCCGGGCGCCGTCGGTGCCGAGCCGGCCGGCGACGATGCGGATCGACTCCTCCTGGGCGTCGACGCGGATGCGCTGGTAGGCGGCGAACAGATCGGGCTCGCCGTCCACCAGGGACAGCAGCCGGCGCATCCGCGGACGCACGTGCCAGGCCGGGTCGTCCCGGTCGGCCAGCCAGTCGCGCACCGCCCTGCGGTAGGCGAGCAGCGGCGGCTCGCCGGCCGGGCGGCGGCGGAGCATCGCGTTGATGCGGTCGCCGTCGCGACGGACGAAGTCGAGTGCGGCGTCCTCCTTGCCGGCGAAGTGGCGGCTGAACGTGCGGCGCGTGACGTCCGCCCGCTCGGCGATGGCCTCCACCGTGGTCGCCGCCAGGCCCTGTTCCAGGATCAGGTCGCAGGCGGCGGCGGCCAGTGCGGCACGGGTCTGCCGCGCCTTGCGCTGCCGTCGGTCCTCGGGGGCGGGGGAGGGCTTCGCTGCCGTCATGCCTCCGAGCGTACACCCGGAAATGTCCCAGTGGGACATGTGACCCGTTGGGACATGACTGGTCCGTTGGGACATGACTGGTCCTGGGGTCCGGTCCCGCGGCGCCGTGTGCCCCGGCAGGCCCCGGGTACCCGGCCCCGGATCCCGGAACGAACCGATCGAGGAGGAGGCCCGCATGGCCAGCGGCACGGAGACCGGCGGCGTGACCGGCACGCAGGACAAGGACTACAACCTCATCTGGTACGTCGAGTCGTGCCTGAGCAACGCGCTGCGCCTGGAGACGTACATCCAGGACGCCGAGCGCGACAAGGACACCGAGGTCGCGGAGCTGTTCCGCAAGGCCCAGGCGGACAGCCGCAAGGGAGCCGAACTGGGCAAGGGCCTGCTGCGCGCCCGCCTGGACGGCGGCTGACGGCGACCCGCCCGCCCCACCGGGCCCGGACACCGGCACGACCCGGTGGCCGGGCCCTCGGTATTGCCCCGGTACCGGCGTGCGGGGTACGGCCCTCGCCCTGTCGCACCGGCCCGCACGACAGCGGTCGGCGAAGCTGCGCAAACTGGAATGTGACGGACACCGTGCGCCCGGGTACCCGGGCCGCCCATGTGCGCGGCCGACGGCCGCCTCGCAGCTCAGGGCCGCGTCCCACGGCGGCCAAGTCGAAGGAGCCCACGAACATGACGGACGTATCGAGCCAGGGGCCGGCCCCGGGCGACGACCGGAAGGTGCTCACCAACCGGCAGGGACACCCCGTCTACGACAACCAGAACCAGCGCACGGTCGGCGCACGCGGCCCCGCCACGCTGGAGAACTACCAGTTCCTGGAGAAGATCAGCCACTTCGACCGGGAGCGCATCCCCGAGCGCGTCGTGCACGCCCGCGGCGTGACCGCGTACGGGTACTTCGAGGCCTACGGAGCCTGGGGCGACGAGCCCATCGACCGCTACACGCGGGCCAAGCTGTTCCAGGAGCGGGGCAGGCGCACGGACCTGGCGGTGCGGTTCTCCACGGTCATCGGCGGACGCGACTCCGCCGAGACGGCCCGCGACCCCCGCGGCTTCGCGGTGAAGTTCTACACCGAGGACGGCAACTGGGACCTCGTCGGCAACAACCTGGGCGTCTTCTTCATCCGGGACGCGATCAAGTTCCCGGACGTCATCCACGCCCTCAAGCCGGACCCGGTGACCTTCGAACAGCAGCCGCGGCGCATCTTCGACTTCATGTCGCAGACACCCGAGTGCATGCACATGCTGGTCAACCTGTTCAGCCCGCGCGGCATCCCGGCGGACTACCGCCACCAGCAGGGCTTCGGCGTCAACACCTACAAGTGGGTCAACGCGACGGGCGAGACCAAGATCGTCAAGTACCACTGGATGCCCAAGCAGGGTGTGCGCAGCATGACCGAGGAGGACGCCGCCAACGTCCAGGCGCACAGCCTCGGTCACGCGACGAAGGACCTCTACGACGCCGTGACGCGCGGCGACTACCCCGAGTGGGAGCTGCTCGTCCAGATGATGGACGACCACGACCACCCGGAGCTCGACTTCGACCCGCTCGACGACACCAAGACCTGGCCGGAGCAGGACTTCCCGCCCAAGCCGGTCGGCCGGATGGTGCTCGACCGGATGCCGGAGAACTACTTCGCCGAGAACGAGCAGATCTCGTTCGGCACCGGCGTCCTCGTGGACGGGCTGGACTTCTCCGACGACAAGATGCTGGTCGGCCGCACCTTCTCCTACAGCGACACCCAGCGCTACCGGGTCGGCCCGAACTACCTCCAGCTCCCCGTCAACCAGGCCAGGAACGCGCAGGTGCGCACCAACCAGCGCGACGGCCTGATGGCGTTCGACCAGGACGGGGGCGGCGACAACCCCCTCGTCAACTACGAGCCGTCGATCATGGGCGGTCTCCGCGAGGCCCAGTACCCGACCCACGACGAGCAGGGACCGGAGATCAGCGGCCGGCTCACCCGCAAGCGCATCCCGCGCACCAATGACTACCAGCAGGCCGGCCAGCGCTATCTGCTGCTGGAGGACTGGGAGCGCGACGACCTGGTGGCGAACTTCGTCAACCTGCTCTCCCAGTGCGACCGGCCCGTGCAGGAGCGCATGGTGTGGCACTTCCTGCTGGTCGAGAACGACCTCGGCCTGCGGGTCGGCGAGGGCATCGGCATCAGCCCGCAGGACGTGCGGGACCTGGAACCGCTGGCGAGCCAGACCCTGACCGACGAGGACCGCGAACGCCTGGCCAACCTCGGCAAGAACCCGCCGCGCGACGTGGAGGGCCTGACCATGACCCACTGCGTCCCCAACGAGCGGCACGTCGTGACCCGCTGACGGCAGCCGCGGTCGCTCCGCTACCCGGCGAGGGCCGACCGCGCGGCCGCCACGGCCTGCTCCGCGTAGCCGCGCCCGAACAGCACGGCGTGCACCAGCAGCGGGAAGAGCTGGTGCACGCCGACGCGGCCGGCCCAGCCGTCGGCGAGCGGCGCCGCCTGCTGGTAGCCCTCCACGATCCGCTCCAGGTGCGGGCAGCCGAACAGGCGCAGCATCGCCAGATCGGTCTCACGGTGCCCGCCGTGCGCGGCCGGATCGATCAGCCGGACATGACCGTCGGCACCCCACAGCACGTTGCCGTTCCACAGGTCGCCGTGCAGGCGCGCGGGCGGCTCGGCGGGCCCGGCCAGCCCGGGCAGCAGCTCGCACACCCGCTCCACGTCGGCCGCCTCGGCGCCGCGCACCGTGCCCGCGTCGACCGCGCGCCGCAGATACGGCAGTACCCGGTGCTCGGCGTACCACCGCGGCCAGGCGTCCGCCGTGACGTTGTGCATCGGGGCGAGCCCGATGTACGCCTCCACCGGTCCGCCGGGCGGCGGGGACCCGAACGCGGGTGCCCCGGCCGCGTGCAGGGCCGCCAGCTCCCGGCCGAACCCGGCCGCCGCCGTCCCGCTCGGCGGCCCCTGCGCGACCCGGTCGGTGACCAGCCAGTGCGCGTCGTCGCCGTGCACCGCAGGGACCCGGACGGCGCCCGCCCCGGCCAGCCAGCGCAGCCCCGCGGCCTCGGCCCGGGCCGCCCCGGCGCCCTCCCCGCGCTTGACCACGACCGTGCGTCCGTCGTCGAGGGCGACCTCGGCGAGCGTCCCGGACAGCCGGCGCTCACCCCTGACCGTCCGGCCGGTGAGCCGGGCCGCGACGGCCGACGGCGAGGGTGCGCGGGACATGGCGGTCAGACTACGGCCGGCGCGCCGCCGACCCGGTGAAAAACGCTCACGGCGTCGATCGAACACCCCGGGAGCGGGGGAGCAGTGGGACTATGACCAGTTCAGCATTCCATCGCACCATCGTTCTGCCGGCCCCCGTGTGCGAACAGGCCGCACAGCATCTCGAGCACGCGGTCCAGAAGGCCATCGACGGCGCCGCGACCCCTTGGCGCGCCTTCCGCGGTGCCGACGGCGACGACTTCGCGTTCTCCGTCCCGGTGGTCGAGCAGGCCGCCGGCTGTCTGCTGGTGCTGGCCGCCGAGAGCGCCCAGAGCCTGCGCCCCTCCGCCCTGCGCGCCCTGATCACGGTGGCCCTGCACCTGCGGGACGCCGCCGAGGCCGTACGGCGCCCCCATCTCTCCGGTGGAGCCTGGTGAACGAGGCCGCGGGCCGGCGGGCCGGGCCGCGGGCGGGTGTCAGGTGCCGACGAGGCGCAGCATGCCCCACAGGGCCACGGTCGAGGCGGCCAGCGTGGCCGGGACGGTGAGCAGACCGAGCCGGGTGAACAGGCCGAGGTCCGCCTCGACGCCGTGCCGGTGCAGTACCCGCCGCCACAGCAGGGTGGCGAGCGAGCCGACGTAGGTCAGGTTGGGGCCCAGGTTCACGCCGATGAGCACGGCGAGGACGGGGCCCGGTCCGGCGGGCGCGGTCAGGGGCAGCAGCGCGAGGACGGCCGGCAGGTTGTTGATGACGTTGGCCAGCACCGCGGCCAGCGTCGCCACGCCGAGCAGCGCCGTCAGCGAGTGCCCCGCGGGCAGCAGGTGCCCGAGCCCCGTGGCCAGGCCGCTCGACACCACACCCTGCACCACGACGCCGAGGGCCAGCACGAACAGGCAGAACAGCGGGGAGGCGGCGCCCACCAGCTCCCGGGGGGTGACATGGCGCCAGGACAGCGCCCGCACCCCGAGCACCAGGACCCCGGCCAGCGCCGCCCACGCGGGGTCCAGCCCGGCCGGCGAGGCCACCGCGAACCCGGCCAGGGTCAGGGCCAGGACAACGACCGTGAACCGGGGGACGGCGGGCGCCGGGGCCGGAACACGCGGCGCACCGTCCGGACCGGCCCCGGGTCCCGGCGAACCCGCGGCGGGAGCGGCGGCCGGAGCGGGGAGGGGCGCGGGCACCTCCAGATCGGCGCGGAAGAAGCCGCGGAACACGGCGTACTCGACGGCGATCGCTGCCAGCCAGGGCAGCGACATCAGCAGCGCGAACCGGGTGAAGCTCAGGCCGCTGGCCGTGAACGCCAGCAGATTGGTCAGGTTCGAGACCGGCAGCAGCAGGGACGCCGAGTTCGCCAGGTGTGCCGTGGCGTACACGTGCGGGCGTGCCCGGGCGCCCGAGCGGGCCGCGGTGGCGAGGACCACGGGGGTGAGCAGCACCACGGTGGCGTCCAGGCTCAGCACGGCCGTGACCACGGAGGCCACCACGAACACCCCCGTCAGCAGCCGTCGCGGACTGTCGCCGCACCGGCGGGCCACCGCGGCGCCGACGGCCTCGAAGAGGCCCTCCTTCGCGCACAGGTACGCCAGCATCAGCACCAGGGCGAGGAAGCCTACGACCGGCAGCAGCGTGCGCGTCTGCTGCCAGGCCTCGTGCGGCGTGACCGTGCCCAGCACCACGGCCAGCGCGGCGGCGGGTACGGCGGCCGCGGCCTCCGGCAGGCCCCGCGGGCGCAGCACGGCGAAGGCCAGGACGGCGAGCAGCAGGGCGACCGAGAGGGCCTCGGGGGCGAGGGCGGTACTCAGGGGTTCTCCTCCACACCAGAGACCGGGCGGGCACCCGGCGATCGGCAGGCTCCCAGGATGACACCCGCGGGCCGGGGGCGGTCACGCACGGTCGGCCATGTCCGGTCGGTCTGGCTCCGGCCGGTTGCGGGCTGGTCGGGCATGCCGGACCGGACCGGACGGGCGGTGCCGGATGGGCCGGGCTGGAAGGGGTCGGGCTGGAAGGCCGGGCTGGACGGGACGGGTTGGACGGGGGCTGGAAGGGGCCGGGTTGGGCGGGGCGGGGCTGGATGGAGCCGGGGCGGATGTGTCCGAGGCCACGCCGTGGACGAGAGCCGGGCCATGTCCCGCGCGGTGCGCCGCGGGCTACGGTTTTCGCGGGCTTCCCGTCCCGGGGCCCCGCGTCCTGTCCCCACGACGAGCAGTTCGGACGGTCCGGCAGTGCAAGCAGATCTCTCCCCCGTGATCGCGGCGACCACCCAGTGGCTCACGTGCGCCTATCCGGCCTCCGGCGGCGCGCTGGCCTCCGCCCTGTGCGAGGCGCAGGCCCGGCAGGCCGTGACGGTCGCGGCCCGGCTGCGCTACCCCACCCCGATGGACGCCGCCCTGATGACCATGTCGGGTCCGGGCGGTTCCGCCCGCCTCGACTGGATCACCGGCGCGGACGGCACGCCGGCCGCCGACACGGACGAGTACGCGTGGCGGACCTGGGTGGACGAGGTGGTGACCAGTTGGGCGGCCTGTCTGCTGACCGACCCGGAACTGGCCGCCCTGGCCGTCGCGGCGCTCGCCGAGGCCGGTCCCGCCGCGGGGACGCCGGTGGAGTTCCGCCGCCTGCTCGCGCCCGACGCGAGCGACCGGCGGGCGGCGGCGCTGCTGCGCCACCCCGACCTGCTCGCCTCCGTGGCGGAACTGCACCTGGACCAGCTCGTCGACAGGCTCGGCCCGGGGCAGGCACTGGTCGCCTGACCGGCGCCGGCGGGCGGGCGATGCCTGCGGCGGCCTGCGCGGGTTCGGTGGGGTGAGTCCCCAGCCGCGGGCAGTCGTGCCTCCCCCAGTGCCTGAACGCCCTGGGAGGTACCGCTCAGGGGCGGCACGGGCGGGCGCGGCAGCACCGTTGCGCCGGGCCACGCGGCTCACCCCTGCCCCGCACCCACGCCGGGTTCCACCGGGCGCCGAGACGACGCCCGCCCCGCAGGGTCAGGCGGCGGTCCCCAGCGCCGCCCGCGTCGCCGCCTCCGGCGCCGCGGGGGGAGCCACCGGCACCGCCTCCGCAGGCCTACGGGCACGCAGTACATACCCCGCCCCGATGCTGCCGGCGATGATCAGGCCACCCGCGATCAGCGCGCCCCGCGCCCCGGCCAGCTCCATCAGCAGGCCGAGCGCCGGCGGCCCGCCGAGGCTCCACACCGTGCCGACGCTGCCCCACACGCCGAGCACCCGGCCCCGCAGGTGCGGCGGCGGGTCGGTCTGCAGGACCGCCGTTCCCGCGGTGTCGGAGACGGACTCCACCACCGCCATCGGCAGCACCATCACCAGCAGCACGGCCAGCGACGGTGACAGCCCCGCCACCACCTGCAGCAGCCCGCCCGCGGCCGCCAGCGCGCCCACGACCCGTACAGAGGGCCGGCGCAGCCGGGCACCCAGGACCGCGCCGACGATGCCGCCGGCCGCCAGGACGGTGGAGACCGTGCCGAACGAGCCGGCGCCGCCCGCGAGCGGACCGGTGACGAGCACGGCCAGGGTGAGCTGGTAGTTGCGCCCGAAGACGGCGCTCACGCCGGTCACGCCGGCCAGCGCGAGCAGCCGGGGACGGCGTGCGAAGAAGGCCAGACCCTCCCGCACGCTCATGGCACCGTCCGTGGCACGCCGGCCGCGCACCGCCGCCCCGGCCGTCCGGACCGCCCCGCGGGCGGGCCGGAGGAAGGGGATGACCGACGCCACGAAGAGGAACGACAGCCCGTTCGCCGCGTAGGCGGCCGCCGTGCCGAGGAAGCCGACCGTCACGCCGGCGAGCGCGGCGCCCGTGAGGCGGCCCGACTGGTGCACCAGCGCGCCCACCCCGATCGCGGACGGAATGTCCTCGGGCGGGACCAGGTCGTTGCCCAGCAGGGAGCACGCCGGGCCGTCGACGGTGGCGACGACACCGGTGACGGCGGCCAGCACCATCAGCGAGGTGAGGTCGAGGCGGTCCAGCGCCACCAGGAGGGCCGTCGTGAAGGCCACGGCGCCGAGCAGCGTCTGACTGACCGCGGCGGTCAGTTTGCGCGGCCAGCGGTCCACGGCCGCGCCGCCGAACACGCTGATCAGCAGCGCGGGCGCGGCCTGCACCGACATGGACAGTCCCGTCGCGGCGGCAGACCCGGTGATCTGCAGGACCAGCAGGTTCTGCACCGTGAGCTGCATCCACGTGCCGGCGTTCGACACGAAGTTCGCGACGGACCACCAGCGCATGCTGCGGTACCGCAGGGAACGCCACGGCGAGCGGGAGCCGGCCTCCGAAGGGACCGGTGCGGAGGGCCGGGCAGGCGCCGGCGGAGCGGGGGCGGAAGAGGAAGACACAGTGCGCCACTCGAAGGCGGGTCGCAGGACCCGTAGGGACAGGAACACGGGAGTGAGGACGCCGGCTGCGTTGCGCGGCCACTCCGACGAGCCGGGAGACGGCGCCGACCATCGTGGCAGAAGGGGTGGCCGAGTCGGTGCCGGCCAGCCCCGCGACGCCGGTCCGCCGGACGGCAAGTGACCTGCCGTTTGGTGGAATTGGCGTCAAACGTGTGGTTGATCACAGGGGTCGGACCGCGCGGAGGAGACGTCCCGGCGCCCGTGGCGTCCGCCACAGCCGCCGCCCCGGGTCCCGGGGGACGCGCGCACGCTGCCCGCCCGGCGGCAGTCGTCAGAGTATGAAAGCGACTCGGTGGGGCACCCGGGGCACGCTCGTCACGCGGTCCGCCGGCGCAGCGCGGAGGAAGGACGGTCTCCTCATGATGCCGATGGCGACGTTCACCACGTACGACAGGGCCCGCGCGCCGTGGAACCGGGCCCTGGTGACCGGCGGCGCGGGCTTCCTGGGTTCCCACCTGTGCACCCGCCTGCTCGATTCGGGCGTCGAAGTCGACTGCCTCGACAACCTCTCCACGGGACGGGCCGGGAAGGTGGCGCATCTGGCCGGCCGCCCGGGCTTCCGCTTCCTGGAGCGGGACATCTCCGAGCCCGGCTGCGCCGAGGCCCTCGAGGGCCCCTACGACCTGGTCCTGCATCTGGCCGGCCCCGCGTCCGCCGCGGCCTGGCCGGACCGGCCCGTCGAGCTGCTCGACGCCGGCAGCCTGGGCACCCGGGTCGCGCTGGGCCTCGCGGCCCGGGACGGCGCCCGGTTCCTGCTCGCCTCCTCGCCGCCGTTTCCGCCGTCCGGCGGGGACGCCGATCCGGTCGGCCCGCACGGCGCCCGGGCCGAGGCCGTCCGGTTCGCCGAGGCCCTGGTAGCGGCGCATGCGGGGGCCCACGGCGCCAACGCCGGGATCGTGCGGCTCTTCGAGGGCTACGGGCCCGGCATGCGGACCGACGACGGCGGAATGCCGGCCGCCTTCATCGAGCAGGCGCTGGCCGGCCGGCCGGTCACCGTCGACGGGGACGGCAGCCTCACGCACCCCCTGTGCTACGTCGACGACATGGTCGACGGTGTGCTGCTGATCGCGGCCGGCCGCTCGGTACGGCCCGTGGACCTCGGCGGCGACGAGGAGCCGGCGGCCGTGGAGATCGCGCGGCGCGTGATCGGCCTGACCGGCTCCGATTCGCCGCTCGTCTTCGTCGACCCGCCGGGCGGCCGGCCCCTGCCGCCCCGCCCGGTCACCGGCTTCGCCCGCGAGATCTTCGGCTGGCTGCCGGGCGTGAGCTGGCAGGACGGTCTGGAGCGCACCGTCGCCGCCTTCCGGGACCGGCCCGAACCGGTGCCGACGGTGACGGGGGAGCCCAGGGAGCCCGCGGGGGAGTGGTGAGCGTCGCGAAGGGGCCCGCCACCGGCGGGCCCCTTCCTCCATGACGCGACGTGTTCGTCAGCCGGACTTGCCCCGCCCCGTCAGGGCGTCCCGCACCCGGTCGACCATGCCCGCGCCCGGGGCCAGCAGCTTGTTCATCGGCGGCCTGTCCGGGCTGGACGGATGCGGCCGCGTCGGCGCCGTCTTCTTCGCCTGCCGCACCTTGTCGCCCAACTGGTCCAGGGCCCCGGCCGGGCACGCCTCGCGGAGCCTGGGGAAGAGGTTTCCCTCCTCGTCGGCGACGTGGGAACGGATCTCGCTCATGAGCTTGCCGATCAACCGGTCGAACTGCGGGTCGTCCGCCTCGCAGCCCTCCAGGTCCTTCATGATCTGCTCGGCCTCGGCGTGGTCCTCGAGCTCCTTGTCGGCGAGCGCGCCACCGTTCGCCACGTGCTCGCGAACGGCCGGGTAGAGGTAGGCCTCCTCCGCCACCGAATGCCGGACCAGCTCGATCGTCACCTGGTCGGTGTACAGCTTGCGGTCCTTGTGACCGGCCGGCAGCGCCTCGATCTTCCCGAAGAGCTCCTCGACCTCGCGGTGATCGGTCGTCAGCTCGTCGATGACGTTCCCACCGTGTCCCATGTTCCACCTCCAGTCGGATCGTGACGGGTGCGGGACCGCCCCGCCACGGGCGCCGGGTCCCCTCGCACCCGCCCGGCTAACGTCAGGTCAGACGCCCAGCTTGGTCCGGACGCCGCCGACCGCGGCGGCGGGGCGTGCCGTGGCCCGGACCGAGCGCCGCACCGTGCGGGCCTCGTGCCGCAAGCCCTTGACGGCGTGCCGGCCGCGCCACACCAGCGAGGGCGCGCCTCCGGTGTCGTCCGCGGCGATCAGCAGGCCGCCCATCATCGACAGGTTCTTCAGGAAGTGGATGCGCTGCTGGGCCCGGTCGCCCGGGTCCTCCGCCTCCCAGAAGCGGTGACCTGCCAGCGTGGTGGGCACCAGGGTCGCGGCGATGGCCAGTGCGGACAGCCGGGGGAACCGGCCGAGTCCGAGCATGATGCCGCCCACCACCTGCACGGCCCCGTTGAGCCGCACGAGCTGTTCGGTGCTGTCCGGCAGCGCGGCCACGCGTTCGGTCACGGGCCGGACGACGGGCTCGGCGGCCGGCGCCACGTCCTGGGGACGGCGCAGCGAGTGCAGGCCGCCCGCGACGAACATCGAGGCGAGCATCGGCCGGCCGGCCATGCGCAGAAGACTCATGACGCTCTCTCCATGGTTGACGGGGTCGACAGGGGTGTGTCTACCGGGATCATCAGGTGCCCCGGACGGGCGGCGCCATTCGGCGCCGGACCGGTACCGGGCGCCGGATGGCACCGCCCGGTACAGATTTCCCGCAGGTCACAGACTGGTGAGGAGCTGCGGGGACAAGTTCTTGATCATGGTGTTGGTCCAGCGCATTTGGCGCAGCGTCTGCGGATGGCAGTCGGAGGCGAGCTCCAGGAGACCGCTGTCCCTCGACGCCTGGGCGACCTGGGCGAGCATCACCCAGTGCAGTGAGTTCTCCGCGGCGGCGAGGTGCAGTTCCCGCAGGTCGCGCAGGAGCAGCAGGCCGGGCTCGGGCCGGTGTGCCACGGCCTGCGCCGCCTTCTCGCGCAAGGTGGCGAAGACGCCGTCCGGCGCATCGTCCGGCGGGCCGGCGAGGTCGAGGCCGTGGTGTCCGGCGGTCTCGGCCAGCCGCCGGACGTGCTCACGCGACCAGCGGGCGAGGTCGGTCGCGACGTGGTGGACCTCGTGCTCGGCGCGGTGCCGCTCGGCGGCGGTCGTCAGGTCGTGCGCCAGGCGCCGTTCGCCCCGGTGCAGGGTGCGCAGGGTCAGGGTGGTGCCGTTCACTGGGCGCCCTCCTCGCGCTCGTGCGGGAACCGGGCCGGTGCCTGCGTCGTGTGCGCCGCCGGTCCGCCGGCCGTGGCGGGCACCGTGCCGGGCACGGCCGGTGCCGACGCGGTGGTGGTCGGGGCCGGCGCCGGGCGGCCGTCGCCGCGTTCGACCAGGGCGCGCGCGGCGACGGACGTCTTGAACAGCGGTTGCTTGGAGACCGGGTCCCAGTCGGTGACGGTCGTCTCGTTGGCGGCCCGGCCGGGAGTGTCCGGGCCGGGCCCGGACCCGCCCTCGGTGTCCCAGTAGCCGTAGTGGAACGGCACGAACAGCAGTCCCGGCCGGATGCCGGTCACCCGCAGCCGCCCCCGCAGCGAGCCGCGCGGGTTGGTGACCTCGACCAGGTCTCCTTCGCCGAGGCCGAGCCGGTCCGCGTCCCGGGCGGATATCTCCACCCACACGTCGGGGGCCGCGTCGGCGAGCTGCGGGGCCCGGCCGGTCTTCGTCCGGGTGTGGAAGTGGTAGATCGTCCGTCCCGTGGTGAGCTGGAACGGGTGCTCCTCGTCCGGTTCCTCGTGCGGCGGCAGATAGGCGGCGGCCTTCAGCACGGCCTTGCCGTCCGGGTTGAGGGAGCGGTACTCCACCACCTCGACGGACGCCCCGGTCTCCAGGTCCTTGCCGTAGCTCTCGCACACGTCCGGGTGGGCCCAGGAGATGCCGTCGGTGTAGAGCCGTGCGGTGCCCTCCGGGGCGTACTCGTCACAGGGCCACTGGATGCCGCTGGTGCCGCGCAGCTTGGCGTAGGTGATGCCGGTGTAGTCGCAGGGGCGGCCCGCGCTGCACCGCTTCCACGCCTCGAACGCGGACTCCGGGTCCCGCCAGGTGACGAGCGGGCCGCCGTCCTTGTCCCGGAAGTCCATGCGCCGCGCGTAGTCCAGGAGGATGTCCAGGTCGGGCCGTGCCTCGCCGGGCGGGTCGACGGCCTTCTCGGACAGGTGCACCGTGCGGTCGGCGTTGGTGAGCGCGCCGGTCTTCTCGCCCCAGGTCGCGGCCGGCAGCACCACGTCGGCAAGCTGGGCGGTCTCCGTCAGGAACAGGTCCTGCACCACCGTGAACAGCCGTTCCTGCGACAGGACGGAGCGGATGCGGGCGAGTTCGGGCAGCGAGACGGCCGGATTGGTGCCGCTGATCCACAGCATGCGGATCGAGCCCTGCTCGGCGTACCGGAACATCTGCATCGCGTGCGTGGGCGGACCGTAGTGCGCGATCGTCTCCGGTTCCACGTTCCACACCCTCGCCAGGTCGGCGACGTGGTCGTCGTTCTGCCAGTTGCGGAAGGCCGGCAGGTCGCCGTTGGCGCCGCACTCGCGGGTGTTCTGGGCGGTGGGCTGGCCGTTCATCTGGAGCAGGCCGGCGCCCGGGCGGCCCAGCATGCCGCGGATCAGGTGCAGGTTGTTGATCTGTACCGCCGCGGCCGTGGCCTGGTGGGACTGGTAGACGCCCTGGAGGACGGTGGACACCAACGCGTCGGTGGTGCCGACCAGTTCGGCGGCCTCCTCGATCCGGGCGGCCGGGACGTCGCAGATGTCCGCGGCCCACCGGGGAGTGCAGTGGGCGACCCGGCCGGCCAGTTCCTCGAAACCGACGGTGTGCGCGGCGATGAAGTCGCGGTCGATCCTGTCGTGCCGGACGGTCTCGTGCAGCAGCGCGTTGAGCAGCGCGACATTGGTCCCGCCGCGGGGCGCGAGGTGCACGGTGGCGTGCTCGGCGACCCGGGTCGGCCGCGGGTCCACGCACAGCAGCCGCGGCGGATCGGCGCCCTCCAGACGGTCCAGCAGCCGCATCCACTGCACGGGCTGGGTCTCGGCGATGTTGTGTCCGTACAGGGCGACCACGTCGGCGTGGTCGAAGTCGTCGTAGCTGCCGGGCTGTCCGTCGCAGCCGAACGTCTCCTTCAGCGCCTCCGCTGCCGTCGAGGTGCACAGCCGGGTGTTGCCGTCCAGGTGGGCGGTGCCGATGCCGGCCCGGGCGATGACGGCGAGCGTGTAGTACTCCTCCAGGAAGAGCTGACCGCTGGTGTAGAAGCCGATCGAGCCCGGACCCCGCTGCTCGAGCAGCTCGCGCGAGCGCGCGGCCACCAGGTCCATCGCGGTGTCCCAGTCCGTCTCCACCAGGCGCCCGTCCCGCCGGACCAGCGGCCGGGTCAGCCGGTCCGGGGAGGCGTTCGCCTGCCACCCGAACAGGTCCTTGGGGCCCAGCCTGCCCCGGTTGACCCGGTCCGTGGCGCGGCCCCGCACGCCCACCATCCGGCCGTCGGCCACCGCGACGTCCATGGCGTCGCCGTCGGAGTGCAGGATCGACGCGGACTGGACCCACCGCTGCACCGCCCCCGGGTCCTGCCCCTCCGCTAGGAACGTGTCCACCCGGGCCGGCCACGTCTCGTGCCGTCCGTAGGGCGTCCTGCCGCCCCAGGGGTGCGCGATGCGGTCCGCGGACTCCTCCATGCACTCCTCCATCCAGGTTCCGCCGCACTGGCGGGCGGCGGGTACCCGTTCGCGCCCGCCCGACGCACAGGGCTTGTGGGAGCGCTCCCAGGCGGGCAGGATGCTGCGGTGACCTCGACTGCGGCCGTACGCCCCTACCGCCCTGCCGACGCACCGGCCCTCGACGACATCTGCATCCGCACCGCCCACAACGGCCGTGACAGCCGGCCCGTCTACGCCGACCCCGGCATCCTGCCCGTGATCTTCGCGGCGCCCTACGTCCATCTGGACCCGGACCTGGCCTTCGTGCTGGACGACGGGCAGGGCCGGGCCGTGGGATACGTCCTCGGCACCGCGGACACCCCGCGCTTCGCCGAGGAGTTCCGTGCGAAGTGGCTGCCGCGGGTCGCCGGCCGCTACCCGGCGCCGGACGGGCCGCCCCGAACCCCGGACGAGTTCATGGCCACGCTGCTGCACGACCCCGAGCGCATGATCGTGCCCGAACTGGCCGCCCATCCCGCCCATCTGCACATCGACCTGCTGCCCGAGTGGCAGGGCCGCGGACACGGGCGGGAGCTCATGCGCACGTTCTGGCGGGCGCTGCGCGAGCGCGGGGTGCCCGCCGTCCACCTGGTCATGGCGACGGCCAACGTCCCCGCCCGCGCCTTCTACGACCGCATGGGCTTCCACGAGATCCGGGCGGCCGCCCTGGACCCCGCGGACGTCACCTGTCTGGGCCGTACGACCGAGGACCTCGCCGGCCGCTCCTGAGCCGCGGGGCGGTCAGGCCGTCCCCAGCTGGTAGACGTTGAAGGCCCGGCGGATCACCGGCTGCGCCACGTTGCGCACCCGCACGCCGCCCGCGGTCATGCCGTGCTCCGAGCCCAGGTGCGCGTGCCCGTGGACCGCGAGATCCGCGCCGGCCGTGTCGATGGCCTCGGCCAGCAGGTAGCTGCCGAGGAACGGGTGGATCTCCAGCGGCTCACCGGCGAGCGTGTCGGCCACGGGGGAGAAGTGGGTCAGGGCGACGCGCACCGCGCAGTCCTTCCCGTCCAGCTCCTCGAGCGCGGCGTGCAGGCTGTCCGCCGAGCGGCGCGTGGTGCGGACGAACTCCTTCATGACCGGCTCGCCGAACTCCCCGGCGCTGCGTCCCACGAAGCCGCCGCCGAACCCCTTGGTCCCGGCGATCCCGACGCGTGTTCCGGCACACTCCACGACCGTCGCCTCGCCCTCCAGGACCGTCACGCCGGCGTCCTGGAGGAGGGCGGTGACCTTTTCGGGCTGCTCGTCGTGGTGGTCGTGGTTGCCGAGCACGGCCACCACAGGCACCGGCAGGCCGCGCACCTCCTGGGCCACCACCCGGGCCTCCTCCGGCGTGCCGTGCCGGGTCAGGTCCCCGGCGAGCAGCAGCAGGTCCGCGCACTCGGGCAGGGTCTCGAAGGCGGGCCGCAGCAGCCCCTGGCTGTCGGGGCCCATGTGGATGTCTCCGACGGCGGCGACGCGGATCATCACAGTTCCTCCGCACGGTCGGGGCGGGTGGTGTCGGCCACCACGATGTCGCTGTGCACGGTGAGGCCCGCCAGCTCCTCGCGCACGAGCCGCAGCACGGTCTCGCGGCACTGCGCGGAGGGCACCGTGCCGGTGACCGCGACGGACCCGGACCGGATCTCGGCCCGCACCCCGAGCTCGCCGAGCTCCTCCGCGGCGAGCCGCTCGTGCAGGTGGGCGACGCGGTACTCGACGTTCTCGGCGGCGGGCACGGGACCGCTCGCGGCGGGTCCCTGGTGTGCGACGGGGTCGCTCATCGGTGCTCCTCCTTCGCTGGGGAGGCCGGGGAGATGATCTCCAGCCGTTCGAGGACGAAGAAGAACGCGGCGGGCATCGGGTCGTCGCCGCAGTCGCGGCGCAGCTCGTCCCAGTCGATCTTCTCCCGCAGGGTGCGGGCGATGGGCAGCACCGCCCCGAAGTCGCAGTGGTGCTCCGAGAAGGCGGCCAGCAGACCGTGCAGCAGGTCGGTCGGCGACAGGACCGGCATGAGCACCGAGTCGACCGACAACTCCTCGGCCCGGTCCAGCAGCTCCGCGGTGACCGGCTGGTGCGCCAGTTCGAAGATGAGGTCGACCTGCTGTCCCAGGCAGTTGGCCTTCAGCAGCCAGTCCTCGGGCGGCGTGTAGACGTCGAGGCCCGCTCCGCGCAGCGTGCGGGCGACGGCTTCCGCGTCGTCGGGCCGGATGCAGAAGTCGACGTCGTGCTGGAGGTTCTGGGTGCCCCCGTGCGCGTACACGGCGACACTGCCCGCGAGGGCGAACGGATGCCCCTCCTTCTTCAGGATCGCGCCCACCTGCTTGGCCGCCTGAAGGATGGCCTGGTTGCGGTCGACCGGGAGTTCCTCGTGGAGTCTTCCGTCCCGGCCGCCCGGCTGCGGTTCCCCCGCTGCCGGGTGGAGCTCGGACACGCCGGCGCGCCGGTCGAGGGCGTGATCGTCGGCGGGCTGCGTCATCGTTGTCCCCTTCTTCCGATTGCGCGGACCGGGCCGGTCGTCGCCCTGGTTCGGGTACCCGGCGCGGCACCGCCGACACGGGGCCCGCGACCGCTCGCCCACCCGGGGGACCTCCGGCCGATTCCGGGCACCCGGACGGCATGGACGACAGGGACGAGCGACAGCAGGGCCAGGCGGACCGCCGCAACGTCGAGCGGCTGGTGGCGGCGTGGCTGGAGGAGACGGAGCGGCACGATCCCGCCGCGGCCCGGGAGGCCCGCGCCGGCTGGGAGCGCGGAGCCCTGCCGGAGCGGGCCGCGCAGGACCTGGCCACCTGGGTCACCGCGAGGATCACGGACACCGGCTTCACCGAGGACGAGGGCCCGTACACGGAAGGCCCCGTGCGCATCAGCCCCTCGGACAAGGACACCGTGCACCACTGGCTGCGGGCCCACGGTCACGCGGTCTGACCCGCCCGGCGGGACGGGGGCCCCGGGGCGTCAGTCGGCCCGGGGCCGCCACTCGAACATCAGCAGGGTCGCGTCGTCCCGCAACCGGCCCTCCTGCGTGTCCAGGATCGAGTGGATCAGGCGGCGCATCGACTCCGGGGCCAGCTCCCCGCCCGCCGTGGCCCGGATGACGTAGTCGGCGAACCGCTCGAGACCGAGCAGCTTCGCCTCCCGGGTCCGGGCCTCGACGACCCCGTCCGTGTAGACGAGCACCCGGTCCCCCGGCTCCAGGCGGATCTCGTGCGTCCGGCGCGGCACGGAGGTGAGCAGGGACGGCGCGCCCATGGGCGGGTCGGTGTCGCGCTCCATGGCGTCGATGATCAGCCGGTGGCCGCGGATGAGGATGGGCGCCGGGTGGCCGCAGTTGCACCACCGCAGCACGCCGGTGGCCAGGTCGAGCTGGGCGATGACCGCGGTGCAGAACTTCTCCGGCAGCCAGCGGGAGAGCGTGTCGTCGACGGCCGCCACCAGCTCGGGCAGGTCCGCGCCGTTGCGCCGGGCGTTGCGGCAGGCCGCGAGCGAGACCGCGCTGGTGAGCCCGGAGGCGAGGTCGTGCCCCATCGCGTCCAGGACCGTGACGTGCAACGTCGTCTCGGTCAGCGAGTGGTCGAAGGCGTCGCCGCCCATCTCGTAGGCGGGCTCCAGGGCGGCCGTCGACACCACCTGGCCGTCGCCGATGGTGCGGGGCGGCAGGAATGCACGCAGCATCTCCGAGGGCAGCTGCATCCGCTCGGTGCGCGTGCGCCGCACGTAGGAGTCCTCGTAGGCCCGCTTCGACGTGATCATCATGCCCAGCAGCGAGGCGAGCGCCCGGCCGCGGCTCAGCGAGACCGAGGTGAGCGCCGTCTGGCTCACGGCCAGTACGCCGAGCCGCTCCGCGCCGTCCAGCAGCGGGTACCAGGCGACGACGCCGCCCGACCCCGCCTCCTCCACCCGCAGCGACTGCGTGCGGTACGCCCAGCCCGCCAGCGATCCGTCGACGGGGATCGACGAGGCCACGTCGGTCTGCGGAACGAGATGCCGCTGCTGGAGGTCGACGAGGTAGACCACGGCGTGCTGCAGCCCGAGCGCCTTGGAGCAGCGGGCCACGGCGGTGGCCAGGTCCAGCGTCAGGTGGGCGGGGTCGGCGAGGAAGTCGAGCAGAGCGTCGCTCGTCTCTGACGTCGACACCTCGTCTCCCCTCGTCGAGTGACTGCCGGGTCGGGCGCCCTGCGCAGCAGTCTGGCACCGCGCACCGGGTCGCGCGCGCCGGGCGGATCGTCCGCGGGACGCTTCGGCCGCCGCAGACCGGGCACGCGGTCCGTCGGACGGCACCGAGCGCCGAGGAGTGGTCCCCATGACCGAGTACGAGCGTTCCCGCACCATGCCCGCATCGCCCGAGCGGGTCTTCGACCGGGCCGCGGACGTCGGCCGGCTGGACGCGTGGCTCCCGCGGGAGCTGCACGTGGAGATGGAGGAACCGCCGGCCGTCACCGTGCACGAGGACGGCAGCGACCACGACACCGCCGCGCTGCTGAGCGCCCGGCCCGAGCAGATGCGGCTCGAGTGGGGCACCCGTGACCAGGGCAGCTACGCCGGCTGGCTGCAGGTCGCGGGACTCGACGCCGGGGCCAGTGAGGTCACCGTGCACCTGTCGTTCTTCGACGACAGCCACGACCCGGGCGGCCGGGCGGTGACCGACGCCCTCGACACCAGCCTGCGGCGCCTGGAGGAACAGGTACGGCCGCGCACCGGCGACGAGGCAGGCTGACCGGCCCCGCCGCCGCTGTCGCCGGGCGGTGACAACCGGGACGAATCCGTTGCGGAGGTGGAGGGCAACCCATCGCGGTCATGTCGGGTCGTACAGGGGGAAACGTCGACCGACGACCGTCATGGGGGTCACACATGTACGTCCGCACCCGAGGAGCCCGTGTCGCCGTGGCAGCGCTGGCGGCCGGCGCGGCGCTGGCCGTCGCCGCCGTCCCGGCCACCGCGGCCGGGCCCGGCTCCGGTCCGCCCGCCTTCCTGGAACCGTCCGAACTGCCGCCGCACCCCGCCTCCGACTGGTACGGCGGTCCCGTCACCGCCGGGCAGCCGGACCCGCTGCCCATGTGCGTGGGCGAGGCGCTGCCGTCCATCGCCTCCCACCGCCGGTACTGGACCGAGTACGACACCGGCGCCCTCCAAATCACCGTGGTCGAGCGCAGCACGAAGCGGGCCAAGGAGTTCGCGGCCCTGCTCCGCAAGGACCTCGCCGGCTGCGCGCGCACGGTGGAGGAGCGGTACCCCGACATCACCGCCACCCAGAAGTACTACGGGCGGCTGAACGTGGAGGACGGCGCCCACGTCTACGGCGTCCACACGGTCTCCGCGTGGGGCGCCTCCGACATCGGCCTGTTCTCGGTCGGCCGGGACGGCACCACCGTGACCGTCGTGCAGTGGGGGCAGATGGGCACCTTCGAGCACGCGCAGGTGGCCGACTTCGAGGCCACCACCGTCACCGCCGTGGACAAGCTGTACTGACACGAACCCCCGCACGCCGAACGGGTGTTGGCCGTCTCTCGAGGACCGGGGTGCCGGCCTGCCGGGCACCTGCCCGCGCTACGTCACGACGGGTGCCCCGCCACCCGGCCGGAACGTGGCCCGCTGACCGTGCCGGCAGTGCACGACACGGTCGGCGAGTCCCCTGCGGTCGGCCTCGGCGAGGAAGGCGTCGAGCGGCGAGCGGAAGACCGTGTAGTCGTCGTAGTGCACCGGCAGGATGTGCCGTGGGTTCAGGCGCCGCGCGAGCTCCGCGCCCTGGCGTCCGTCCATGGTCACCACGAAGCCGCCCGGCAGCGTGGTGCCGCCCAGGTGCAGCACCGCCAGGTCCACGTCGGGGAAGCGGCGGGCGATCTCGTCCAGCCCGTCGAAGAGCAGTGTGTCCCCGGACACGTAGAGCCGGTGCTGCGGCGGCCCGTCAGCCGGCCCGAACTCCAGCAGGCTGCCCATCACCGGGGGCAGCAGGCGCCGGAGCGCGGGGTGGCCGGCGTGGCGGCCCGGCAGCGCCGTGACGCGTACCCGCGCGTCCCCGTGCCGTACGGTCTCCTCCTGCCAGGTGCGCAGTCCCACGGCCCGGTGGAAGCCGTGCACGCCCTGCAGCCGGCGGGAGGCGTGCGGCGTGGTGACGATCGGCAGGGAGCGGGAGAGGCACCGCCGGGTCACCCGGTCCCAGTGGTCGCCGTGCAGATGGGACAGCAGCACGGCGTCCAGTTCCGGCAGATCCCGGGGATCGAGGGCGGGCTCGGTCAGGCGCCGGCTCGTGAGGCCGTGACCGAGGTAGGCGCGCTGCCCGCGGTGGAGGAAGTTCGGATCGGTCAGCAGGCTCAGCCCCCGGTACCGGAGCAGCACGGTGGCGGTGCCGATGAAGTGGATCCGCAGGGAGTCGTCGGGGGACGGGGACATCCGCGTGCTCCTGTCCGGGAGTGCTCGCCGGACCCGGTCCGGCCGGGTCCTCGTGGAAGCGGGGGAGTACCCACCGGGCACGCGTTCACCCGGGCGTCTCCCCGCGCCGCGTCCCGGCCCGCCCGCGCAGGCCCCCTGAGGTTCCGTCACCCGCGGGGTGTCGCGACGGGCGTCCCGCTCGGATCCCCGGCCTTCGGCCGCGCCTGCGCACGGCTGGGCCCACCGGGGCCGTCGGCTGCGTCGACGGCACGTCACGCGCCCACCCGTGCAGGGCCGGTTGGCTGATCGTTTCTATCCGTCCGGGTGCTCGTGGCGTCCGCCGGGGCGAATCGGCCGTCACCCGAATGGCCCCCGCGCGCTAGGGGTGACGGCCGATCCGGTGTCTCCTGGAGTGTGTCAGCGGCGTCCAGGCTGGGAGGCCGGTCATGTACGAAATGTGCGTGGGCCCGGAAAAGACGGGCGGAGCATTGGTGTGGCACGTGATGGCCAAGCAGGCCGCGGCCACCTTGTGCGGACAGAAGCTCCGCGAGCGTATCGAGGCAGCCGACGGTGAGAGAGCACGTCACTGCCCCGACTGCATGGCTTCGTTCGAGAGGCTCATGACAGCAACGCCGTGCTGACGGACCGTCCGCCACGTCGACCGCCCCGCCGCATCCCGCGGCGGGGCGGTCGGCGTACCGCACCGGGGGGTTCCCGGAACCACTCGAATGGTGCGGTCTCACGTCGTTCGGCCGGGGAAGGCGCGGGCCGTGCCGGACGCGCGGTCCTCCCGCGTCCGGCACGGCCGGGACGCTCCCGCGACCGGCCGTAGGGCGTCCGGCGCCACCGTCGGGGCGGGCGGCCGTGATGGGTGTCGGCCACCGCGGGTTATGGGTGCCGTCCCCGATGGCCGCACCCGGGCGCCGCGTGTGACCGTGGAACAGCGCCGCGCCCCGGGGGCCTCCGGGGGCCGGGTACGTCACGGGGGACCCGGCCCTGCCGCCCGTTCGCGATGGTGCCGCGCGGCCCGGTCCGGGCCCGTCGGCACACCCGGGCGTCGGCAACGCCCGGCGACGGCCGGGTGGCCGGGGCGGACCGGAGCGGGGGACCGGAGAAACCGCCTCGGGCCGGACGCCCGTACCCCGTCGTCCCGTCCACGAATCCGCGGGTCCGGGAGCGGCGCCGCCTCACGCCGGCGGCCGACGGCGTTCGAGCGCAGGACAGCCGACCGCGTCACACATGAAGGAGAACGCGCATTCCATACCGTCGACCGAAGCCCTTCCGACCCTTCACGCGGCCCGAGGCGGTGTCCCGTGGGACACGCTGACACTTTGCTTGCCATGGGTGGTGCCTTCCTGGCCGCCGCGTTCCTCGCCCGCCTCGGCGGCAGGATCGGACTTCCGACGATTCCCCTGTTCATGCTGGCCGGCATTCTGCTCGGCCCCCACACGCCGGGCTTCGTCCTGGTCGAGGACGCGCACGACTTCGAGATGCTCTCCGCGCTCGGACTGGTGCTGCTGCTCTTCTACCTGGGACTGGAGTTCCACCTCGACGACCTCAAGAGCGGCGGCAGACGGCTGCTGACCGCGGGCGGCATCTACCTGCTGCTCAACGTCGGCGCCGGCCTCGGCTTCGGCTTCGCGCTGGGCTGGGGGGTGCGGGAAGCGCTGGTGCTCGCCGGCGTCCTCGGCATCTCCTCGTCCGCGATCGTCACCAAGATCCTCATCGACCTGGGCCGCATCGGCCGTCCCGAGACCCGGCTCATCCTCGGCGTCATCGTGGTGGAGGACATCTTCCTCGCGCTGTACCTGGCCGCTCTCCAGCCGATCATCGCGGGCGCCCACGGGGTCGCGGACATGGCGCTGCAGGCCGGCAAGGCCTTCGGGTTCCTGCTGGTGCTGGCCGCCGCGGCCCGCTGGGGCACCCGGCTCGTGGGACGCCTGATCGAGACCCGTGACAACGAGCTGCTCGTCATCAGCTTCCTCGGCGCCGCCGTTCTCGTCGCCGGCGTCTCCGAACTCCTCGGCGTCGCCGACGCCATCGGCGCCTTCATGGTCGGCCTGATCCTCGCCGGGACCCCGTCGGGGCCACGGATCCGGGAACTGGTGCATCCGCTGCGCGACGCCTTCGCGGCGATCTTCTTCTTCGCCTTCGGGCTGGCCATCGACCCCGGCGACCTCGCCTCCGTCGCCGGTCCGGTCGCCGCGGCGGCCGGGCTGACCATCGTCATGAACGTCGTCGCCGGGCTGTGCGTCGCCCGCGTGTACCGCTACGGCTCGGAGCCGGCGGCGGAGATCGCCACCACCCTGGTGGCGCGTGGCGAGTTCGCGCTGATCCTGGCCGCCATGGCCGCCGGCGCGGGACTCGACGCCCGGCTCGCCCCCTTCATCGCCGGTTACGTCCTCGTCCTCGCCGTCCTCGGCCCCGTCGTCGCGGGACGAGCGTACGTGCTCGCCGCCGCACTGCGGGCCGGACGACGGCTGCTGCCGGGCGCCGGCGCCGCGGAGCGGCCGGCGCGCGACCGGCCGGGCGAGGACACGGCGGACGACGACGTCGCGTCGGTGCCGGCCCACGCGGACGCCGAACGGTAGGTCCCGGGGCGACTCACGGCCGCCCCGGGCGGCGGCGGGATCCCGGCACCGTCCGGAGCCGCCGCCCGGGGCGACCGGGACGAGGCCGCGGGAACGTGAACGGCACGGCCTGCCTCCCCGCCGGGAGGCGTCCCTGACGGCTCGTCGCCCACAGGCGGCCGGTGCCGCACATCGCACGACCGCAGCGGTTCCTGTCATTCGCCCGGTTCTCCGGCACAGGCCGCGCCGACGCGCGGGTCCGCCCCCGCGCTCCGACGGAAGCCGGGGCACCCCCGGCCCGGGGGAAGCCCCTTCCGCCAGTGGGACAATCTGCTCGCAGGGGCGGCACCGTGGTCGTGGCCGCCCGGGAGCGGAAGGAGCCGTGAGCATGATCGAGTGGGTGCCTCTGGGCAGCGGTGCCAGACCGGTTCCCCGGCCCGTCGCGGCTCCGCTGGTGTGGGCGGGAGCCTTCGCCGGCGCGCTCGTCCTGGTGGCGCTCCTCAACGGGACCGTGGGATCCGGCCGTCCGGGACTCGCGCTGGTCGTCCTCTCCCTCCTCGCGGCACTGCTCGGGCTCTGCGCCCGCTTCACCGCCGCCCCGGGTACGGCCCTGTTGTGCTGGCTGTCCCTCAACGGCTTCGCCATCCCGCCCGCCGGCACCCTCACCTGGGCCGGGCGGCGGGACGCGGTCTGGCTGGCCTGCCTGCTCGGGGCGGCCCTGGTCGGCACGGCCCTGGCCCGGCTGGTCCACGCCCGTGCGGCCTACCGCCGGCTCACGACGGCACGCGGTCCCGGGACGACGGCGCCGGGCGACATGTGACACGACGGCACGTGACGCGGCGGCAGGTGCCGGACCCGGGTACGGGAAGGGGCTCACCGGGTGCCCGGCGAGCCCCTTCGTGTGCCGGTGGATCCGCTAGGCCGTGTGCAGGGTCAGCCCGTAGCGGTTCAGGATCTCGTTGACCGGCTGGAACCAGGTCTCCCCGCCGCCGGAGCAGTTGCCCCAGCCGCCGGAGGTGACGCCCTGGGCCTGGTCGCCGCTGATGAAGGAGCCGCCCGAGTCGCCGGGCTCGGCGCAGACGCTGGTCTTCGTCATCTGGTGCACGGCGCCCTGGCTGTAGTTGACCGTCTCGTTCTTGGCCAGCACGGTGCCGCAGTGCCAGTGGGTGGTGGAGCCGGAGCGGCACACCGACGCTCCCACCGGCGCCTCGGCCGAGCCGCGCACCAGCTGGTCGGGCACGGTGCCCCAGCCGAGGACGACCGGGACCGTCCACCAGCCGCTGCCCACACTCACCCAGGCGTAGTCGTTGTCCGGGAACGAGGAGCCCCGGAACGTGCCGATGTACGACCGGTCCCAGCCGCTGACGCCGGCGCCGGCCCCGCCGCAGTGCCCGGCGGTGACGAAGCCGCCGTACACCGAGAAGCCGATGGAGCAGCGGACGTTGCCCGTGTAGTACGGGTCGCCGCCGACCGTGCCGGCCGCGAAGGTGCGCGGGGCGGACGCAACCGTGCGCACGGTCACCGGACCCGCCGTACGGGCCCGGGCCACGAAGCTCCGGACATCGTTGTCGGCGCGTTCGCCGCCGACGACGTCGACGACCACGGTGTTGGCCTCCGGGTCGACGTGCCAGCCGCTGACGCCGGCCGGCGCCTTCATGCGGTCGACGCGCTGCTTGGTGGCGTCGAGCCGCCGTGCGCTGTGCGTGACGGTGCGGACGCCGGCGCCCGTGGAGCGGACCGCCCGGACCGTGGCGGGGGAGGCGTCCGAGGTGACGGCCACGGTCAGCCGCCCCTGGCCGGCGTCGAACCACGAGCCGCCGAAGGCGTCCCCGGCGGCCCGGCGGGCGGCGGGGGCGAGCTCGGTGGCGCGGCGCTCGGCCGCGAGCCGGTCCTCGGCCTGGGACGGGGTGAGGCCGAGATCCCGCTGCATGGCCCGGAGGAGACCGGCGGAGGCGGTGGGGGAGTCCGCGGACGAGCCGGTCGCCGCCGCGGGCAGCGTGCCCGCGGCGGTCCAGCTGCCGAGGACCAGGAGGGTGGCCAGACCGGCGTTCCTGAGTCTGCTGCGTCTCATGGGGGTGCCCTTCGTCGTTCCAGCGAGGTGGGGGTGGAACAACCGCGGTCTGAGAGCGCTCTCATCGGGGTCGTACCGAGCTTAGCCAGGCTCGCTTATCAGGTCCATGCCAATGCAGCGACTTTTCCGGAGTGCCCCGTCCGCCCTGGTTGGCCGCCCGCTGACGGGGCACTCAGTGCTGAGTCCTGGCCAAGCTCTCTGACGTGGAGGCGTGCGTGGCGGTTCGGCATCGGTTGATCAAGACGACTCCGCAGGCGGTGTGGGACGTCCTCGCGGACGGCACCCAGTACGCGGACTGGGTCGTGGGCACATCGTCCTCCACCCCCAAGCGGGGACAGTGGCCGCAGGTCGGCGCGGCGATCGGCTACGAGGTGTCCCTCGGCCCGGTCAGCCTGACCAACGAGACGGTCGTCAGGCGCTGCGAGGAGGGCTCCGTGCTGGAGCTCGAGGCGATCGCCGGCCCGCTCGGCACGGCGCGGATCGCCATCGAGCTGCGGCCCTGGGGCGAGCAGTGCCTGGTGATCGTGGACGAACACCCCCTGCGCGGCGCCGGCGGAATGCTGCACAACATGGGCGTCGAGGCGCTGATCCAGCTGAGGCACCGGGCCATGCTCGCCCGGCTGGCCGAACTGTGCGAGGAGGAGGCCGGCGAGAAGCGCCGGCCGGACGCGGCTCCGGCGCCCGAACCGGGAGCCGGTCATGCCTGACGCCGTCGTGATCGGCTCCGGCCCCAACGGACTGGTCGCCGCGAACCTGCTCGCGGACGAGGGCTGGAGCGTGGAGGTCCTCGAGGAGCAGCCCGAGCCGGGCGGGGCCGTGCGGCACGACGGCGAGGTCGCCCCCGGCTTCGTGAACGACCTGTTCAGCTCCTTCTACCCGCTCGCCGCGGCATCCCCGGTGCTGTCCGGCCTTCACCTGGAGAAGCACGGCCTGCGCTGGGCGCACGCGCCCCACGTGCTCGCCCACCCGCTGATCGACGGCACGTGCGCGGTCCTCGACCGCGACGTCGGCACCACCGCCGCCTCCCTGGACGTCTTCGCGCCCGGGGACGGCGCCGCCTGGCAGCGCCTGCACGACGTGTGGGACCGCTACCGGGCCGACATCCTGGACGCCCTCTTCACGCCCTTCCCGCCGGTGAAGGCCGCCGCGCGGCTGGCCCTGCGCCTGCGCGGCGCGGGCGGACTGCGGCTGGCCCGCACGCTGGTGCTGCCGGTGCGCCGGCTGGGCGAGGAGGAGTTCCGCGGGGAGGGCGGCAGACTGCTCCTGGCGGGCAACGCCCTGCACGCGGACCTCGCGCCCGAGGCCGCGGGCAGCGGCGGCTTCGGCTGGCTGATGTCGATGCTCGGCCAGACCTACGGCTTCCCCGTGCCGGTCGGCGGCTCCGGCGCCCTCACCGAGGCACTCGTGCGCCGGCTGCGCTCCCTCGGCGGCACGCTGCGCTGCGGACAGCGCGTGGACCGCGTCGTCGTCCGCGACCGGCGCGCGGTGGGCGTGCGCACGGCCGGCGGGGAGACGATCGCCGCCCGGCGCGCCGTCCTCGCGAACGTGTCCGTGCCCGCCCTGTACGGGACGCTCGTCGACCCGGCGGACCTGCCCGGCCAGGTCCTCGCCGACCTCGAGCGCTTCCAGTGGGACTTCGCCACCTTCAAGGTGGACTGGGCGCTGAGCGGCCCCGTGCCCTGGCAGTGCGACCGGGCGGCCGGGGCCGGGACCGTGCATCTGTCCGACGGCCTCGACGAACTGACCCGCTTCGCCGCCCAGATCGCCATGCGGCAGGTCCCCGACCGCCCCTTCACGCTCTTCGGCCAGATGACCACCTCCGACCGTTCCCGCTCACCCGAGGGCACCGAGTCCGCCTGGGCGTACACCCACGTCCCGCAGGACATCCGGGCCGACGCCGGCGAGGAGGGCATCACCGGCAGCTGGGACGCCAGGGAGCAGGAGCTCATGGCCGACCGGGTCGAGCGCCAGGTGGAGCGCTTCGCCCCCGGTTTCCGGTCCCTCGTCCGCGCCCGCCGCATCCTGGCCCCGCCGACCCTCCAGTCGATGGACGCCAATCTGCACGGCGGCGCCATCAACGGCGGCACCACGGCCATGCACCAGCAGCTCTTCTTCCGGCCCGTGCCCGGCACCGGCCGGCCGGAGACACCGGTCGCCGGCCTCTACCTCGCCTCCGCGGGAGCCCACCCGGGCGGCGGCGTGCACGGCGCCCCCGGCGCCAACGCGGCGCGGGCCGCCCTGCGTCAGCACCGGCTCGCCGGCCTCACCCGCGTCCAGCGCGTCCTGACCCGCCGCGACCGGACGGGCGACCGGCGATGACCGCCCCGGAGAAGGAAGGGAGGGATTACCGGTGAATGGCAGTCCCCTTCACGGCCGCACCGTCGTGATCACCGGCGCCGCGCGCGGACTGGGCGCCGCACTGGCACGCGAGTGCGCGGGCCGGGGCGCCCGGCTCGCCCTGCTCGGTCACGAGAAGCCCCGGCTGGACACCCTGGCGGCGTCCCTGCCCGTTCCGGCGCTCGCCCTCGATGTCGACGTCACCGACGCCGCGGCCCTGGACGCCGCCGCGCACGAGGTGCGCGCGCGCCTCGGACCGCCGTCGGTCCTGGTGGCGAACGCCGGCATCGCCGAGGGCGGCCCGTTCGCCGCGTCCGACCCGGCCCAGTGGCGCCGCGTCATCGACGTGAACCTGACGGGCAGCGCCCAGACCGCGCGCGCGTTCCTGCCCGACCTGTTCCGGACATCCGGGTACAGCCTCCAGATCGCCTCGACCGCGTCGTTCGGCGCCGCCCCCATGATGAGCGCCTACTGCGCCTCCAAGGCGGGCGTGGAGTCCTTCACCCACGCCCTGCGCGCCGAGGTGGCGCACCACGGGGTCGGCGTGGGCATCGCCTACCTCAACTGGATCGACACCGACATGATCCGCGACGCCGACCGGTACGCCGTCCTGCGCGAGCTGCGCGCCCACATGCCCGCACCGGCCCGCCGCACCTACCCGGCCGACTTCGTCGCCGCCCGACTGGTGCGCGCCGTGGAACGCCGCCGGCCGGCCGTGTACGTGCCCGGATGGCTGCGCCTGGCGCAACCGGTGCGCGCCGCCCTGCCGGCCGCGGTGATGCGGGTGTCGCGCCGCGACCTGCCCGGGCTGGAGGCCGCGGGCGACATGAACCCCACCGGCCCGCTCGGCGCGGGCGGCCGGGCCGACCGCACGGTGGACGAACCCCGGACATAGCGGTGCGCACGGCGCGTCCCTCGGGCGGCCGGTGCGCGGACCGCGCCCCCGGCCGCCCGAGGCAGGCGCAGCTCGCCGAAGCCGGACCGCGCCGCGGCCCCGCATCGGCCGACCGGAGGAT
>NZ_JBHXFL010000046.1:0-59063 GCF_042724095.1 Streptomyces sp. NPDC127100
GACCGGACGGTCCGGGGCCCACGCCTGCACGGCGACCGGGACCCTCCCGGGTGCGGAGGGCGGCGCCGTCAGTGCCCCGTCGTGCCCGTCACGGGTAGTAGTGCGTGAGGGACTCGGCCGCGCAGGCCGGCTTGGCCGAGTCCTCCAGCTCGAAGGTGAAGGAACGCGTCACCTGCACTCCGCCCCGCTTGACCGGTTCGACGGCGGCGACGGCCGCGTGCAGGCGGACGCGGCTGCCGACGGGCACCGGGGCCGGGAAGCGCACCTTGTTGACCCCGTAGTTGAGGGCCATGCCGACATCCCGTACCTCGAGCAGTTCCGAGAACATCGGGATGCCCCAGCTGAGGACCATGTAGCCATGGGCGATGGTCCGGCCGTAGGGTCCGGCGGCGGCACGCTCGGTGTCGGTGTGGATCCACTGGTGGTCACCGGAGACCTCGGCGAAGGCGTCGATGAGCTCCTGGGTCACCCGCCTCCAGCCTGAGTGACCGAGATCCTGGCCGGCGAGACCGGTGATCCCGTCGATGCCGTGGACGATGCGGGGCATGGGGTGGGGGCCTTTCTGTGGTGCGGTGCTCCTGGGCGGTACGCGGTCAGGCGGCGGCCATCGCGTCGGCCGGCTTCTCGTCCGTCGCGGCCGTCTCGTCGTAGTTGGGGCGCTTGAGCAGGAACAGCATGCAGACGAGGGTGAGGGCGACCTGGAACAGTGCGTACGCGATCACGGTGGCGATGGAGCCCGACTGGTTGAGCAGGAACTGTCCGATGATCGGCGTGGTGCCGCCGAGGATGGTGCCGCAGAGCTGGTAGCTCAGGGAGATCCCGGTGTAGCGCAGGTGCGCCGGGAAGCGGCTGGCGAGCAGGCCGGCGAGGGCCGCGTAGTAGAGGCAGTGCGGGACGGTGGCGACGACCACGCCGAGCATGGCCAGGGCGTAGTTCCCGCTGGCGATCAGCATGAACATCAGCGGCATCAGGACGAGCTCGGGCACCAGCATGACGGCGACCGCGCGCGACTTGCTCTTCATCTTCGTTGCGATGACGGCGCCGAAGGGCTGGACGAGGACCTGGGTGATGTTCGCGACGAGGAGGATCGTCAGGAACGAGCTGCGGTCGAAGTCGAGGCTGCTGGTCGCCCAGGACAGGGCGAAGGTCCCCTTGAAGTAGGTGGCCGACAGACCGATGGTGCAGGCGCCGATGCCGAGGGCGATCAGCCCGGGGTGCTTGCGGAAGACCTCGAGGACCGGGACCTTCGCGACTTCCTTCTTCTCGATGATGCCGGCCATCGCCGGCGATTCCTCGACCTTCATCCGGACGAGGAGTCCGACGAAGACGAGGGCGGCGGAGGCGATGAACGGCACTCGCCAGCCCCAGGAGACGAAGGCATCGTCGGGCAGCTGGCTGATCGCCAGGAAGCTGACGGTGCTGAGGGTGTTGCCGACCGGGGAGCCCTGCTGGGCGAAGGCGCCGTACAGGATCGACTTGCCCTTGGGCGCGTGTTCGGAGGCGATGAGGACGGAGCCGCCCCATTCGCCGCCCAGACCGATGCCCTGGATCATGCGGATGAGGATCAGAAGGATCGGAGCGGCCACACCGATGCTTGCGTAGCCCGGGAGCAGACCGATGGCGGTGGTCGACAGGCCCATCATCAGGAGAGTGATGACCAGCGTCTTCTTGCGGCCGAGCCGGTCACCGAAGTGGCCGAAGACGATGCCGCCGAGAGGCCGGGCGAGGAAGCCGACCCAGAAGGTGCAGAACGCGACGAGGGTGCCGAGGGCGCCTTCGAGTTCGGGGAAGAAGACCTTGTCGAAGACCAGTGCGGCCGCGGTTCCGTAGATGTAGAAATCGAACCATTCGATGGTCGAGCCGATGAAGGCTCCGATTCCGGCTCTGCGCGCGGTTGTGTTCCGCTCCTGGCTTGGGATGGTGCTCATGACGGCTCCCATGGGCAGCGGTGATCAGGGGAATTGGAGGGGGTGGAGGTGGGGGCTCCGGAGGGCGGCGGCGACGTGCCGGCCACGGGACGGGGCGTCCGTCCCGTTCGATGGCGCAACGCTGCCAGTCGCCGCCCATAGCGGTCCAATACTGAATGACGGATTCAGTGAGACGATCTGCGTATCAGTGAGCGCGGTGCCCCGCCCGGTGCGGGGCGGGAGCGGACGCGCCGTCGCCTACGGGGCGATGCGCTCGAACACCGCGGCCAGGCCCTGTCCGCCCCCGATGCACATCGTCTCCAGGCCGAAGCGCGCCTGCCTGCGGTGCATCTCGCGGGTCAGGGTGGCCAGGATGCGGGCACCGGTCGCCCCGACGGGGTGGCCGAGGGAGACCCCGGAGCCGTTGACGTTGATGCGTTCGTGGTCGGCGTCGGACAGTCCGAGGGCGCGGGTGCAGGCGAGGACCTGCGCGGCGAACGCCTCGTTGAGCTCGATCAGGTCGAGGTCGGCGAGCGTCAGTCCGGCGCGGCCCAGCGCGGCGCGGGTGGCCTCCACGGGTCCGATGCCCATCGTCTCGGCGGGGACGCCCGCACGGGCGAACGACACCAGGCGTACGAGCGGGGTCAGGCCGAGCCGCTCGGCGGTCTCCCTGGTGGTGACGAGGCAGGCGGCTGCCGCGTCGTTCTGGCCGCTGGCGTTGCCGGCCGTGACGGTCGCCTCAGGATCGGAGGCGTGCATGAGGGGCTTGAGGGAGGCCAGTTTCTCGGCGGTCGTGTCCGGGCGGGGGTGCTCGTCCGTGTCCACCACGACGTCGCCCTTGCGGGTGCGTACGGTGACGGGCACGATCTCGTCGTCGAACAGGCCCTCGGCCATGGCCCGTGCGGCGCGCTGCTGCGACCGCAGGGCGAGCGCGTCCTGGTCCTCGCGGCTTATGGCGAACTCGCGGCGCAGGTTCTCGGCCGTCTCGATCATGCCGCCGGGGATGACGTGGTGCTCCCCTCCGGCCGTGACGCGGCCACGCGCCAGGGAGTCGTGCAGCTGGAGTCCGGCGCCGCGGATTCCCCACCGCCCCTCGTGCGTGTAATAGGGCGCCGCGCTCATCACGTCGACGCCGCCGGCCACGACCACCTCGCTAAAACCGGACCTGACCTGCATGGCGGCGTCGAGTACGGCCTGCAGGCCCGAGCCGCAGCGCCGGTCGATCTGCACGCCCGTCACCCGGTCGGGGAGGCCGGCGTCGAGTGCGGCGACGCGGCCGATGGCGGGGGCGTCGGCGGTGGGGTACGCGTGGCCGAGGACGACCTCGTCGATGCGCTCCGGGTCGACGGCGCTCTCCCGGACGACGGCCGAGACGACCTGCGCGGCGAGCGCCGCGGGACGCTGACCGGCGAGCGCACCCCCGAAGCGGCCGATGGGAGTGCGCAGGGGGGCGCAGACGACGACATCGGTTCCCGCCGCCGGCGTCGGCCGAGGGGGATTCGCTGGCTGTGCGGGCATGCGGTGGGGCCTTTCCGGTCAGGCAGACAACGGCGTCTGGGCCGACCCTCGCATCCCCCGGCCCTTCAACTCCAATACTCAGTTGCTTGCCGACTGATACCGATTCCGTCTTAGTCCGCTGTGAGACCGGGCGGCGTGGGCAGGGCCTCCTCGGCGACGGCGAGGACGGTGCGCAGCGCGGCGGAGGGGTTGTCGGCCCGCCAGGCGAGGGCGGCGTGCAGCCGCACGGGGTCCCCTTCGAGGGGCCGGTAGACGAGGCCCGTGCCCTGGACGTGCTGGACGGAGGTCAGGGTGAGGGTCACACCGACGCCGGCCGCGACCAGCGCCAGGATGGTGTGCGAGTCGGGCGCCTCCTGGGTGATCCGGGGGACGACGCCCGCCTTCTCGCACGCCTCGGTCATGGCGTCGCGCAGGCTGGATCCCGCGTTGGCGGGAAAGGTGACGAAGGGTTCCTCGGCGAGGTCGGCGAGCGCGATGCGCTCCTGGCGGGCGAGGCGGTGGTCCGACGGCAGGGCGCAGATCAGTTCCTCCTCGTAGATCACCCGGGTCCGTACGCCGGGACGGCGGGCGGGGAGCCGGACGAAGCCGAGGTCGAGGGTGCCCTCGGCGACGCGGGCGAGGGCGGTGTTCGCGTACGTCTGCCCGGCCAGGACGAGCTCGATGCCCGGATAGGAGGCGCGGACGGCGCGGGTGAGCAGGGGCAGCGCCTCGTGACTGGACGCTCCGGCGAATCCGACGGTCACCCTGCCGAACTCCCCGCGGCCGGCCGCCTTGACCGCGCGCGTGGCGAGGTCGAGGTCGCTCAGCACGGTGCGGACGGGGCCGAGGAAGGACTCCCCGGCGCTGGTGAGCCGCACGGACCGGGTGCTGCGTTCGAAGAGCTGGACGCCGAGCTCCTTCTCCAGTTGCCGGATCTGCTGGCTGAGCGGCGGCTGCGCCATCTGGAGCCGCCGGGCGGCCCGTCCGAAGTGGAGTTCCTCGGCGACGGCCACGAAGGCGGTCAGGTAGCGCAGTTCCACGGAGCCTTCTCCCTGCCGTCCTCGGCACGGCACAGCATTGATTCGTTCAGCGTCTCGATCTCACCTTAATTCGGTATTGGACGGCAATCAATGGCTCCTGGCACCGTGTGACGCGACACCCGCACCCCCCGAGGAGCTGCCACCCGTGAACCGATCCGTGGACTCCGCCCCCGACGGCTCCCAGGGAGCCGACGTCGCCGTCGCGCCTCCGGCTCCCGCGAGGAGTCCGGGCGGCGGCGCGGACAAGACGATGTCGATGAGGGAGGCGATCGCCGCCTTCGTGCACGACGGCGACACCGTCTGCCTGGAGGGTTTCACCCACCTGATCCCGACCGCGGCCGGACACGAGATCATCCGCCAGGGCCGCAGGGACCTCACCGTGGTCCGCATGACCGCCGACATCGTCGTGGACCAGATGCTGGCCGGAGGGTGCGTGTCCCGGCTGGTGTCCTCCTTCGTCGGCAACTCGTCGGCCGGTTCGCTCGGAGAGCTGCGCCGGCGCGTGGAGCGGGCCGACCCGGAACCGCTCGTGTTCGAGGAGTACAGCCACCACGGGATGGTCTGCCGCTATCTGGCGGGCGCGCAGCGGCTGCCGTTCTTCCCGCTGCGCAGCTACGCGGGCAGCGACCTGACGAAGGTCAACGACGGCCTGCGCAAGGTGACGTCGCCCTACCCGGGACCCGACGGCGAGCCCGAGCAGATCTACGTCGTGCCGCCGGTGAACCCCGATGTGACGATCGTCCACGCCCAGCGCGCCGACCGCAGCGGCAACACCCAGGTCTGGGGCCTGACCGGCGTCCAGGCGGAAGCCGTGTACGCGGCCCGCACGGCCGTCGTGGTCGTCGAGGAGGTCGTCGACGACGAGGTGGTGCGTTCCGACCCCAACCGCACCGTGATCCCCGCGCACGCCGTGGACGCGGTGGTCGAGTGCCCCCGGGGCGCGCACCCGTCGTTCGCCCAGGGCTACTACGACCGCGACAACGCCTTCTACCGCGCCTGGTCGGCCATCAGCAAGGACCCCGTACGGCTGCGGGAATGGATGGCCGAGTGGGTGTACGGCACGAAGGACCACGCCGAGTACACCGCGAAGCTCGGCGAGGAGCACTGGGCCTCCCTCGCGGTGGGCGAGGCCATGAGCCTGCCCGTGAACTACGGGCGGCGGCTGTGACCGCCGCACGGCCGGCGCCGCACCTGACCGCACCCGAAGGAGAGCCCAGGATGACCACCGCGACGACGACCACGCCCGACGCGTCACAGGACGCGCCGGAGGTCACCTCGTCCGAACTGCTCGCCGTCGTGGCGTCGCGCGCCCTGGCGGGCCGGCGCACCGTCTTCGCCGGTATCGGGCTGCCCACCCTCGCGGCGTCGCTGGCCCATCTGACGGTGGCGCCCGGTCTGGAGATCGTCTACGAGTCCGGGGTGTGCGGCGCTCATCCCTCGCATCTGCCGGAGACCATCGCGGACGCCGTCCTGATCACCGGCGCCGAGGCGGTGCTGACGATCCCGGCGCTGTTCGGCTACGTCCTGCAGGGCGGGCACATCGACGTGGGCTTCCTCGGGGCCGCGCAGATCGACAGGTGGGGCAACCTCAACTCGTCCGTGATCGGCGACTGGCACTCCCCCGACGTGCGGCTTCCCGGCTCCGGCGGGGCGATGGAGGTGATGGCCAACGCGCGGGAGATCTTCGTGGTGATGCGCCGCCACACCCCGCGCTCGTTCACCGAGCGGCTGGACTTCTGCACCTCCCCGGGGCCCGACCGCGCCCTGGCCGACGGCATCCGTCCACTCGGCGCGGGCGTCACCCGGGTGATCACCGACCTCGGTGTGCTCGAGCGCCGGGGCGTGGGCGACGAGTTGAGGCTTGTGGCCGTGCACCCCGGGGTGACCGTGGACCAGGTACGAGAAGCCACCGGCTGGGACCTGAAGGTCGCCGAGGACGTGACCGTCGTCGCCCCTCCCTCGGACCCCGAACTCCGCCTGCTGCGCGAGGACGTCGACCCCGAGCGCGTCTATCTGCGCTGACCGGCCGCGAGACCGCCGAGCCGAACCGTACCGAAGCAGGAGACAACGCGTATGCGCATCAGAATCGTCGGTGCCGGTGTCATGGGCCGCGGCATCGCCCAGTGGGCGGTGACGGCCGGACACACCGTCGAACTCGCCGACGCCCGCCGGGAGTCCGTGGACGACGCCGTCCTCTTCGTCCGCACCATGCTCGAACGGGCAGCGGAGAAGGGCCGGATGAGCGCCGAGGCCGCGGAAGCCGCCGTCGGGCGCCTGGTCCCGGTGGACTCCCCGGCCGCGCCCGGTGACGACGTGGAGCTGGTGGTCGAGGCCGTCCTGGAGGACCTCGACGTCAAGACCGCCCTCTTCCGGCAGCTGGAGGAGGTCCTGCCCGCCTCGACCGTCTTCGCGACGAACACGTCGTCGCTGCCCGTCACCCGGATCGCCGCCGGGCTGGAGGACCCCTCCCGCCTGGCCGGACTGCACTTCTTCAACCCGGTCCCGCTGATGAAGGTCGCCGAGGTCATCCCCGGCGCCCTCACCCGTCCCGGACTCCCGGAGAAGCTCGCGGAGATGGTGCGGGCCGGCGGGCACGCCGCCGTCGTCGTGGCCGACACCCCGGGCTTCCTCATCAACCACGCCGGGCGCGGGCTCGTCACCGAGGCCCTCGCCCTCCTCGAGGAGTGCGTCGGCGACCCGGCCGGCATCGACCGGATCGCCCGTGACGTGCTCGGGCTGCGCATGGGCCCGTTCGAGCTGATGGACCTCACCGGGCTCGACGTGACGGCGACCGTGATCGACACCATCTGGGAGGGCTTCCGCTACTCCGACCGGCTGCGCGCCTCGTACCTGACCCCCAACCGCGTCGCGGCCGGGCTGCACGGACGCAAGACCGGGCGCGGCTTCCACACCTACGGCTCAGCCGCACCCGCGGCGGAGCCCGAACCCGCCCCCACCGGGAACGCCACCCGTCCCGTGCACGTACCCGGTGACAGCGCCGACGCCGCCGCGCTGCGGGACGCGCTGACCGCCTCCGGCGCGACGCCGGCACCGCTCACCGGGGACGCGCTCGTCCTCGTACCGGTGTGGGGCACCTCCGTGGCCGCCGCGGTCGCCGAGCTGGGGCTGCCCGCCGCCCGCACCCTCGGCGTCGACCCCCTGTCCCTCGGCACGTCACGCCGGGTCCTGTCGGTGACCCCGGCTGCCGACCCGGAGGCCGCCCGGGACGCCCGCGCCGTCCTGGCCGGCGGCGGGCACCGTGTCACCCCGGTGCGTGACACGGCGGGTTCCGTCGCGCAGCGGCTGCTCGCGTCGATCGTGTCCGTGGCGTCGTCCATCGCGGAGCGCGGGATCGCCGCCCCGGCCGACATCGACACCGCCGTCACGGCCGGCCTGGGGTACCCGACCGGACCGCTGGCCTGGGGCGAACGCGTCGGCGCCCGGCGCATGCTCGACCTCCAGCGTGCCCTGCACGCCACGACCGCCGACCCCCGGTACCGCCCCACCCGGTGGCTGACGGAGCGGGCGCAGCTCGGTCTCCCCCTCACCGAGCCGGGCACCGATCCCGCCGCGCGCTGAACACCACCCACTGAAGGAGAGACACCGTGCTGACAAGGGACTTCGGGCTGACCGAGACCCAGCGGGACTTCCGCGCCCTGGCGGCGGAGTTCGTCGACAACGAGATCGTGCCGCACACCCGCGACTGGGACCGGGCCGAGCGGGTCGACCCGGGCATCGCCAAGCGCCTCGGGGACCTCGGCATCCTCGGGCTGATGCTCCCCGAGCAGTACGGGGGCGTCGAGGCCGACATGCTGTCGTACGTCCTGGTCACCGAGGAGCTGGGCCGGGGCGACTCGTCGGTGCGCGGCATCGTGTCGGTCTCGCTGGGGCTGGTGTCGAAGACCATCGCGTCGCACGGTACGGACGAGCAGAAGGAGAGCTGGCTGCCCCGGCTCACCGCGGGTGAGGCGCTCGGCTGCTTCGCCCTCACCGAGCCGGGCACCGGGTCCGACGCCGGTTCCCTCACCACCCGGGCGAGGCGCGACGGCGACGACTGGATCATCGACGGCAGCAAGATGTTCATCACCAACGGCACCGTCGCCGCGGTCGCGTTGACGTTCGCCCGGACCAGCGAGCGGGGCGTCACGGCCTTCCTGGTCCCTACGGACACGCCGGGCTTCACCGCCAGGGAGATCCACGGCAAGCTGGGGCTGCGGGGCCAGGCGACCGCCGAACTCACCTACGAGTCGGTGCGCGTGCCCGACTCGGCCCGCCTCGGCGAGGTGGACCGGGGCCTGGGCATCGCGCTCGGTGCCCTCTCCCGCGGCCGGATATCGGTGTCGGCCGGCGCGGTCGGCCTCGCCCAGGGCGCACTCGACGCCGCGGTGCGCTACTCCACGGAGCGCACCCAGTTCGGCAAGCCGATCGCCTCCTTCCAGCTGGTCCAGGAGCTCCTCGCGGACTCGGCCGTCGACGTGCAGACCGCCCGGCTGCTCACCCACCACGTGGCCCGGATGGCGGACGCCGGCGCCTCCCCGAAGGAGTACGCCACCGACGCCTCGGCCGCGAAGTACCACGCGAGCGAGACGGCGGTGCGGGTGAGCAACAACTGCCTCCAGGTCTTCGGCGGTTACGGCTTCATCGACGAGTACCCGGTCGGCAAGTACCTGCGCGACGCGCGCGTGCTGACCCTGTACGAGGGCACCAGCCAGGTCCAGAAGCTCATCATCGGCCGCGCGCTGACCGGGGTGGACGCCCTGGCCTGACGGCAGGCGGCCCCTCCTAAGGAGGGGCCGCCTGCTCGTGGTCGTTGCCGCGTACGCCGGCGGCTACGCGGGCTCCAGCACGGGCCGCGCGGGGAGCCCGCCGTTCTTCTCGCAGCGCAGTTCCTTGGCCATGGCCAGCGAGAAGGAGTGGGCCACGGTCGCGTAGGCGTCCTTCAACGCCTCGACGTCGCCCTCGGGCTCGGTCGGCATCATCCAGCGCTCCACGCCGATGGCGATGTGGGCCGCTTCCGACTCGCCGGCCAGCTTGTCGCTCATGCACGCGAACTGGACGTACGCCATGTCCGCCGCCGCCAGAGCCTCCTCACCCATCTTCAGCACGGTGAACTTCGGGGCCGCCGGGTCGTCCGTCGGGGCGCCGTCGGCCAGCCTCCAGGTGATCCTGAGATCGAAATCCGGCGTGCCGATGGGCATGTAGACACGGCAGATGTCCCCGTCGTACGTCTTGGGGTCCAAGAACGCGTTGGCAAGAGCTTCCGCGGCCTGCGCGACGGTGTCCTTCTCCGCCGACGCCTCGAAGCGCGACGACCCGGTGATCACCTTCAGGGCCTTGGCCGCGTCGGCGGACACGGCCTTGCCACCGCAGAGTTCCGTCCCCGCGACGACCTTGTAGTCGTCGGGAACCCCGTCCTCGTTCCCGTCACCTCCGCACCCCGTGGTGCCGAGAAACAACGAGCCGGCCACGGCCGCGGAGAGGAGTCCCCGGCGTACCGACCTACGACTGATCACTGTCCGCATCCTCACGTGTCCTCGGCCGTCCACCGGCCTCAGCCGGTCTCCGGACCATTGCCCTGCTGCTTCGCCCGGTCGTTGCCGACCCCGTAGCCAATCAGCATTGATTCGTGCAGGTCCTGCTTGAACACGTTCTTGTCGGAGTCCAAGCCGTGACGCCTCAGGAATTCCTCCATCGGGGCCTCGGCCATGTTCTCACCGGCGGAGTAGACCGCCTTCCTCTCCTGGTCGGTGAGGTCCTCCATCTTCTCCTTGTGCTCATCCACCGACTTGTCCGAGATATCACCGATCATCTGGCCTATGACCTGTTCCGCAGCGCCACTGGCGGTGTCGGTCGCCAGCGGGATGAGCACCGCGGCCGTGCCCACGGCCGCCGTCGCGGGCAGGAAGGCGACGCCCGCCGCGATACCCGCCGTGGCCCCGAACTCGATCCAGCCCGACCGCTTGGCTACCGCCTTCTCGTAGTCCTCGTGGGTCTTGAGGTTCGTCGCCTCCACCTGATCGGCCCGGGACTGGTCGAGCATGCCCTGCACCTCGGCGCCCACTCGCACGGTCGCCCTGGCCCTGGCCTCGACCTCCTCGGTGATTTTTCCGTCCGGCCCCACTGTCCCTTCCAGCACGCTGCGGGTGTAGACCTGCTCCGCGGTCGAGAGCGTCGCGTAGGCGTCCGGATGCTGCCCGAGGGTGCTGAGGAAGCCCCGGACGACGCTCCGCCCGTTCCCGTCCACGCTGTCCCCGAAGTCGATGTGCCCGTCCGGGTTCTTGCCCGGCGCGAACACACTGCCCGGATCGTTCTCGGCCAGCGCCCAGTTGATGTCGTCGATGTAGCCAGCGCCCATGACGCCCAGGCTGTCGGCCATCGCCTCGTGGCGTTCCTTGAGCAGGCCCGGCTCCTCGCTGTACTTCTCCATGACCTTCTGCATGATCGCGGCGTTGTCCGCGTCCCGCACCACGTGGGCGTCCGGGTGCCCGGCGGGGTAGCCGAGCGTGGCAGCCTCGAGGGCGTGGCCCAGGGCGTCGGGCATGTGGTTGACCGACGCCTCCAGCTCCTTCGGGTCGAGCGTGTTGACGTCGCCGAACGACTCCCACTTCTCGTTGGTGAAGAAGTCGAGGTAGTTGTCGAACGCCTCGCCGTCCTTGTCCTTGCCGAGGTCGGCCGTGGCGCCGTGGTTGACCGTACCGTCCTCGTTGTAGGCGGTCGGGGGGTCGGCGAAGAACTTCTTCGCCGCCTCCGGACTGTTGCCGAGCGCCTCCAGCATGGCGGTGGCCGGGTCGTAGCCGGCACCGTTCACCCCGGAGGGGTTGTAGGGGTTCTTGAACCAGCTGTTCACCATCTTGGTCTCGGCGAACAGGTCCGGCTTCTTCGCGTGCAGTTGCGCCACGTGTTCGGCGATCGGGTTGAGGAACTTCGCGTCGTAGTTCCCGTACCGCATGATCCCGCCGAGCAGCTGGTACCCGAACGGCCCGCCGGTTTGGTACTTGGACAACTCGATGTGCTCTGTACCCAACTTGCGCAGCTCGGGGCCCCACTTCTCGGTGAACTGCTTGTCGTGGGAGGCGGTGGCCAGGTTGAGGCCCAGGTTCTTCTGAAGCTCCTGCACGTCCTTGAGGCGCTCCGCGTCGACCTTGCCGTACTCCTGCGTGTCCATCGCGAGCTGACCGAAGAACGCGAGCGACTTCTCGGGGCCGAGCTTCTGATAGAAGTTCTTGGCGAACTCCTCCGACGAACTGTTGTCCTTCAGCAATTCGTTGAGCTGCTCAAGTTGCTTGTGCGTGAGGTCCTGGCCCTTGGCCGCCAGGGCGGCGGCACGGGCGGCCTCCTCCTGGTCCAGCTTCGTGTACTTCGGAGCGCTGAAGTCCTTGCGGTCGGTGACGTTGGCCTCGAGGGTGTTCTTGAAGGAGAGGTCGGTGTCGTTGCAGTTGTCGACGATGAGGTCGATCCGCTTCTGCCACGACTCGATGTTCTTCTTCTCCTCCTGGAGGAGCTGGCTGTAGTCGGGGTCGTGCCGCGCCGCGGGAATCTCGGACAACGGGTTCTTCGCCGTGACCTTGCCCTTGCCGTCCACGCGGACGCCGGCCGCGGGTCCCTCGTGGTCCCGGATGTTGACCAGGTCGTCCTTGGCCTTCTTGATGGCCGCGTGACCCTCTTCCAGGATCAGCTTCACGCCCTTGGCCTCGGCGGCGGCGTCCGCGAACTCCTTGACCGTCTTGCCGATGAAGGCCTTGGTGACCCCCGCGTTGACGCCCTCCCAGGCCGCCTTGTCCGCCTTCGCCTTCATCCCGTCGGCGGCGTCGGTGGCGAGCTTGTCCAGCTTCCCCGCCATTTCGGACCAGTCGTCGGCGGCGGCCTTCAGCTTCGCCACCGGGGCGTCGATGATGTCCTCGTACTTCAGCATTGTCGCGCGCTCCCCCGAGCCCTACTTCATGTATTCCGACAGTACGGATATCCGCGTCAGATCGCCCTCGATCTTCGCCTCGTCCTTGGCGTGCCGGGCCTTGCTGTAATCGAGGTGGTTCGAGATCTGCGCGCAGGAGTCCAGCAGCGTCTTCAGGTGGGTCTGCCAGAAGTCGTGCACCTTCAGCACGGCCGCACCGCTCACGAAGTTCCCGTTGGTCAGCGCCGTCGCCGCGTCGAAGGTGGAGGCACGGGCGATGTCGCCGTCCTTGCCCAGCCGTCCCAGCAGGTCGTACGCGTCGCTGCCGATGGCGCCGAGGTCGTCCCGGTGGACCACCAGGTCCCCACCACCGCCTCCGCCGCCTTCGGCCGGAATGCTGTCGATCTGCATGGCCGTCCGTGTGGCCGACGCCTCGCGCAGTTCGGCCCATTCTTGCTCGAACGTCATGAACTCCCCCAACTTCCTCCGGGCAGGCCACTCCACCGTATCCACGCGGCCACCGGCCTGATCACCTGTCGCTTGTATCATCACCCGGGGCGGCCGGTGGTTGAATCCCCGAACCCCGGACAGCCCTCTCACACGATTCCCCGAACAGCTCCCGGCCCGGCATGACCCTGCGCCCCGGTCAGCCGTCGAGCGCGGCGGAGGGCTCGTCCCCGTCCTGGGCCTGCCGGGCGCGCTGGGCGAGCATCGTTGCCAGGTCCCGGGCACCGTCCTCGTCGATGCCGCCCTTGTCCGTGGAGACCGCCTCGGTCCACAGCAGCGTCGTGCCGACCCGGGTCTGGGTCACGGCACCGGGCTCGCCGAGGAAACCGGAGGCACCGAACCGGGCGTCGCGTTCGTCACCGACCGGACCGAGGCCGAACGTCCTGGGGCTCTGTCCCGCCCTCTTGCTGTAGAAGCCGTCCCAGAGCACGTCGTACGCGTTCCGGGCGGACCGTTCGCTGTCGTAGGCGACGATCAGAAAGGTGACGGTGGCGGCGCTGTCGTCGTTCCGGAAGGTCGAGGCGCCGAAGAAGCGGGAGTTCTCGCACCCCGCGTTGCCCTTGATGGGGCAGGCCTGCGAACGGTAGAGCTCGTCCATCTCGACGGCCGTGGGCCGGGCGGACTCCTTCCAGCCCGGCATGGCCTCGCCGTCCGGCAGCGTCTCCCGTACTTGTTCCTTCGTGAGCGCCACCGCCTTGCCGCCCCCGCTGCCGCCCTCCGCGTCACCGCCGTCGCCACCGCCACAGCCGGCCAGCAGCAGTGCCGCCGCGACCGCCGCGCACCACCGGTAGTCCCTCATGACCATGCCACCACCCTCCGAGCGGAGATCCTACGTGGACCGTCTGCACACAGAGGGCGCCGCCCATGGACCGAGACCGTCGGCTGCCGGCGCGAGTGACCGGTCAGCGCCGGAGCCAGTCGAGCAGTTCGTCGTGACGTAACTGGTAGACCGTTCCTGCTGACCTCAGCAGACCGCGTTCGTGGCACCAGCGGAGGAATGCGGTCAGGCGCCACGGCAGCCTTCCGTGCATGGCCAGGAGCAGACCGAGGTACTGGCGGCTGGTGACCGCGACGAAGCCGGGCCCGGCAGCAACGCCGCAGGCCAGGGCCGTGACGACGGCGAGGGGCCAGGGAACCCGCAGCCATTCGACGCACAGCGTCCCGTAGAGCGTGAGGATCACGACGACGACGCCGGACACCACCCCTGCCATCGCGTCGTTGCGCAGGGGAGACAGCGGCGTGGGCACCCCGGGCGGATCCGGGTCCGGGTCTCCGCCGTCCTTGCGCCGGGCGGCGCGCAGCCCCGCGGGTACCCCCACCGCCAGCCCGATTGCTCCGGCACCGCATCCCGCGGTGAGCCCGATGAAATCGCCGAGTCGGCCGGCGAGGAATCCGGCCCCCGCTGTCACCGCCAGGGCTGTCGGGGTAGCGACGGCCAGCAGGCGGGGGCGGTCGATGTCCGCGCGCACCGCCAGCGCCAGGCCGAAGCCGAAGACGGCGGCGAATCCGGTGCCCGCGGCCAGCGCGAAGCCCGGACCGAACACGGGCGTCAGCGGCAGCATGAGGACGCCGCCCAGTGTGGCTCCCAGGAGTACCCGGCTCCAGCCGAGTCCGCTGCACAGCCGCTGGAACAGGATCCGGCGGGGCTGGACGTACCGTGCGCGTGCGTTCCAGGCCGACAGCAGCGGCGCGGGGGTCAGCAGTGCGAGCAGCACCGCGCCGGGCAGTGGCAGGGCGTGGTTGCGGTGGAGGCATACCGCCAGGGAAAGCAGCGCGGGAAGCCAGCAGGCGATGGTGATCGCCGCGGCCGCATAACGGGCGCTGCGCGGCCCGGCGACCGGCCACAGCGTATGGATGGCCAGGTCTCGGGACGGCATGACGGCGCCGCCGTCGTCGGCCGGGGCGGCGTGGCCGCCGCGGAGGCTCGTGGTGAGCAGCCGTAGCCACCGGGTCACGGCTTCCGCCTGGTACCGCCGGCGCCGTTCGCCCTGATCCGGCTCGCACAAGGCCGGGACGAGTTCCTCCAGCAAGGTCGCCCGCAGCTCCTCCCGCGCTCGGCCGTCCGAGGCGGGGGCACCGACGAAGGAGAGGAGTTTCGCGGCTCCGGCCTCCGTCTGCGAGGCCAGTGACGCCAGGGTGAGCATCCATGGTGAGGACAGCACGGCTCTCATGGCCGTCCCCGTTGCGCGGAGCTCGCTCTCCAGCTCGGCGAGCCGGGCCCTGTCCCTGGTCCGTTCGTTCAGGAACCGCCAGCCGTCGACGGGCTGGACCCTCTCGATCCGCACCGTCGCACAGTCCAGCAGACGCTGATCGGCGCGGCTGAGCTCGGCGTACTCGTCCGCACGGCAGGTCAGCACCAACGGACCGGCGAACCGGTTGAGTTCGGCGAGTGCGGTGACGGCCCTGGGTCGTTCACCGTCCGCGGGGTCCATCTCGTCGAGGCCGTCCAGGACCGGCATCACTCGGCCGGAGGCCAACAGGTCCCGTGCCCTGGCCTCGGAGCCGCCCAGGTACTCCTGACCCAGGCGAGCGGTGAACCAGTCGGCGAACACCACGCCGGTGTCCCACTCCGACAGGTCGACCGGGACCGGAACCGGACCGTCGTAGTGCGTGCGTGCGAGCAACCGGTGAACGAGTTCATAAGCCAGGAGCGTCTTGCCCGAGCCGGGACCGCCGGTGATGACCAGGCGTTTGGGCCGGAGCGCGTCCAGGTAATGGGCGATGCCGTCGAAATCCCCGCGGGGCCAGGCGCTGTCCGCGTCCCTGCCGCCCTGTGGCAGGGTGACGAAAGTGACGTTGATGGCCTTGCGGTCGTTGCCCAGCAGTTGCCAGCGACGTCGCCCCACCTCACCTCGGACGACCTCGCGCAGCCCTCGGACCGCGTCTTCCCGGCCGGCTCCTGCCGGCCGCGGGCCACGGAACCAATCGATACCCCATCCGGCCAGAACGCCGGAGAGCGTCGACCCGACCGGCCAACTGACGCCCGGCGAGGGCGGGGACAGCGCCAGGAGCGCCAGGATCGTCGTCGTCCCTGCCGCTGCGGGCGCCAGCAGCTTCCTCAGGCGCTGCCGTGATGAGGGTGGAGGCAGGGCGATCGGCGTGTGGTCCGGCTCGTCGTCGGGCCCAGGAGGCGCCCCGTCGACGTCCTCGACGACGAAGTGGACACCGTGGGCACGCAAGGTCTGCTCGAATCCCGGCAGTTCGGCGAGGACGCTGACGGGGACGGCTTCCAGCACGCCGGGGGCGAAGCCCTTCTCCGTGGTCACGACCGCGATCAGATGCGGTCCGCACAGCAGCCCGGTCCCCGAGCTGCCGCGCCATCCCGAGCGGCTCGGCACGATGCCGACGTCGACCTGCACCGTCGTCATCCGCGATCTCATGCCGTGCAACGGGTCCACATGGCCGCGTACAGGCATGGTGTCCCGCGCATGGTCGGGACGTGTCACCGCGTCGGGAAAGCCCAGTCCGACGCAGGGCACTCGGTGCTTGCCCACGACCCGCCCGAACCGCACCGGTGGCGTCACCGGCGGTCGCCAGTCCGGCCCGGTGATCCGCAGCAGCGCACCGTCCGCGTCCGGCAGCACCCCCGAAGCGGCCTCTTCCGGCAGCCACACCAGTTCGGCAGCCGTCCAGTCCGTGCGGCTCTCCGGATCCAGCTGCCGGACCTCCACGCCACCGCGCATCGGAACCCCGTCCACGATGTGGTGTGCGGTGAGCACGACGTGGTCGCCGATCAGGTACCCGCTGCCCGACCTCCCTGAGGCCGGATTCCAGATCTCCATGACCCGTGCCTGGTCCATCCCCCGTCCTGTCCCTCACCAGACGAGCTGATCTCCACGCGGGGCCGTTGGCGCTATTTCGGACGCCGCGGGGAGTCGGCGGAGATTCTCAAGTCGTTGTCGTCGCCGTCGACCGGCTGCAGGGTGAGCTTGACACGATGGGTCCGACCCACGCTTGCGGCGCCCTGGGCCTCGACCGTCCATGGAAGAACGAAGACCTTGGCCCTGGCCCCACCGTCCTTCTTGACCTCCACCGTGAACTCGAGCTCGACCGGCCCGGTCCTGAATCTGACGGACTCCCCCCTCCCCGTTTCCATGGCGCTCTGCAACTCGGCTCGAATGACGCTGATGGTCTCCCCCAGCTCGGCCCAGGATTCCTGCGGCACGTCAATACCCCTTCGGTCAGGACCGTATCCGGTCCCGATCTCCCCGGGAGCCGCAATCAGCAAACACCGGTCTTCCCTGCATGGCGCACGACCACTCCCCGGTCCGCGTCCGGGTTCTCACGCGCACCTGCCCGGTGCCATGGGGCTGCGCTAACCTGTGCCACTCGGCTTTTGCTGACTCTTCGTCATCACGGGGGCGTACGTGTCTCAATATTCGAGGTCCGCAAGGACAGGAGCAGCCGAAGAATTCGGCTTAGCCTACGGGCCGCACATGCCTGGGGCCAGTCGACGGATCATGGCCTGGCTGATCGATTTCGCCCTCGTGGTCGCGGTGGCCGTGCTTCTCGCCTCCTTCACTTTCCATCGCATCAGCGCGCTGATGACCGACACCACCGAGCTGGTCGGCAGCAGTGCCTGGGAGGTTCTCACCTCGGGCGGTCAGCCGCTCGATGTCCCCGAGCAGGTGTGGGACGACATCTGGGGCTCCGCTGTGAGTGCCGTCCAGCAGGCGTTCGTCGCGTTGGTACTCATCACCTTCGCCTACCATTTCACGGCGCTCGTGCTGACCAACCGCACCGTGGGCAAGCTGCTGCTCGGCCTGCGCGTCTCCCCCACCCAGCCGGGTGTCCTCGGGCCTCGTCGGGCCGCGATCCGAGCCGGTGTCACCACGCTCGCCGATGTCGGCTGCTTCGCGGTGGCCTGCTTCGTGCTGATCAGCGGCTCGTTCGCGCTGTCGGTGTTGTGCTGGATGGTCGCGGTGGCCGTCTTCTGGGCCAATGGCGTCCCCGCCCTCCGGGGCCGCCGGCTCTCCCTCGCCGACCGCCTGGCCGGCACCACCGTCGGCAACATCACGCTGCCCCAGCCCGATTGGGGCGCCGCGCGGCAGGGCGTCCGCCAGACGATGGACCTGGGGCGCACCAGGGTCCGCGGTGGCCGGGCGGCCTGGGAGAACGCGGTTCAAAGCGCCCAGGACAGCCGGCAGCGGATCGCCGGGCACGAGACCGTCCGGCGAGTCGTCGACTCCGAACTGCACCGCGCCGCGGCGGACAAGGGCCGGGCCGCGTTCGACCGCGCCAAGGCCGCCGCCACCCGCAAGCGCCGCGACAACACGCCCCCGATCCCGCCTCAACCCCCTCCCTTCGTTCCGCCTCAACCCCCTCCCTTCGCTCCGCCTCAGCCCGCTTCCTTCGCTCCGCCTCAACCCCCTCCCTTGGTTCCCCCTCAGCCCCCTTCCTTCGCCCCGCCTCAACCCCCTCCCCTCGCTCCGCCCCAGCCCCCTCCCTTCGCTCCGCCCCAGTCCCCTCCCCTCGGCTTCGCCTCTCCCGGGGACCCCGTCCCTTACCCCCCGGCGCACGCGGAGAACACCTCGTCCACCGATCCGCCGTAACGACGCGACCTGGAGAGCAAACCGCGGGCCGACAGAGGGTTCCGGAATCGTCGCGCACTCCAGGTGCGTCCCCACCGCGCACAGGTCAGGCGACCCGTGTGCGGTTGTAGCCAAGCGCGATGTCCCGACGGACACGTCCGGGTCGGAGCATCGCGGCGGGCACGTGCCGTCGAGGTTCTCCTCGGCCTTGATCGTCACGGCAGTGGTCCGGATCCCGTCAGCCGAGCGTCAACTCACGGGGAACCAGGTCGACAGACGCTTGGCGATGGCCTCCACCTCGACGTTGTCCTGTGCGACATCCTCGATGAACGGGCCGGCCACGGAGACGGGTGGCGGGACGGTACTGGCGCCGACGCCGTTGAACCGCCTGGATGAGCGCATGCCGGTCACTTCAAGTAGTCCAGGATCTCCGCATCGCTGTCCATCAGCTCGGCCAGGACGTCATCGACCTTCAGCTCGGCCCGGTCCTGGGCCTCACGGATGGCCTCAATGGCGAGTTCCTGCTTACCGCGGCCCTCCCGACGAGCCCGCTCGGTGAGCTTCGCGTCAAGGTCGTCGGGGAGCCGGAGTGTCATCGTCATACAGAGCTGAGGTCAGGAACCCTTGACCGCAGGTTCGAGGATCGCCACGCACTCCACGTGGTGCGTCATCGGAAAGATGTCGGCCTGAGGCAGCCGCAGAAAAGGCCAGGTCAAGGGCTGTTTCTCGGCTCGCTGTGCAGCTTGAAAGCGGCCAGAGCGTCAGACGAGCGTCATCACGCCCTCAGGCACACCCGCCTGCCCTGGGTCGGCTACTGGGCCGCCCGAGGAGGACGAGCTCACATCGCCGGAAACAGACTCGCCAGTAGTCCGCTTCCCTGGGGAGCCAGTGACCAGCGTTCCCGGTGCGCCTCGAAGCCGTGGTCCGCCTCCTCAGCCGGAGCCGACTCGATAGCCCGCTCCTGTGGCGTCCGCAGCGGCAGAACCGCCCAGCAGCGCTTCCCGCGGGAAGTGGTCTCGACTCCCCGTATCAGACTGAGGTCCTCGATCAGGGCGAGTCCCCGCCCGCACTCGTCGTCCGCCTCCGTCTGCCGAGGCCGCGGCAGCTCCCGGCTGTCATCGAGGACCGCGACGACGACCATGTCGTGCACCAGCGTCAACTCGACGGTCATGGGCCCGCCCGCGTGCCGCAGCCCGTTGGTGAGGAGCTCGGAGGTCACGAGTTCCGCGCTGAAGCGGAGCTCTTCCTCGACCGGCCCTCCCCACCAGCTCAGCGCGGTGGAGACGCGGTGGCGGGCGCGGTGAACCGCGGCCCCGGTCGCTTCGACGGTGAAGCTGATGCAGGTGTGAGGCATGATGTCGCTCCTCGATGGCGGTGCGCTTCAGGCTTCCGCAGTCGCCTCTGCGGACCAACACGCAGGTCCGAGATTTCCACGGCGGTCACCCGGGAACAACCGGCCAGGCCATACCAGAGGCTCCGGCTCATCCATAACCCTCGGGCTTCTGGTCGACCGAAGGCGTCAGGCCGTCCCGGATTCCCCACCGCCTTCCTCCTGGCGCATAATGGAACTCTGTTCGCCCGGAGCGAGGTGCCCCCGTGGAACTTGAGCTGCGCCACTTGCGCGTGCTGTGTGCGATAGCCGACGCGGGGGGCGTCGGCCGGGCTGCTGCGGCGCTCGGATACACCCAGCCGGCGATGAGTACCCAACTGCGCCGCATCGAGGGACTGCTCGGCGAGGGGGTCTTCCTGCGCAGCAGCGCGGGCGTGGAGCTCACCGCCTACGGCGCCCAGGTCGTCGGCCGGGCCCGGGAGATCCTGGCGCTCTCCGACAATCTCGCACGGCTGCGGCCTCCCCGCTCGTCCGGGGCGACACGTCGGCTTCGCCTCGGGGCCATCAACACACCGGTGGTACCCACCTTGCTCGACGTCCTCCGTGAAGCCTGCCCCGATCTGACCGTCTCGGTCAGCAGTGTGTACGCGACCGGAGAACTCATCGATCTCCTAGAGGCCGGCGAGCTCGACGTCGCCCTGGGTTGCGACTACCCAGGGCTGCCTCTTCGACACTCTCCGAAGCTGGACCACCGAGCTATCAGAACCGTCCCGGTGTTCGTGGCCACCCCTGCCGATCACCCACTGGCGCACCGGCTGGAGGTGTCCTTGGCCGACCTGTCGGAGGACGCGTGGTTCGTCTCCGCGGACGACGGGGTGGGCTGGCCCGGCGCCTTCTACGACGCTTGTGGGGCCGCGGGGTTCAGGCCCGCCGTCACCCACGAGTTCCACATGCTCGACCAACTGCAGTCGATGATCGCCAAGGGTCTGGGGGTGGCTGCCGTCCAGCCCACCATGCGCCCGGTGGGCGGAGTACTGGTTAAACCCCTCGCGGGGGATCCGCTGTGGCAGCGGCATCTGCTCGTCTGGCGGCGGGATTCGGTCGAGGCGTCGGCCGTCGAGGTGGTGCACCATCATGCCGTACGCGCCCACTGGCAACTGCTGTCGCAGGCTCCGCACTTCCAGAAATGGGTGACGCGCGCATACGCACCCGCCCGTCCCACGAACGGAGCCGGAAAGGCGCTCCCCGGTACGGTCTAATCGGCCGACGGGTTCCACCGCGCTGCGGCGTGCACGACGTGCCACGCCCCCGCCCCCAGTCCGCTGGGTGGCGGACGGAGCGGAGCACGGGGAAAGACGCCGACCGCGCGTGCGGCGGTCGACGTCCTCGTGATGTGACCGGGGCGGCGTACTCACGGTCCGCCCGGGCTGCTTAGCCGGCCAGCAGCGTGACCCCGCGGTCCGCCAGTGCTCGGCTGATCGGTTCGTGGATCATGCCGCATCCGCTGTTCGGCCCCCCGCTGAGGATGCCGTGGGCCGTTGAGCCGTCGTAGACGCCGCTGCCGCTGTCACCGGGAGCGTCGCATGCGGTGGACCAGGTCATGCCGGTCAGGGTGCGGCCTGGGTAGGACACCGTTGCGTTGGTCTCGGTGATCTGCCCGCAGGTGTAGCCGGTCGTGGAGCCCTGCTTGCACACGTACTGGCCGACGTAGTCGTAGTCCCAGTTGGTGATGCGGGTCGAGGGGTAGACCCAGCCGCGCGGCTGCCAGAAGCCGGGGTCGTCGACCCTGACGATCGCGGAGTCGCCGTAGTAGCCGAAGGTGTAGTCGGCGACGTGACCGACCCCCTGGTAGCCGTAGCTGTAGGTGGGGACCTCCCAGTACGAGCTGTCCTCCGCACAGTGGCCGGCGGTCATCATGTAGTAGCTGCTGCCGCTGTACGCCATGAAGGCGCTGGAGCAGCGGACGTTCGTGCCGTAGATGGCCAGGCCCGAGCGCAGCGGGGGGTCGCACGAGTACTGGCCGCCGCAGTAGAAGGGTTCGGAGGCATGCGCGTAGGTGCTGACCTCGAGGCCATCGCCGAGGGTCCGCTTCGCCCACTCCACGACTGCGTGCTGGGCGGGGGTGAGGGTCTTGCCCCGTGGCAGGTCCAGACGAACCTTGTTGTCCTGCACCACCACCGCGGACTGCAGGCCGTGGGCGGCGCCCTTGTTCGCTGCGGCGATACGGTGGGCCAGTCCTGCGGACATGCGGTCGAGTTGCCGCAGGCTGCGGTCGACGACGACGGTGGTCGTGTCGGGTACCTGAGCCTGCGCGGACCGGGCCTCGACGAGGGCCGTGGCCGTCGACCGGGTGACGGCCACGGTCAGCCTGCCGCCGTGCTTCTGGTCGATCCAGGCTCCTGCGAAGCGGGAACCCAGGCGCTCACGCAGCGCTGTTGCGACGCCGGTGAGCCGCTCCTGCCGCAGTACGCGCCGCTGTGCCTCCTGGGTGGAGATGTGCTGGTCCGCTGCGAGTTGGCCGGCCGCGGCCTGTTGCGAGGCGCTGAGCCGTGACGTGCCCTGGTCACCGCTGCCGACGGCGGGTGTGGCGAGTGCGCAGGTGAGACCGACGGACGTGATGAGGGACCACATGGCGCGGCGTCGCCTGCGTGCGGGTAATGACTTCACGCTCTGCCTCCTGGGAGGTAGGGATGCCCGTGTGCGGGCGGGCGATGTGTTCTCGGTCCGGGGCGACGGAGGTCTCCCCCCCTGCCGCCGCACCGGACGCCGCCCGGGGCGGGGAGAGCCGCCCCGGGCCGTCGTGAGGGTCGTGCCTTGGTGCGGAGCCGTGGGTCAGTAGGCGGAACTCACGGTGACGCCGCTGAAGCTGCTGACGGCGTGCAGGCTGATGTAGTTGGCGCCGGCCGGCGGGTTGGTGATGGTCAGGGTGTGGTTGTTGCCGGCTCCCGTGGCCCGCTGCGTGTAGCTCGTGGTGCCGGGCCAGCCGCTGGTGCTGTAGTACAGGTCCGCGTCGCCCGTCCCGCCGGAGGTGGTGATCTTCAGCTGGGTGGTGCCGGCCGGGACGTAGAGGTACAGGTAGGCGTAGTTGCCGGTGGTGGCGGACTGGTTGCCGCGTTGGCAGTTCTGGCCCAGTTCCCGAGTGTCGGTCCCGGTGCATTCGGTGCCGCCGCCTCCGCCGCTGCCGACGGTGACCGTCCTCGTGGCGGTGGCGGTGGCTCCCTTGTCGTCGGTGACGGTCAGCTTGACCGTGTAGGACCCGGCCGACCCGTACGTCTTGACGGGGTTGGTGGCCGTGGAGGTGGTGCCGTCGCCGAAGCTCCAGGAGCGGGAGGCGATGGTGCCGTCGGCGTCGGTGGACTGGTCGGTGAAGGTGACGTTCAGGCCCTGGACGGCGGTGGTGAACGCGGCGGTGGGCGCCTGGTTCCCGGGCGGGTTGGTGCCCCCGCCACCGCAGTTGCCGGCCGCGCAGGCCGCCAGCCAGGTGTACCAGTCGTTGTCGTAGCGGGTGCCGATGGTGCCGGTCAGGTAGCTGCGGGCGGCGTTCCAGTTTCCCGCGCGGTAGTAGCTGAGGACGGTGTCCATGTCGGCGCGGTGGTTCTCGAGCATGTACCGCACGGCGAGGTAGCCCCAGCGGTAGATGCGCGTGGTGTCGTGGCTGTACGTGGTGTCGAACAGGGTGCTCAGCGCGTACGTGCGACGCCCCGCCTCGGTCGTGGCCTCGGTGTAGGGGACGCCGCGGTAGGAGTAGGAGACGTACTCGGCGAAGCCTTCGACCCACCAGATGGTCGGGGTGGTGATGTTGGCGTTGAAGTCGCCGTACATGTCGAAGCGGCCGTCGAGGTAGTGGGTGTACTCGTGGTTGAGGTTCCAGATCTGGAAGTCCGGACGCAGCCACTCGGCCTCGTAGGCGATGAAGCGCGGCTGGTTGCCGGCCGCCGACGGATTCCCCTCCAGGTACATGCCGCCGTTGTTGGTGTCGATCCCGTACATCGCGCCGGCGTAGGTCTGGTAGTCGGTGCTGGAGTCGAAGACCACGACCTCGATGGTGCTGTTGTTGTCGTTCGCGACGGGGCCGTTGTCACGGACCACGTTGTGGAAGTAGGCGTCCTGGTTGCGCAGGCTGCTGCAGCTGGAGGACAGCTCGCCCGAGGTCATCTGCTGCGCCTTGATGGTGATGCTGGAGCTGCATGGGTAGGTCACCGTCAGGACGGAGCGGGCCAGTTGTGCCTGGAGGTCGCAGGTGCCGTAGTAGGAGCAGTTGGCCTTGTCGTAGTAGTCGGTCATCTCGGCGACACCGACCCACAGCGGGGCCGTCCGGCCCTTGATGGAGCTGGAGTTGAGCAGGCCGCCGGCCAGAGGGCTGACCTTGGAGCGCAGTGCGGAATGCTGCAGGAACCGGCCGAGTTCACGTCCCGCGTTCGACGTGAGGTAGGACTGGTTCGTTCCCAGCAGCGCGAGGTGGCCGCTCGCGAAGTTGTAGAGCGCGTCGATCAGGCCGGGGTCAGACTGCACGGCACTCACGAACGCGGGCACCTGGTGACCGCGGAAGGTCACCGTGTACACGTTGTTGACCGCGTTGAGCATCCACCACGACGAGTTCCAGGTGGAGTCGTAGTCCGCCAGCAGTCGCTTGACGACGTGGATGTAGCGGGCGTTCTCCTCGGCGCTGTCGATGAGCGTGACGGCCTCGGCGAGCGTCTCGCCGTTGGCGTCGTTGACGTCGCGGGAGTGCGGGCTGGCGAAGAAGGCGTCGAGCCCGGCGCGTATCGCGGTCTGCAGGCTGCTGCCGTAGGTGCCCACCGTGCCGGCGTTGTAGTAGTGCACGTAGTAGCCGGCGCGCAGGTAGAGCACGAGCTGCGGCATACCGGTGGAGGCGTTGCCCGGGTAGGACGTCGAGCCGTCGCGCAGGGCGTAGGCGACCGAGGTCATCTGCGACTCACGGAAGGCGTAGTAGGCGTCGTTCCCGGTCAGGTTGAACAGGGTGTTGACGCAGTCGGTCGTGGACGCCTTGATCTGCTGGACCAGCGCGCCGCCGCTCCGGCTGGTGAAGTCGGAGACGTTGCACGCGGCGGCACGCGCACGGGAGTTGCCGGTCTTGCCGGCGACCGCCTTGTCCGTCGACTTCGAGGGACGGACCGGCGCCTTCGCGGTCTTGCCGTACACCTCCTTGAGCGCGTCCTTACTCGCGGCCACGGGCGGAAGCTCGGACGCCTTCGTGCGTCCCTGCGCGACGTGCTCCGTCTCGGCGGTGGGGGACTGCGCGACGGGCGGGGGTCCCGCGTGCTCCGGGTCGTCCGCCGCGACGTGCACGACGGACCCGGTGTTCCCGGCTGCGCCGGCCGGCTGCGACAGCAGGCCCACGCTCATGGCGACGGTCAGGGCCAGCGGCAGCGCCGCCCCCAGACCTCGCCGTACCAGTGACTTTCTCACAGCGCCTCCCATGAGGGATCCGGCCGTGCGGAGCACGGCCGACTGAAGGGGGAGAGGGCGTGGGAAACGGAGTACCGCGCTGCCACCTGACGGAAGACGGATGTCCTCTCCGTCTTGGCATGGCCACGCCCTGCAACATGGAACATGGCACAGGTGACATTGCACAGGGAATGGCGTCGAGGAGTGAGACCGTGGGCGGGACCGGTGCAAGCGGGTCCGCAGGACCACCGGAGACGAGTCGGAACGGCTGCTGGGAGGGGGTGCCGACTCCTGGCGGCCCTCTCACCGAACGGGGCATAACAGTTCCGCCGTGTCAGTCATAAGACTTCGTTCCGGAAGCGCCGTCGGGCTCCGAAGGAAGCGACGCCTGCGCATACTTGGCCGACGCACTCTCCCCCCACGGGTACGAGAATTCCTGTTCGTCTCGATCTTGCGAGGACGAGCCTCATGAGGCCTATTCGTGCGCACATCCGTGCGTCCGTCGTCACACCCACGGTGATCGCCACGGCACTGGCAGCCGGTCTGCTGCTTTACCCGACGGACGACCAGGAGGGCGCCACCATCAAGGTCGGGACGACGGAACCGCCGACGTCACTCGACCCGGCCGGCGGCTACGACTCCGGCTCGACGGCTCTGTACAGCAATGTCTTCCAGACACTGCTGACCCTGGAGCCCGGAGTGGCGGAGCCCGTACCCGACGCAGCCGAAAGCTGCTCCTTCACCGATTCCGGCCTACGCACCTATCGATGCCGGCTGCGGGATGACATCACCTTCTCCAGCGGACGCAGAATGACAGCCAAGGACGTCCGGTTCTCGTTCGAACGGGTCAAGAAGATAGATTCCGACGTGGGGCCGTCGTCCCTCCTGGACACCATCGAGTCGATGGACGCCCGCGACCGGACCGTCACTTTCCGACTGACCGCACCGGACGCCACGTTCCCCTTCAAGCTGACGACCGGGGCGGGCTCGATCGTCGACTCGACCACGTACCCGGCGGACTCCCTGCGCTCGGACGGCCGGATCGACGGGACCGGACCGTACGGCGTCGTCTCCTACGCGAAGGGCGAGAAGATCTCCCTCTCGCCCAACCCTCGGTACAAGGGCGCCGCCGAGAACACCGGCCGGCCGATCGAACTCCACTTCTACGACACCCCCGACTCACTCGCCCGGGCCTGGATATCCCACCGCATCGATGTCGCCCTCAGACAGCTTCCCCCCGAAATGCTCGCCGATCTGAACCCGAGCGATCCGGGGCTTCGCGTGACGGAGGCGCAGAGCGCGGAGACTCGAAACCTGTATCTCAACAACCGCCGCGGCAAGCCGTTTCACGACAGACGCGCACGGCAGGCGGCGGCCTGGCTGATAGACAGGGACCGGATTTCCTACGACGTCTACGACGGAACCGTGGACCCGCTCTACTCCCTCATCCCGACGAGCATCACGGGCCACACCACCTCCTTCTTCGACAACTACCCTCACAAGAACGCCGAAAAGGCACGCCGCCTCCTCGTCGAGGCCGGTGAGGAAATCCCGCTGTCTTTCACCTACGGTTACGCGGCGGGACGCGGATCAGCCCACGAGGAGGCTGCGGAGGTGAAAAAGCAACTAGAGGCCGACGGGCTGTTCAAGGTGACCCTCAGAGGATATGAATGGGACGAATTCCAGAAGAGCTGGGCCGAGGGAGAGCTCGACGCCTACGCCGTCGGCTGGGTCGCCGACTACCCCGATCCCGACACCTTCGGCGGTCCTCTCGTCGGCACGGACGGCACCATGGCGACGGGGTACGGCAGCAAGGCCGCCGACCGGCTGATCACGAGCAGTCAGCGCTTCGCCGACCGGAGCGACGCCGAAGCCGACCTCGAAGCCCTTCAGCGGATCGTCGCCCGCGACGTGCCCGTCGTCCCGCTGTGGCAGGCCAAGGACTTCGTGGTGTCCGGGGAGGACGTGGGCGGCGGCCAGTACGCGGTGGACGGCACCGGGCTTCTGCGCCTGTGGCGACTGACCTGGATCTGACGGCTCGGACCTGACCCGACCGGACGGGGACGTGCGGCTGTTCGCCGGGGTGCCGGGACCGCTCCGGCCGCGGCGCCGAGGATTCCGACCGGTCTGCCACCGTATGCGCTCTGCGAACACCACCACAGGCCCTCTCATGCCCGGCGACGAGTTTGACAGCGACCACGCCAAGACCGATCACGGCGTTGAGTACGCCGGCGATCAGGGCTCCCAGACGCCCGGCGCCGACACGCAGCCCGCCCACGAAGCCCCACCGGGCCGGCGCCGCCACCTCACTGACCACCGAGACCCACAACGCCGTGTCCAGGGCGAGAACCCCCAGGGCGGACAGGGCGATCAGCAGCGCCGGTCCCAGTGCGCTGCTGAGGAGAGGGCTGCTGGTGAGCAGCGCGTGACGGGCCTCGGGTCCGTCGGGCCGGCGCCCGTGCGGCGGGACGGTACTGGCGCTGGCGCCGTTGAACCGCAGGAAGACGCGCATGGCGAGCCAGGCGGTGCGCTTGTTGCCGTCGATCAGCGCGTGATTGCGGGCGACGGAGTGCAGTAGTGCCGCGGCTTCTCGTGCAGGGTGGGATACAGCTCGGCTCCGAAGACGTTCGTCCGGGGCCGTTCGATCGCCGACACAAGGAGGCCCATGTCACGCACGCTGTGCTCGGCACCGTTGACCGTGCGCACGATGGCCAGGATCTCGTCGATCTGGAGGTAGCGCACGCCGCTCACTTCAGGTAGTCCAGAATCTCCGCATCGCTGTCCATCAGACCGGCCAGAACGTCATCGACCTTCAGCTCGGCCCGGTCCCGGGCATCACGAATGGCCCCGATGGCAAGCTCCTGCTTGCTGCAACCCTCCCCACGAGCCCGCTCCGTAAGCTTCGTGTCCAGGTCGTCGGGAAGCCGGAGTGTCATCGCCATAAGGTCATGATGCCTGCCTGGTATCACGCGCCACCGTCGAGTCTCGTGCCCTAAAGAGGTCCTAACAGAGGCGTCGAACGTGACGGTGGGTGATCAGGCAGACGGCGAGGCCGAGGAATGCTTCGTGGATGTCGTCGCGTCGTTCCCAGCGGATGCGCAGGCGGCGGAAGCCGTGGAGCCAGGCGATCGTGCGCTCAACGACATAGCGGAAGATGCCCAGGCCAGTGCCGTGGGGCTCGCCCCGTCTCGCGATCACGGGGCGGATCCCGCGCTGCCAGAGCAGGCGGCGGTACTTGTCGTGGTCGTAGCCGCGGTCCGCCAGCAGTGCATCGGGGCGTCGACGGGGTCTGCCGACCCGGCCCGCGACGGCGGGAACCTTGTCGAGCAGCGGCTCGAGCTGGGTGACGTCGTTGCGGTTGCCGCCGGTCAGCGACACCGCGAGCGGGATGCCCTGTCCGTCGACGATGAGGTGGTGCTTGCTGCCCGGCCGTGCGCGGTCGACCGGGCTGGGCCCGCTTTTGGGCCCCGTCGGGCGGCCCGCACGTGCGAGGAGTCGATCACCGCCCGTTCCCAGTCCAGCTGGTTCTTCGACCGCAGCTCGTTCAGCAGCAGTACGTGCAGTCGGTCCCAGACGCCGGCCTCGTTCCAGGCCGCAAGACGCCGCCAGCAGGTCATCTCCGAGCCGAAGCCGAGCTCCTGGGGCAGGTACTCCCACTGGATGCCGGTGTGCAGGACGAACAGGATCCCCGACAGGGCCTGGCGGTCCGGCACCCGCGGTCTGCCCTGGACCTTCTTCGGACCCGGCTTCGGCAGCAACGGCTCGATCAGCGACCACAGTTCATCCGACACGATCCACGGCCGCGACTGACTGTTTCCCATACCCACATATACGAGCAGAGAGGCCGACAGCCTCATGATCAGCAGCTTTTGTTAGAGCCAGTAAAAGCGCTGGTGACCCCCAGAGGCCGGGTGACCAATGAGCGCACCACGAACGTCAACGCACTGAACGCGCTGGTTCGGGTCGTGGACCTCGTAATCGATGGGCGTCGGGCACTGACCGGTCGGCCGCCCGGTGGCAAGATCGGATGAGACGAGACATGAGCCACCAGCGGTCTGCGTCACGGTCCCGTGCGGCTCAAGATCGGGCTCGTTCTGCCGGGGCTTCGCTGTCGACGGGCCTGCGAGCCGCCTGGGCGGGGTGCGTCACGGGTGATGTGGCAAGTCGTCATCCGCGAGCAGTCGACGCGTCGCTCCGGCCGCGAAGTCGGACACGGTCGTCAGATCGTCGCCTTGGTCGATTCTGCGGATGCACGCATCGACGACTGCTTGGACCACCGCCACGGTCAGCTCTGGCTGTGGCAGCCCCAGTTCGCGCACGACCCGGGCGAGCGCCTCATGTAGCGAGATGTGCAGATTCCTCACCCGCTCCCGCGCCGACGGGGAGAGCGAGTCGCGCGAGAGCGCGGCCCGCCAGCCGTGGGTGCCGCGAGCCGCCTGTTCGAGGTTGGCCCTGACGTAGGCGGCAGCCTGGGCGGCGGGTGTGGTCTCGGCCGCGATGGCCTGCTCCACTGCGTCGATCCAGGCGGGGAATTCGCGGGTGACGACGAGTTCGAGCAGGTCGTCGATGGAGTTGAAGTAGCGGTAGATGCTGTTGCGGGCGATCCCGGCTCGCGCGGCAACCGCTCCGGCCGTGAGGGCTTCGGCACCACCCTCTTCCAGGAGCTCCTCGGCCGCGTCGATCAGCTGCGCGAGCCGCTGCGCCCGGTGCTCCCGGACGCTGCCGGCTTCAATCTTGGGCATTTTCTCCGCTTCACCTCGGACGCTGTGCCGTCTCCCGCCAACCTACCCCCACGCCCGAGAGGCCGAGGGGGCGTGTTAGCTTGACGCAACTTAGAGACACCCTGTCGCTAAGTTCTGTCCGTACTTCCTGCTGAAGGCTGCCCGATGCAACCGATGAACTCCCCCGCTCTGCTGCGATGTCTCCTGGGATCGAAGAAGCGCGCCGCCGTGGTGGTGGCCTTCTGGGTCCTGATCGCGGGCCTCCTCGCCGGGGTCGCCCCGGCCCTGGAATCCGTCGAGGACAACGCCTCCGCCAACCTGCCGCCCGCCGCCTCGGACTCCATGAAGGCCCGTGATCTCGTCCGCGCCCAGCTTCCGGGCCAGGACGCGACGCCGGCGATCATCGTGGTCCGCGGCAAGGGCACCGACGCCGCGAAGAGCGCCACGCAATCGGTCGCCGCCATCACCTCGGCCCTTTCCGGAACCAGCCGACCCGACCATGTCGTGAGCGTGGTCTCCACGGTGACCGCTCCCGACGCTGCGGCCGAGTTGGTCTCGCAGGACCGCGGTGCTCAGCTGGTCATCGTGCCCATGGAGGGAAGCCCCTCGGACGAGTCCTTCCAGAATGCGGTCGACGAGGTGCGTGCCCTCGCGTCCGACCGGGCCGGGCCCGCCGACGTCGCGGTGACCGGCCCCGCCGGGATCGCCACCGACACCGTGAAGGTCTTCAGCGGCGGTGACAAAGTCCTGCTGCTGGCCACCGTCGTGCTCGTCCTGATCATCCTGCTGGCGATCTACCGCTCGCCCCTGATGGCGCTCGTGCCGCTTCTTGCCGTGGGCGTGGCTATGCGCGTGGCGGAGACTCTCGGCGCGATTCTCGCGGACGCCGGAGTCATCACGGTCAGCTCCCAGACCGCCTCGATCATGACCGTGCTGCTGTTCGGGGTGGGCACGGACTACGCGCTGATCATCACCGCCCGCTACCGCGAGACCCTGCTCGACGAGCCAGACCGCGCCCGCGCGATGCAGGCCGCCGTGCGCCGCACCGCCGAGTCCGTCCTCGCCAGCGCCTCGACCATCGTGCTCGCCATGTTTGCCCTGCTCGTGGCCGTCTCCCCGGCACTTCACGGCTTCGGACCGTACCTCGCTCTGGGCGTGGCCGTCATGGCGCTGGTGGCGTTCACCTTCATCCCCGCCCTGGTCCTCCTGCTGGGCAAGGGCGTGTTCTGGCCCGGGGGCGTGGACAAGGCCGCCGAACGCAGTCGCGGCGCAGGCGTCTGGCACCGCATCGCCGCCCTGGTCGCACGGGCTCCCGTCAGGGTGGCCTCGGCCGTGATCGCACTCCTGGTGGTGCTGAGCGCGGGACTGCTCGGCTACCAGGAGAGCTTCAACACCCTCAGCGGCTTCCGCGCCGCCACCGAGTCGGAGCACGGCCAGCACCTCATCCACGAGGAATTCGGGCCCGGCGAGATCGCTCCCAGTACCGTCGTTGTTCATTCCCAGGACAACCTGCGCTCCGGCCCCGCACCCGCCGACATCGCCACCGCGCTCACCGACGCCGATCGCGTCAGCCGTGTAGCAGACCCCCGCATGGGCAAGGACGGCAAGACCGTCTTCTACGACGTCGTCCTCGACCTCGACCCCTACAGCTCGAAGGCACTCGACGCGATCGGTCCCCTCAAGCAGGCCACACAATCCGCGGCCCAGGCCGCCGGAGTGCAGGACGCCACGGTGCTCATCGGCGGCGAGACCGCGCAGAACGCCGACATCCGCTCCGCCCTCGACCGCGACACGACCTTCATCGTGCTCCTGGTCCTGGCCCTCGTCACCGCGGTCCTCGTCCTGCTGCTCCGCTCGCTCCTTGCCCCGCTCTACCTGGTCGCGACCCTGATCCTGTCGTTCCTGGCCACCCTGGGCGCCACCACCTTCTTCACCGTGACCGTCCTCGGTGACGACGGCATCGGCAACCGCGTCACCGCGTACATCTTCGTCTTCCTCGTCGCGCTCGGCGTCGACTACAACATCTTCATCATGAGCCGGTTCAAGCAGGAACTGCGCACCCAGCCCCCAGCGAAGGCGATCACCGCCGCCCTGACACGCACCGGCGGCGTCATCTCCTCCGCGGGCCTCATCCTCGCGGCGACCTTCGCCGTCCTGATGACCCAGCCGATCCGCGAGCTGTTCCAGTTCGGCTTCGCCATGGCCTTCGGTATCCTGCTGGACACCTTCCTCATCCGCCCGCTCCTGGTCCCCGCCATCGTCCGCCTGCTCGGCGACCGCGCCCTGTGGCCCGCACGCCCAGGCACCCCGACGCCTTCCACGCCCACTCCCGAACCGCCTTCCGCCGACGCGCCGGCCGCTCAGGCTGCCGAACCCGGGTCCGGGCGTCTGCTGCGCGCGTTCACCTGGATCGCGGTCATCGAAGCGTGCACGTGGGCAGGTCTACTGGTCGGGATGTACCTCAAGTACATTCCTGAAACCACCGAACTCGGCGTACGGATCTTCGGCACCCTCCACGGCGCCGCCTTCATCGCCTACGTGTTCCTGACCGTCCTGGCCGCGATCCGGCTGAAGTGGCGGCTGGGCCGGACCACGATCTTCGCCCTGCTGGCCGCCGTACCCCCGTTCATGACTATCGCGTTCGAAATCTGGGCCCGCCGCACAGGCAGGCTCCCTCAACCGGCCGCGGACCCGAGCCCAACTCCAGCCCTGTAACCGCACCCCGCGGAGGGACTCGATCGGACACGCGGTGCACATCATCGCCATCGCCGTGCGGGCCCCGGCCGGGCGGGACAGCCACCGACATCACGCCGACAACCGAGAGAAGACAGAAATGAGCACCGCCGTCACCGAGTTCACCGTCGCCGCGCCCGCCCAGGGCGCGTTCGAGGACCACTTCACTGTCAGAATGCGCGCCACCCTTTCCAACGTGCCGGGGCTGCGCAACGCACGGCTGCTGCGTCCCCGCAAGGGCGCACACGGCTACCTGGCCGTCCTCGACTTCGAGGACGACGCCGCATTCACCGCCTACACCTCGTCGGAGGCATTCCGCGCCGCGCACGCCGACCCCACCCACTCGCTCTCCGACGACAACCGCGTCACGGTCTTCGAAGCGGTCACGCAGGGCTGACATGTCTGGTCCCACGGGTGCCGAATAACTCGCTCGGCCGAGCCGCGCCTGATGACGCAGACGGTGCCTCCTGACCGCACCGCGTCCGCGGTGACCGCCGAGTCGGCCAAGGGCGGCCCCTCGGAGTTACAGGCAGTGGCTCCGAGGGACCGCCCTCGCCTGTACGGGTAGGCAGACCAGGTGCAGGGGCCGGGCATTCTGGCCGCGGCGGAGGCCAGGTCCGGGGGGCGTGTCCGGCTCGAACTGGCCGTGGGCGTTCACATGGGTTCAGAGGAGCGGGCACCAAGCCCAGCCAGCACCACAACTCCGGACGCCGCTGAAGTCGTGGAGAACGGAAACACCGCCCACCACATACTGTTCAGCGGCGGATGAGCCCGAGGTCGTCGATGGCGGTGACAGTGGCCACAGCGGCGGTGCGCGAGTCGGTTCCGAGGTTGGCATAGATGCAGGCCAGGTGATATCGACGGTGCCTTCGGTCAAGTGGAGGCGTGCGCCGATGGCCTGGTCGGACAGTCCGTCGGCGACCGGTGAGAGGACTTCGGTCTCACGTCGGGTCAGGTTGGTGGCGGGAGCGCGGAGCCGGTTCATCAGCCGGTCGGCGACGGTGGGCGCAAGGTCCCGGGGGGCGGAACCCCCTTTCACTGAAAGGTGCCGCCTTTCACCCATCGACGGAAGCGGGTGTGCAATATGGCCCAGGAGCCGTACCGCTCGGGCACGTCCTGCCAAGCCGTTCCGGTCCGAAACTCCACACGATCCCGTTGAGTACCGGCCGATCGTGCAAGCGTTGCTGCCCCGGTCTGCCGAGCGGGGGCAGCAACGCTTGCACGAAGGGTCACCCGGCACCGGACAGTATCGGCTCCTCTCGGACTGGTGGCGAGCTGCGGTCGGAGCCGAGCTTCCAGACCGTGCCGGTGCGGCGCCCGCACAGACTCCTGAACGCAACCTGTTCCGTCGACGGTGTGATCGGCGCCTTCACCATCACCAATGACAGCGCCCTGATGATCCTCGACCTGGGCGTCGACGCCCTGCACCCTGCAGTCCCTGACCGTCTACCTGATCCGTCAGGGCACCCTCGACGATTACCTGGAGCAGAGAGAACCTGCTTCATCGGGCGCGAGAGGCAGGGCCCTGCCTCGCCAGTCGGTGACGACCCTTCAGAAATAGCGTCACCCGAGCGTCAAGACCTTCGGTTTCCCCTCGCGCCAGGAGAAGGGCCGACCACGCCGACATCGCGGCACCGCTCGTGCAACGCCAGGTCAGGCGGCTTTCACGAGCGGTCCGCAAGCTCTACGTCGTGCGCTTTGGAGAACAGGTCGAGCGCAACAGGCCGCTCCTGATCCAGCCAAGAAAAATGCAGGTCAGAGCCCCTTTGCGGCGGGCTCCAAAATCGCCACGCACTCAACGTGCGCAGTCATCGGGAACAGGTCGAACACCCGCAGCGTCCGCACCCGGTACCCGCCGTCCCGGAAGTACGCCAGGTCCCGCGCCAGCGCGGCCGGGTCGCAGGCCACGTACGCGATCCTGCGGGCGCCCAGGGACGAGAGGTGCGCGACCGTCTTGCGTCCCGCTCCCGCGCGCGGCGGGTCCAGGACGATCAGGTCGACCTCGGTGATGCCCGTGCGCGGCAGCACCGCCTCGACCTTGCCCTGCTCGACGCGGACCCGGTCGAAGCCGGCGAGGTTGTGCCGGGCGTCCTCGACGGCGCGCTTGCCGGACTCGATGCCGAGGACCGCGCCCTCGTCGCCGAGGCGGTCGGCGAGGGCGCCCGCGAAGAGGCCGACGCCGCAGTACAGGTCGAGGGCCGTCTCGCCCTTGCGGGGCAGCAGGCCCTGCATGACCGCCGTGACCAGCGTGTCGGCGGCCTTCGTGTGGACCTGCCAGAAGCCGCCGCTGCCGACGCGGTAGGTCCGGTCGTCGGCGCGCTCGCGGACGAAGGGGCGGCCGTGGACGCGGTGGACGCCGCCGTCCTTCTCGCCGACCCGCATGACGGAGACCGGGCGGTCCAGTTCGACGATGGGCAGCCGTGCGCCCGGCTTCGGGGTCAGGATGACCTGCCGGTCCTGGGAGCCGCTGGCCGCGATCGCCTCGACGGACTCCATGCCCGTCCAGTCACGCCGCTCGATGCCCAGCTCGCTGACGCCCTCGGCGGCGATCATGCAGTGGTCGATCGGCTGCACCTCGTGCGAGCGGTGCTTGCGCAGGCCCGCCCGGCCCTCGTCGTCCACGGCGTACTGCACGCGCGTGCGCCACGACGGGACCTGCCCGGCGGGCACCTTGTCGCCTTCGGCCGGCATCACCGTGCCGTCCCAGCCGGCCTCCTCGGGCGTGAGGCCCGCGAGGCGCTGGAGCTGCTCGGCGACGACCTCGCCCTTCAGGCGGCGCTGGGCGCCCGGCTTGGCGTGCTGCCAGTCGCAGCCGCCGCAGCGGCCGGGGCCGGCGAAGGGGCAGGGCGCCTCGATGCGGTCCTTGGAGGCGTCCAGGATCTCGACGGCGTCCGCGCGCAGGAAGCGTGCGCCTTCCTCGCCCTCCGTCACCCGGGCCACGACCCGCTCGCCGGGCAGCGTGTGCCGCACGAACAGCACCTGTCCCTCGGCGGTGCGGGCGATGCAGTGGCCGCCGTGGGCGACGGGGCCGATCTCGACCTCGTACTCCTGCCCCACCAGCGAGACCGCCCGGGGCTCCGCCTGCGACTTCTTCGGTTCTGCCTGCATGGCGGGGTGACTCCAGAGAACGGGACGACGAACAGCGGACGACGTCGGAGGACAACAGCCGACCAGTCTACGTCGACGTCGAGGACTCCTTCGACCGGTCGTGGTGCGCGGGACCGCGCCGGACCGCGCCGGGCGCGCTCCAGTCCTGCCGTCTGCGGGCGCGCCGCTTGGCCGCCTCGGAGGACTCCAGCTGGTACGGGACGGAGGTGACCATGACCCCGGGGGTGAACAGGAGCCGGCCCTTGAGGCGCAGGGCGCTCTGGTTGTGCAGCAGGTGCTCGTACCAGTGGCCGACGACGTACTCGGGGATGATCACGGAGACGGCGTCGCGCGGCGACTCCTTGCGGAGGCTCTTGACGTACTCGATGACCGGCCGGGTGATCTCGCGGTAGGGCGAGTCCAGCACCTTCAGCGGCACGTCGATACCGCGCCGCTCCCACTCCTCGCGCAGCGCCTTGGTCTCCGCCGGGTCGACGTTGACGCTGAGCGCCTCCAGGGAGTCCGAGCGCAGCAGCTTGGCGTAGGCGAGGGCGCGCAGGGTCGGGCGGTGGATCTTGGAGATCAGCACGACGGAGTGGACGCGGGACGGCCGGACCAGGTCGTCGCTCGGGGGCTCCTCGGCCTCCGGGGCGGCGATCTCCTCGGCGACGCGGTCGTAGTGCTTGCGGATCGCCGTCATCGTCGCGAAGAAGATGCACATGCCGAGCAGGGCGACCCAGGCGCCGTGCGTGAACTTCGTGGCGAGGACGACGACCAGTACCAGTCCGGTGAAGAAGGCGCCGAAGGTGTTGATGGCCCGCGAGCGGATCATGTGGCGCCGCTTGGCCTGCTCCTTCTCCGTGGCCAGGTGGCGGTTCCAGTGGCGGACCATGCCGATCTGGCTGAGCGTGAAGGACACGAACACGCCGACGATGTAGAGCTGGATCAGGCGGGTCGAGTCGGCGCCGTAGACGACGACGAGGAGGACGGCCGCCCCGGCCAGCAGCACGATGCCGTTGGAGAAGGCCAGCCGGTCGCCGCGGGTGTGCAGCTGGCGCGGCAGGTAGCGGTCCTGGGCGAGGATCGAGCCGAGCAGCGGGAAGCCGTTGTACGCGGTGTTCGCGGCGAGGAAGAGGACCAGCGCGGTGGCCGCGGCGAGCACGACGAACAGGAAGCTGCCCTCGCCGAACACGGCCTCGGCGACCTGCGAGATCACCGGGTGCTGGACGTAGTCCGCGCCGACGGCGACGCCGTTGTGGAACAGGTCGGCGGCCGGGTTCTCGGCCATGCGGACCTTGGTCGCGGCGGCCAGCGCGATGATGCCGCAGAACATGGTGACGGCGAGCAGGCCCATCATCGCGAGCGTCGTGGCCGCGTTCTTCGACTTGGGCTTGCGGAAGGCCGGGACGCCGTTGGAGATGGCCTCGACGCCGGTGAGCGCGGCACAGCCGGAGGAGAAGGCCCGCAGCAGCAGGAAGACCAGCGCGAAGCCCGCCAGGCCCTGGTGCTCCGGTTTGATCTCGTAGTCGGCCGTGGGTGCCCGCATGCTGTCCCCGAGGACCAGTCCCCGGAACGCCCCCCACGCGATCATGATGAAGACGCCCCCGACGAAGACGTACGTCGGGATCGCGAACAGCTTGCCCGACTCCTTCACGCCCCGCAGGTTCATCAGGGTCAGCAGCACGATCACGGCGACGGCGCAGAAGACCTTGTGCTCGACGACGAACGGGATCGCGGAGCCGAGGTTCTCGATGCCGGAGGAGATGGACACGGCGACGGTCAGGACGTAGTCGACCAGCAGCGCGCTCGCCACGGTCAGGCCGGCCCTGGGCCCGAGGTTGGTGGTCGCCACCTCGTAGTCGCCGCCGCCGCTCGGATAGGCGTGCACGTTCTGCCGGTAGGAGGCGACCACGGTGAACATCAGCACGACGACCGCGACGGCGATCCACGGGCTGAAGTGGTACGCCGACACGCCCGCGATGGACAGGACCAGCAGTACCTCGCCGGGGGCGTAGGCCACGGAGGACAGCGGGTCGGAGGCGAAGACGGGTAGGGCGATGCGCTTCGGCAGGAGCGTTTCCCCCAGCCGGTCACTGCGCAGTGCGCGCCCGATCAGAATCCGTTTGGGCACGTCGGTCAGTTTGGACACAACAGAGGATCGTAGGCGTTCGAACGGGCGACCGCCCACCCGCCACCCCCGATCCGTCCGCCGTCTGCTCTACGGGTGAATTCGGGTGGTGCCGCGGCTGCGGATTCCGCAGGCCGGGGGCCCGGCATGCCTATATGACGAACACCCTGCGATTCCCGGCCGTTGACCGCCCTGGAGGCTCCATGCATCTGACCGCAGAGCTCGTCGGCGGCGCCGTCGCGCTCGTCGGCCTCGGAATCCTTACCGTCGCCAGCATCCGCAGCATCGGCCGCCGGGGGTCGTCCGCCGAGGGGTGAGCGGCGCGCACGGGCGTGCCGCTACGTTGGGCGGGGGGCGAGGGGTGGTGGCTCCACGGGCCCCTGGGGCGTCACCGTCGGTGGTCACCGGCATGATGTTCTCCTGCGGCCCGCACGCTGGCCGCGACATGTCGCCAGGCGAGCCGAAAGAGAGACATGAGCACGACATCCACTAAGGTGGCAGTGCCCGTAGGAAGCGCGGTGTGACGCGATGCATATTGTCATCATGGGCTGCGGGCGTGTGGGTTCCGCTCTCGCCCAGACCCTGGAGCAGCAGGGGCACACGGTCGCCGTGATCGACCAGGACCCCACCGCCTTCCGCCGTCTGGGCTCCTCGTTCGGCGGCCGCCGGGTCACCGGCGTCGGCTTCGACCAGGACACCCTGCGCGAGGCGGGCATCGAGGACGCCGGTGCCTTCGCCGCCGTCTCCAGCGGTGACAACTCGAACATCATCGCCGCCCGTGTGGCCCGCGAGATGTTCGGCGTGGAGAACGTCGCCGCCCGTATCTACGACCCCCGCCGCGCGGAGGTCTACCAGCGCCTCGGCATCCCCACGGTCGCGACCGTCCGCTGGACGGCCGACCAGATGCTGCGCCGGCTGCTCCCCTCGGGCGCCGAGCCGCTGTGGCGCGACCCCACGGGCGGCGTCCAGCTCGCCGAGGTGCACACCTCGGCGTCCTGGGTCGGTCACAAGATCAGCCGGCTCCAGGAGGAGACCGGTGTGCGGGTGGCGTTCGTCACCCGGCTCGGGGAGGCGATCCTGCCCTCCTCGCAGACCGTCCTGCAGGAGGGCGACCTGGTGCACGTGATGATGCGCACCGACGAGGTCGACAAGGTCGAGGCGGCGTTCGCCCAGGGTCCCGAAGAGGAGGGCGGTCACTGATGAGGGTCGCCATTGCCGGAGCCGGCGCGGTCGGCCGTTCGATCGCGGGCGAGCTGCTGGAGAACGGCCACGAGATCCTGCTCATCGACAAGGCGCCGACCGCCATCTCGGTCGAGCGCGTGCCGATGGCCGAGTGGCTGCTCGCCGACGCGTGCGAGATCACGTCCCTGGACGAGGCGGCGCTCCAGCGCTGCAACGTCGTCATCGCCGCGACGGGCGACGACAAGGTCAACCTGGTCGTGTCCCTGCTGGCCAAGACGGAGTACGGCGTCCCGCGCGTCGTCGCCCGGGTGAACAACCCGAAGAACGAGTGGCTCTTCAACGAGTCCTGGGGCGTGGACGTCGCCGTCTCCACCCCGCGCCTGATGTCCGCCCTGGTCGAGGAGGCGGTGAGCGTCGGCGACCTGGTCCGGCTGCTGCGCTTCAGCCACGGCGACGCCAACCTCGTGGAGCTGACGCTGCCGGAGGAGTCGGCCCTGGCCGGCACCCAGGTCGGCGACGTCGAGTGGCCCCAGGACACCTCCCTGGTCACGATCATCCGCGGCACCCGGGTACTCACCCCGTCCCAGGACGACTCGCTGGAGGCGGGCGACGAGCTGCTGTTCGTGGCGGCCCAGGCCCGCGAGGAGCAGCTGGAGGACCTGCTGTCGGCACGGCGCACCGACGCCGACGACTGACGGCCGCACCGCGGTACGACGGTGGGGGCGCCCGGAGAGATCCGGGCGCCCCCACCGTCGTTCGCGTCAGGCCCTGCGGTGTCTGCCGCCGCGCGAGTCCGCGGAGCCGGCGTCGCCGTCCGGCACGGAGCCGGCGTCGGCGCCTTCGCCGACCAGCTCGGCCGGGTGCCCCCGGTCCGGAGCCTCGCGCCCGGCCTTCTCCTCCTTCTCGGCCCTCTCCGCCGCCTCCATCTCCGCGAACACGTCGATGGGGGCCGGCGCCTTGGCCAGGAAGACCCAGGTCAGCCAGACGGCGAGCAGGAAGGGCGGGATCTTCAGGGCGACCAGGACCCAGCCGAGCTGTTCGGTGTCCGCCCACCAGTACAGGGGGAAGAGGATCGCGCACTTGGCGAGCAGGATCAGGCCCCAGGCGTAGCTCGCCTTCGCGTACGCCTTCTTGCGGCCGGGGTTGCGGGTGCGCCAGGAGAGGTTCTCCTTGAAGACCGGGCCGAGGATCAGGCCGATCAGGGGCACCCCGGCCAGCGTCGTGACGATGTACGCCAGGGCCAGGCCCAGCGTGTAGAGCATGCCGGGCAGATAGAAGTTCTTGGCGTTGTCGGTCATCATCGCGAAGACCACGCCGAAGGCCACCCCGAAGACGCCGCTGAAGGCGTGCTTGACGGTGTCCTTCATCACCAGCCGGACGACGACCAGCACCAGCGACACGGCCAGCGCCGCGATCGCCGACAGGTGCAGGTCGTTGTTGATCGTGAAGATGGTGACGAAGAGAAGCCCCGGCAGCACCGTCTCGACCATGCCCCGCACGCCGCCGAACGCCTCGAACAGCGCGGCCTCCGTCACCGCCCGGGCGTCGTCCGCTTCCCTGTCTTCGGTCGGCTTGTCGAGCGACGTCACCGGCTACTCCCGTCCGAGGGGTCTCAGTTCGTATTTCGGGTTGAAGAGCACCCGGCGGCCCCGGCTCATGGAGATCCGGCCCGATGCGATGAGCTTGCGCCCCGGCTCTATGCCCACGATGGAGCGTCTGCCCAGCCACACGACGTCCAGGGCGGCGGAGCCGTCGAACAGCTCGGCCTCCAGGGCCGGCACGCCGGCACGCGGACGCAGGGTGACCGTGCGCAAGGTACCAGTTACCGTGACGATCTGCCGGTCCTGGCAGTCGCCGATGCGTGTGCAGCCGGCGGTGTCGGCGTCCTCCCGGAGCTCCTCCGACTCCAGGTCCTCCTGCGAAGAGGAGAGCCGGTCGAACATGCGCCGGAACCGGCCCACCGGCTTGTCGGAACGAGGAGCAGCACTCATACCTGAAGCGTACCGGGGCACGGCGGGAGCGACGCACCCCCTCGGGACCCGCCCCGGAACGGGCCCCTCCGATCACTTCTCGAAGCGGTAGCCCATCCCCGGCTCGGTGATGAAGTGCCGCGGGTGCGCGGGGTCCGCCTCCAGCTTGCGGCGCAGCTGCGCCATGTAGACCCGCAGGTAGTTCGTCTCCGTCCCGTACGACGGCCCCCACACCTCCCGCAGCAGCTGCTTCTGGCCGACCAGGCGGCCGGTGCTGCGCACCAGCACCTCCAGCAGGTGCCACTCCGTGGGCGTCAGCCGCACGTCCCTGCCGTCCCGGTTGACCTTCTTCGCGGCCAGGTCGACGGTGAAGCCGGCGGTCTCCACGATCACGTCGTCCTCGCCGCCCGGGACGGGCTCGGCCCGGCGGACGGCGGCGCGCAGCCGGGCCAGCAGCTCGTCCATGCCGAAGGGTTTGGTGACGTAGTCGTCGGCGCCGGCGTCCAGGGCCTCGACCTTCTCGTCGGAGGAGTGGCGGGCGGAGAGCACCAGGATCGGTACCCGGGTCCAGCCGCGCAGGCCCCTGATCACCTCGACGCCGTCCATGTCGGGCAGGCCGAGGTCCAGCACCACCACGTCGGGGTGGCGGGCGGCGGCCGTCCGCAGGGCGGTGGCGCCGTCGTACGCGGTGTCGACCTCGTAGTGGCGTGCCTTGAGGTTGATCACGAGGGCCCGCACGATCTGCGGCTCGTCGTCGATCACGAGCACCCTCGTGGGGGTACGGGGGGTCGAGCTCAGCATCGGGCGGTCCGACTTTCTGCTGTCACGGTGGGGAGGGTGCCGGTGTCCGGGGCGGCCGCGCGGAGGGTGAGGACCATGGTGAGGCCCCCACCGGGGGTGTCCTCGGCGTTCAGGGTGCCGCCCATCGCCTCGGCGAAGCCGCGGGCCACGGCGAGGCCCAGCCCCACGCCGGCCCCGCGCGGGGCGTCGCCGAGGCGCTGGAAGGGTTCGAAGATGCGCTCCTTGGCGTCGTCCGGCACTCCCGGACCCCGGTCGACGACCCGTACCTCGACGCGGTCCGCGAGGGCGCTGCCCGCCACCACGACGGTCCGGCCGGGCGGGCTGTACTTGACGGCGTTCTCGACCAGGTTGGCCATCGCCCGCTCCAGGAGCCCCGCGTCCACGGCGACCATCGGCAGCGTCTCGGGGACGTCCAGTTCGACGCTCGCATCGGGCACCCCGCCGAGCGCCATCGGCACCACCTCGTCGACGTCGATCTCGCGGATCAGCGGCGCGACCGTGCCGGTCTGGAGGCGGGACATGTCGAGCAGGTTGCCCACGAGGTGGTCGAGGCGGTCGGCGCCGTCCTCGATGCCCTCCAGGAGCGCGGCCCGGTCCTCCTCGGACCACGCCACGTCGTCGGAGCGCAGACCGGTGACCGCGGCCTTGATGCCGGCCAGCGGCGTCCGCAGGTCGTGGCTCACGGCGGCCAGCAGGGCCGTGCGGATGCGGTTGCCCTCGGCCAGGGCGCGGGCCCGGTCGGCCTCCTCGCGCAGCCGGCGCCGGTCCAGGACGACGGCGGCCTGGGCGGCGAAGGCGGCCAGCACCCGGCGGTCCTCGGCGGGCAGGACCCGGCCGGTCAGCGCCAGCGCCATGTGGTCCCCCACCGGCATGTCCACGTCCGCGTCCTCCGGGCGCTCCACCGGTGGGCCGAGGCCGGCCCGGCCGGCGCAGACCCAGGGCGTCATGTCGCTCTCCCGCTCCAGCAGGACGGCGGACTCCACGACGAAGGTCTCGCGGACCCGTTCCAGCAGGGTCTCCAGGCTGGTCTCGCCGCGCAGCACGTCCCCCGCCAGGAAGGAGAGGATCTCCGCCTCGGCGCGCAGCCGGGCGGCCTGGTGGGTGCGGCGGGCGGCGACGTCGACGACCGAGGCCACGGAGACCGCGACGCCGACGAAGATGGCGAGCGCAAGGATGTTCCTGGGGTCGGCGATGGTGATCCGGTTGACCGGCGGTGTGAAGAACCAGTTCAGCAGCAGGGAGCCGACCGCGGCCGAGGCGAGCGCCGGGTACAGCCCGCCGAGCAGGGCGGCGGCGACGGTCAGCGCCAGGTACAGCAGGACGTCGTTGGCGAGTCCGAGGTGGACGGTGTTCAGGATCAGCGTGAGCAGCACCGGGCCGCCGAGGCCCGCGAGCCAGCCCGACACGAGCCGCAGCCGCCCGAGGCGCGCGCCCCTGGCGACCGGGAGCCCCCGTCCCTTGGCGACCTCCTCGTGGGTGACGATGTGCACGTCGAGGTCGGGCCCGGACTCGCGGGCGACCGTGGCGCCGACGCCGGGGCCGAAGACGTACTGCCAGGCCTTGCGGCGCGAGGAGCCGAGGACGATCTGGGTGGCGTTGACGCCGCGCGCGAAGTCCAGCAGGGCGGCCGGTATGTCGTCGCCGAGCACGTGGTGGAAGGTGCCGCCGAGGTCCTCCACCAGGGTGCGCTGCACCGCCAGCTCCTTCGGGGATGCGGACGTCAGCCCGTCGCTGCGGGCTATGTACGCGGCGAGCACCTCGCCGCCGGCGCCCTTCTCGGCGAGCCGTGCTGCCCGCCGTATCAGCGTCCGCCCCTCGGGGCCGCCGGTCAGGCCGACCACGATGCGCTCGCGCGAGCCCCAGATCTTCGAGACCCGGTGCTCGCTGCGGTACTGCTGGAGGTACTCGTCGGCGCGGTCGGCCACCCACAGCAGCGCGAGCTCGCGCAGGGCGGTGAGGTTGCCGGGGCGGAAGTAGTTGGACAGGGCCGCGTCGACCCTGTCCGGCTGGTAGATGTTGCCGTGCGCCATGCGCCGGCGCAGCGCCTGCGGCGACATGTCCACGAGTTCTATCTGGTCCGCGCGCCGCACCACCTCGTCCGGCACGGTCTCCTGCTGCCGCACGCCGGTGATTCCCTCGACGACGTCGCCGAGGGACTCCAGGTGCTGGATGTTGACGGTCGAGATCACGTCGATCCCGGCGGCCAGCAGCTCCTGCACGTCCTGCCAGCGCTTGGCGTTGCGTGCCCCGGGGATGTTGGTGTGGGCGAGCTCGTCCACCAGCGCCACCCGGGGGGCGCGGGCGAGGACCGCGTCCAGGTCGAGCTCCGTGAAGAGCGCGCCGCGGTGCTCCAGCTCCCTGCGCGGCACCTGCTCCAGCCCGTGCAGCAGCACCTCGGTGCGCGCCCTGCCGTGGTGCTCCACGAAGGCCACCACGCAGTCGGTGCCCCGCTCCACGCGCCGGTGGGCCTCGGACAGCATCGCGTACGTCTTGCCGACGCCCGGCGCCGCGCCGAGGTAGATCCGTAGCTTGCCGCGTCCCATGGCCCCATTGTCTTCCGGTCACTGCTGACTGCGCAGCGTCGACCCTACGGCCGGCGGTCGCGGAGGAACGGGTTCGGGTGCGGGAGGCGGTCCGTCCTTGACGGAACTCTGACGCCCGCGGCGTCAGTGCTCGGCAATCTCCCCGTCCCGCAGTTCCAGCACCCGGTCGGCGAGGTCGAGGAGCGTGGCGTCGTGGGTGGCGACCAGCGCGGTCACCCGCTCGCTGCGCACGACGGCCCGCAGCAGCTCCATCACGGCGTGGCCGGTCTCGGCGTCCAGCTGCCCGGTGGGCTCGTCGGCGATCAGCAGCGCCGGGTTGTTGGCGAGGGCGCGGGCGATGGCGACCCGCTGCTGCTGGCCGCCGGACAGTTCGCCGGGCCGCTGGGCGGCGTGGTCGGCGAGGCCGACCAGGGAGAGCAGCAGCGCCACGCGCTCGTCGCGCTCGCGCGGCGCGGTCCGGCGCAGGCGCATCGGCACGCCCACGTTCTCGGCCGCGGTGAGGATCGGGACGAGTCCGAAGGACTGGAAGACGAAGCCGACCCGGTCCCGGCGCAGCGCCAGCAGCCCGTCCTCGTCGAGCTCCGCGAGGTTCCGGCCGTCGACCGCGACGCGTCCGGCGTCCGGTGTGTCGAGACCGCCCACGATGTTGAGCAGCGTGGTCTTGCCGGAGCCGGACCGCCCCTTGAGGGCCACCAGCTCGCCGCGCGGCACCTCGAAGGAGACGCCGCGCAGCGCGTGGACGGCGGCGCTGCCGTGGCCGTACGACTTGTGTACGTCCTCGACGCGCACCATGGTCTCGGTGACCACCTGGTTCATGGGTCCTCCCCCGCCGGAAACCGGGCGTCAGTATCGCCAGCGGACGCCCGCCGCTTCAACCGTCGCGGCCGGGATCGCGGCCGTGAGCCGTCGGGGGCAGCCCGGACGCGCCCTCCGGTTCCGGCGCCCGCGCGGCGCCGGACACGGTGAAGGGCCGCGTCCCGTGCGGGGCGCGGCCCTCTCGGTGCGCATGCGAAGAGCCGTAGGGACTGCCTACCGGACCTCGGTGATCTCCGGTCCGCGCTGGAGCTGGCCCATGCCGCCGGAGAAGCGGGAGCCCTCCTCCTGCTGGACGCCCTCGGGGACCATCTGCGCGTCGTTCGGCAGCTTGAGGACGATCGGGTCGCGGGGGGCCATCGGGCCGTCACCGCGGACCACGACCGTGTCCCGGAAGATCTGCTCGAGCAGACCGGCGGCCTGCGGCTGCACCGCGCCCTGGCCGGAGATCACTCCGCGCAGGAACCAGCGGGGGCCGTCCACGCCGACGAACCGCACGACCTGGAAGCCGCCCGTGCCGTCCGGCAGCTGCACCGGCACCTGGGCCCGCAGCTCCCAGCCCAGCGGACCCTCGACCTCGTCGACGATGCCACCCTGCTGGGTGATGCCGGAGCCGATCTCCTCGCGCACCTCGCCCCAGATGCCCTCGCGCTTGGGCGCGGCGAAACCCTGGAGCTGGATGGCGCTGTCGCGCAGCACGACCGTCGCGGCGACGATCGCGTCGCCGGCGACCTCCACGCGCAGTTCCATGCCGTCGACGCCGGGTACGAACAGGCCTCCCAGGTCAACCCGGCCCTCGCCCGGGTCGCTGACCTCGGTGCTGTCCCAGGGCCCGTCGGGCCGCGGTTCGGGCTCGAGCCGCACGCGCTCGCGCTCTCCGTCCGCCTCGGTGTCGACGCTGTCGACGACCTGCTCGGTCTCGCCGGCCGCGTCCTCGGCGGCATCCCTCTTCTTGCGACGTCCGAACACGTCACTGTCCTTCCCGGTCGGATACGACCGAAGCGTATCGATTCCCACCCGTCGGGCCGCCCTCGGCGGCCTGACCGCTTGTGCCGCTTGCACGGTCCGTCCCGGCGTGGCCGCCGGTGGACCCGAAGCCCCCCTCGGCCCGCGCCGAGTCGGGAAGCTCCGCGACCTGGCGGAAGCGGACCCTCTCGACCTGCTGGACGACCAGTTGGGCAATCCGGTCGAAGCGCTCGAACCGCACGCTCTCGCGCGGGTCGAGATTCACCACGATCACCTTGATCTCTCCACGGTACCCGGCATCGATCGTCCCCGGGGCATTCACGAGGGCGACACCGCAGCGGGCTGCCAGACCGGATCGCGGGTGCACGAAGGCCGCGTACCCCTCGGGGAGCGCCACAGACACCCCGGTGGGCAGAACGGCCCGTTCACCGGGCGCCAGTTCGCAGTCCACGGTGGTGCGCAGATCCGCTCCCGCGTCCCCGGGCTGCGCGTATTCCGGCAGCGGTACGTCGGGGTCGACGCGGCGGATCAGGACGTCCAGGGGCTCGCGGCTCACGGGTTCACCTCGAAGGCGCGGGCACGGCGGAGCTGGTCCGGGTCGTCCATGGCGGCGCGGATCTCCTGCTCGCGGCCGTGGTCGACGAAGTGGTCGATCTTGACCTCGATGAACACCGCGTCGGCGCGGACGGCCACGGGGCCGTCGGGGCCGCCGATCCGGCCGGTCGCGCTGGAGTAGATCTTCCGGCCGGCCACCGCGGTCACCTCGGCCTCCAGGTACAGCGTCGTGTCCACGGGCACCGGACGCAGGAAGTCGGTCTCCAGCCGGCCGGTCACCGCGATGGTCCGCAGCAGCCAGTTCAGCGAGCCGAGGGCCTCGTCCAGGGCGGCGGTCAGCACGCCGCCGTGCGCCAGTCCGGGGGCGCCCTGGTGGGCGGGCTGCACGGTGAACTCGGCGGTGATCGCGACCCCTTCACCGGCCCGCGCCTGGAGGTGCAGTCCGTGCGGCTGGTCGCCGCCGCAGCCGAAGCACTGCTCGTAGTGCGCGCCGAGCAGCCGGCCGGGGGCGGGCGCGTCGGGGTGCCGTACCGGTGTCACGGCGTCGGCGGGGGGCTGAAGAGCCGGGGAAGTACCACTCACAGGCGCAGACCTTACCCGCGCGTCGGCCGATCACCGATACCGTGCCAAGCTTGCTTCATGCAGCTCTCCGCCACCCCGTACGAAGAACGTCTCACCGCGCCCCGTTCCTGGTGGCTGATCTCCTTCCTGGTGGGCCTCTCGTTCGCCCTGATCCTGCTGCCGTTCGGCACGCTGCCGATGCTGGGCGGTCTGGCGGGCGGCACGGCCGCGGCGGCGGTCGTGGCGAGTTCGTACGGCGCGGTCCGCATCCGGATCGTGGGTGACTCGCTGGTCGCCGGCGAGGCCAGGGTGCCGCTGACTGCCCTGGGCGAGGCGGAGATCCTCGATGCGGAGGAGGCCCGCGCCTGGCGCACGTACAAGGCCGACACCCGCGCGTTCCTGCTGCTGCGCGCCTACATCCCGACGGCCGTGCGCGTCGAGGTCACGGACCCCGATGACCCGACTCCCTACCTGTACCTGTCGACCCGCGAGCCGGAGCGGCTGGTCGAGGCGCTGCGGACGGCGAAGGCCGCGGCGTAGCGCACGCGGTGCGTCAGCGCGGGTCCCTGCCGGGCCGGGGCGGGCGTCCGAGGTCCCTGCCGAGGGCGTCCATGTCCAGGGCGTCCTTGGGGCTCTCCAGGGCGGGAAGGTCCTCCAGGGATTCCCACGGCACCTGTCGTCTGCGCAGGTCGGCGCGGATGCGGTCGGCCAGCTTCCTGGTGTCGCGCCGGTTCATGACGGCGCCCACGGCCGCGCCCACCATGAACGGCATCAGGTTGGGCAGGTTGCGCACCATGCGCTTCATGATCTGCTGGCGCAGCTGGCGCTTCATGTGGCTGTTCATCGCCGTGGTGAGGGTCGCCGGTCTGGTCATCTCGACGCCGCGCTCGTCGGACCAGGAGTTCAGGTACGCGGTGCTGCGCTGCGCCAGCGCGCCCGGCGGGCGTACGCCGTAGACCTCGTGCAGTTCGGCGATCAGCTTCAGCTCGATCGCCGCCACGCCGGTGATCTCGGCGGCCAGTTCGGTGGGGATCGCGGGGGGCACGGGGAGCATCGCCGCGGCGCCGATTCCCGCGCCGACGGTGGCGGTGCCCCGGGTGGCGCCGGTCACGAGCCGGTCGGCGAGCTGCTCGGGGCCGAGCCCGGGGAACTGCTCGCGCAGGGTCGCCAAATCTCGTACGGGAACGCGCGGAGCCAGGTCGACGACCCGGTCCGCGAGATGCGCCAGGGCTGCCCTGGCACGGTCGCCGCCCTTGCGGACGCCCTGCTCCGCCCTGTCCCGGAACTCCGCTGCCCGGCGCCGGGCAGCGGGCGCCGGCGGGGGGAGGGTCGCCGGGAGGTCACCCCGGCCGGTCTCCGGTTCGAGCGAGGCCGTTCCCTCATCGGTAGGGCCTCGCTCGTCGTCACGCGCGCGATACGGGCCGTCGGACGGCCCTTGGTCCGCTCCTCGCCGGGAGAAGCGGCGCTTCCAGGGAGGGGTCGAGCCGGTCACGGCCGACCCCGCCTCAGTCGCAGTCGCGGCAGATCGGCTGGCCGTTCTTCTCCCGGGCCAGCTGGCTGCGGTGGTGCACCAGGAAGCAGCTCATGCAGGTGAACTCGTCCTGCTGCTTCGGCAGTACGCGGACTGCCAGTTCCTCGTTGGACAGGTCGGCGCCGGGAAGCTCGAGGCCCTCTGCGGCCTCGAACTCGTCGACGTCGACGGCCGAGGCGGACTTGTCGTTCCGCCGGGCCTTCAGTTCTTCAAGACTGTCCGAGTCGACGTCGTCGTCGGTCTTGCGTGGGGTGTCGTAATCGGTGGCCATGGTCGCTCTCCCCCTCTGGGTGTCTGCGGGTGTCTCCAGCGCACGTAACGCATGAGAGGCCGGACTTGTGCCCGACCCGAAGCGGAGATTTTGCCTCACATCAAGGTCTGTTACTCAATCGACACCCAACCGGACTCCTCAAGAGTGATCGGCTTGGATGGCGATGGGGACCGTACACGGTCCGAACGCCGCACTTCAAAGGCGTCCCACCGTGTACTTCCCGTGATCAGGACCCCTGAAAACCGGGATTTTCCCGGCCTTCCGACAGGGTGCATGATCACGGAGAGTGCAGAACGGGAAAGCCGTCGTTGTGATCGATCACACATGCCGAACCCTGGACGCCGACCTGGAAATTGCGCTCAAAGCGAACATCCCCGGTCCACGGCCGGATGTCGGGGTCATGATCTCAGATCGGGAGCGTGACACGCATCACGAGCCCTCCGCCCTCGCGCGGCTGCGCGTAGATGTGCCCGCCGTGCGCCCTGGCGACGGACCGCGCGATGGACAGGCCGAGCCCGACGCCCTTGTCGCTGCCCGTGCGCTCGGTACGCAGCCGCCGGAACGGCTCGAAGAGGTTGTCGATCTCGTACGCCGGCACGACCGGGCCGGTGTTGGTCACGACCAGCACCGCCTGTCCGCTCTCGACCCTCGTGGTGACCTCCACCCAGCCCTCTTCGGCCACGTTGTAGCGCACGGCGTTCTGCACCAGGTTGAGGGCGATCCGCTCCAGCAGCACGCCGTTTCCCTGGACCACCGCGGGCGCGCAGTCGCTCTCGATCCGCACGTCCCTGGTCTCCGCCTCGGCGTGCACCTGGTCGACGGCCTGGCCGGCGACCTCGGCGAGGTCCACGGGCTTGCGCTCGACGATCTGGTTGTCGCTGCGGGCGAGCAGCAGCAGGCCCTCGACGAGCTGCTCGCTGCGCTCGTTGGTGGCCAGCAGGGTCTTGCCGAGCTGCTGGAGCTCCACCGGGGCGCCCGGATCGGACAGGTGCACCTCGAGGAGGGTGCGGTTGATCGCGAGCGGCGTGCGCAGCTCGTGCGAGGCGTTGCCGACGAAGCGCTGCTGGGCCGTGAAGGCCCGTTGCAATCGCTCCAGCATCTCGTCGAAGGTGTCCGCCAGCTCCTTGAGCTCGTCGTCCGGGCCGTCCAGCTCGATGCGCCGGGACAGGTCGGAACCGGCCACGGCGCGCGCGGTGCGGGTGATCCGGCCCAGCGGCGACAGGACCCGGCCGGCCATGGCGTAGCCGAAGGCGAACGCGATCACGGCGAGGCCGAGCAGGGCCAGCAGGGAGCGGCTGAGCAGGTTGTCCAGGGCGACCTGGCGCTGGTGGTCGATGCACTCGCTGATCGCCGCGTTGAACGTGGACAGCGAGAGGTTGCTCGCGTTGTTCACGACCGGGCACTTGTCGCTGGAGACCTTGATGTCGGTGCCGCCGACGATCTTGAACAGCGGTTCGTTGCCCGTGGTCAGGGCCTGCGCCGCCAACAGGTAGATGATCGACAGCAGCAGGATGCCCGCGATCAGGAACATGCCGCCGTAGAGCAGCGTGAGCCTTATCCGGATGGTGGGGCGCAGCCACGGCAGGGGGGTCGCCTGGCGGGGGTCCCAGGTGGGCTTCGGAGGTGTTCCGGGGGGCGCGGGTGTCGTTGCCACGGTGGATCAGATCCGGTAGCCGGAGCCGGGCACGGTGACGATGACGGGCGGCTCGCCGAGCTTGCGGCGCAGGGTCATCACGGTCACGCGCACGACGTTGGTGAACGGGTCGGTGTTCTCGTCCCAGGCCTTCTCCAGCAGCTGCTCGGCCGAGACGACCGCGCCCTCGCTGCGCATGAGCACCTCCAGCACGGCGAACTCCTTGGGGGCGAGCTGGACCTCCTTGCCGTCGCGGAAGACCTCGCGGCGGTTGGGGTCGAGCTTGATCCCGGCACGCTCCAGGACGGGCGGCAGCGGCACGCTGGTGCGCCGGCCGAGCGCGCGCACGCGCGCGATGAGCTCGCTGAAGGCGAAGGGCTTGGGCAGGTAGTCGTCGGCGCCGATCTCCAGGCCCTCGACCCGGTCGCTGACGTCGCCCGAGGCCGTGAGCATCAGCACGCGGGTGGGCATGCCGAGCTCGACGATCCGGCGGCAGACGTCGTCGCCGTGCACGAGGGGGAGGTCGCGGTCGAGGACGACCACGTCGTAGTCGTTGACGCCGATGCGCTCGAGGGCGGCCGCACCGTCGTACACGACGTCGACGGCCATGGCCTCCCGGCGCAGTCCGGTGGCCACCGCATCGGCGAGCAGCTGCTCGTCCTCGACGACGAGTACGCGCACGTCGCTTGTCCTTCCTGTGTCCGCCCGCGCCGGCGCCGTTCGGGCGCACGCGGGCAGGGGGCTCGTGGGTGTGTTGGCCTCCATCCTGCCCTTTTCGGTCATAAGTCGGCGGTAAGGCAGGTGAGCGGCCGGTGAGGCCGGCCGGGGGCGGGCGGGGGGCGCGGCGGCCGGACGCGGAGCGGTCGTCCGGAAAGGAGCGCCGGACCGGGAATGCGAGATTTTCCGGTGCCGTTGAGGTTTCCGCGGGAGGGAGCAGGGGGAGGACGGCTGTACATCCCGCGATCACGCTCTGCCTGTACCGCACGCCACGCGGTGCGACGCGGTCCGCTTCCGCAGAGCGGGCGTGGGTGTCCGGCACCGTCGCCGCCCAGCAGGGCAGCGCTGGGCACTCCACCGGAGACGTGATCGCCCCTTCCGAATCGGCACACCCCCGTGCCACCGACCCACGACCCAGGACGAGGGGGCGCAGCATGGACGCTTTCACCGCAGGACTTCTGCAGCGCATACAGACGACCGAGTCCGACCTGTCCCGTGCCCGCGACGAGGGGGACGAGTTCCTCGTCGAGGTCGAGCTCGGCGAGCTCGACGACCTGCGCCGCCTCGCTGCCGAGCACGGTGTGGAGGTACGGGCGACCGGCGTCTGACCGACCCGTGAGAACGACGGGGCCCCGGCGGGATCCAGCGCCGGGGCCCCGTCGTGTCGGGTCGTCGCCCCGGCGCCGCGGGGCGTCGGGGCCGGTCAGGCGCCGAAGTCCACCAGGAGCCGCTGGAGGGGCTGGAAGACGTCGGGGGTGGCCGCGATCGTCAGATCGCGTGAGGGTCGCTCACCCGGGCGCCCACCGGTCACGGCGCCCGCCTCCCGGGCGATGAGGTCGCCCGCGGCGAGGTCCCAGGGGTGCAGTCCGCGTTCGTAGTAGCCGTCGAGGCGGCCCGCGGCGACGTCGCACAGGTCGATCGCGGCCGAACCGCCGCGCCGGATGTCCCGCACGAGCGGGATCAGCCGCCGCGCGATCTCGGCCTGCTCGGCGCGGACCTCGGCGACGTAGTTGAAGCCGGTGGAGACCAGCGCCTGGTCCAGCGGCGCCGCCGCCCGGCAGGCGAGCCGCCGTTCGCCGGTCCAGGCTCCCGTGGCCCAGGCGCCGCCGCCCCGGACCGCCCAGTACGTCTCGCCCCGCATCGGGGCCACGACCACCCCGGCGACCCGCTCGCCGTCCTGTTCGGCGGCGATGGAGACCGCCCAGGTGGGCAGCCCGTAGAGGTAGTTGACCGTGCCGTCGAGCGGGTCGATCACCCAGCGGACGCCGCTGGTGCCCTCGACGGCGGCCCCCTCCTCGCCGAGGAAGCCGTCGTCGGGGCGCCGGTCGGAGATCAGGCCGGTGATCAGCTCCTCGGCGGCGATGTCCATCTCGGTCACCACGTCGATCGGGCTGGACTTGGTGGCCGCGACCCCGAGGTCGGCCGGGCGGCCGTCGCGCAGCAGTTCGCCCGCGCGGTGGGCGGCCTCCTGGGCGGTCTTCAGCAGCTCCGTGTGGAGGGGGTCGGTCGTCACGTCGCTCACGGGGTTCCTCAGGCGTAGGGGCTGTCGGCGCCCGCGGCTGCGGGCCGGGGGGCGCGGGCGGGGCAGCAGCCGACGGGGCACAGGTCGTGGCTGGCGCCGAGCGCGCCCAGGGCGCACGGCGCGACCTCCTGGCCCCGCTCGGCGGAGGCCCGCTCCAGGACGAGGTCGCGGACCGCGGCGGCGAACCGCGGGTCGGCGCCGACGGTGGCCGAACGGCGCACCGGCAGGCCCAGCTCCCCGGCCTTGGCCGTGGCCTCCGTGTCGAGGTCGTAGAGGACCTCCATGTGGTCGGAGACGAAGCCGATGGGCGCCATCACCACGGCGGGGACGCCGGCCGCGTGGCGCTCCTCCAGGTGGTCGCAGATGTCGGGTTCCAGCCACGGGATGTGCGGGGCGCCGGAGCGCGACTGGTACACGAGCTGCCAGGGGTGGTCGACGCCGGTGCGCTCCCGGACGGCGTCGGCGATCAGCCGCGCCACGTCCAGGTGCTGCCGGACGTAGGCCCCGCCGTCGCCGTGCTCCTCCACGGGGCCGGAGGTGTCGGCGGCGGAGGTGGGGATCGAGTGGGTCGAGAACGCGATGTGCGCGCCGTCCCGGACCTCCTCGGGCAGGTCGGCGAGGGACCGGACGACTCCGTCGACCATGGGCTCGACGAAGCCCGGGTGGTTGAAGTAGTGCCGCAGCTTGTCGATCTCCGGCAGCTCGAGGCCCTCCGCCTCCAGGGCGGCGAGCGCGTCCGCGAGGTTCTCGCGGTACTGACGGCAGCCCGAGTAGGAGGCGTAGGCGCTGGTGGCGAGGACGAGGATGCGGCGGCGGCCGTCGCGCACCATCTCGCGCAGGGTGTCCGTCAGGTACGGCGCCCAGTTGCGGTTGCCCCAGTAGACCGGCAGGTCCAGGCCGTGCTCGGCGAAGTCCTCGCGCAGCGCGTCCAGCAGGGCGCGGTTCTGGTCGTTGATGGGGCTGACCCCGCCGAAGAGGAAGTAGTGCTGTCCGACTTCCTTGAGGCGTTCCTTGGGGATGCCGCGCCCGCGGGTCACGTTCTCCAGGAACGGGACCACGTCGTCCGGGCCCTCCGGGCCGCCGAACGAGAGCAGCAGCAGGGCGTCGTAGGGGCTGGCATCGAGCACGTCAGGCATGTGTCGATCCTGCCACCAGGGACGGACACAGGACATCGCCGGGTGGTCGGGGTGCGTCCGAGGGGGTGCTTTCGGGGCACCCCGGCGCGTAATCTGTATCGACTGCGATCGCACCTTACCGACCCCTCATCGGAGACCTCGTTGCCCAGCCCCTACCGCGCCCTGTTCGCCGCCCCCGGCAGCAAGGGCTTCTCCTTCGCGGGCTTCCTCGGCCGGATGCCGCTGTCGATGATGGGCATCGGCGTGGTGACGATGATCTCGCAGCTCACCGGCCGTTACGGACTGGCGGGCGGACTGTCGGCCACCATCGCGCTGGCCGCCGCCGTGGCCGGGCCCCAGGTCTCGCGGCTGGTGGACCGGTACGGCCAGCGGCGCGTGCTGCGTCCGGCGACGCTTGTCTCGCTCACCGCGGCGGCCGTGCTGCTGCCGGCCGCGCACTACGGATGGCCTGACTGGGTGCTGTTCGCGGCCTGTGTGGGCATCGGCTGCGTGCCGAGCCTCGGCGCGATGGTCCGGGCCCGCTGGGCGGCCATCTACCGGGGCACTCCGCAGCTGCACACCGCGTACTCCTTCGAGTCCGTGGTGGACGAGGTCTGCTTCATCTTCGGGCCGATCATCTCCATCGGCCTGTCCACGGCGTGGTTCCCGGAGGCCGGTCCGCTGCTGGCGGCCTGCTTCCTGGCGGCCGGCGTCTTCTGGCTGACCGCCCAGCGCGCCACCGAGCCCGTGCCGCACCCGCACGACCGCAGGTCCGGCCGCGGCACCGCGCTGAGCTCCCGGGGGCTCCAGGTCCTGGTCGCGACGTTCGTGGCGACGGGGACGATCTTCGGGGCCGTCGACGTGGTCACGGTGGCCTTCGCCGAGGAGGAGGGGCACAAGGCCGCCGCCAGTCTCGTGCTGGCCCTGTACGCGGCGGGCTCCTGCACGGCGGCCATGGTCTTCGGTCTGCTGCGCTTCGCCGGGCCGCCCGAGCGCCGCTGGCTGCTGGGCGTCTGTGCGATGGCCGTGAGTATGATCCCCCTCCTACTGGTCGGAAACTTGCCGTTTCTGGCCGCGGCGCTGTTCGTTGCGGGTCTGTCCATCGCTCCCACGATGATCACGACCATGTCCCTCATCGAAGAGCACGTACCACGCGCGCAGCTCACCGAGGGCATGACCTGGGTGAGTACCGGGCTCGCGGTCGGGGTCGCGCTCGGTTCGTCCGCGGGCGGCTGGGTGATCGACGCGGCCGGGGCGCGTGCCGGGTACTGGGTTCCGGCGGCGGCCGGGGCCGTCGCGGTCGCGGTCGGTTTCCTCGGGTACCGCCGGCTCAAGCGGCCGGCTCCGCGTCGGGGAGGCACCGTTGAGCAGCACGCACCGCACGGCGAGCGGAAAGACGAGCGGGAAGAACCGCACATGGCGTAACTGGGGCGGCAACGTCTCCGCGCGTCCCGCGCGGGAGGTCGCCCCCGCGTCCGTCGAGGAACTGGCGGACGCCGTACGCCGGGCCGCCGAGGACGGGCTGCGGGTCAAGGCCGTCGGCACCGGGCATTCCTTCACGTCCATAGCCGCGACGGACGGGGTGCTGATCCGTCCTCATCTGCTGACCGGCATCCGCCGTGTCGACCGCGACGCCATGACCGTCACGGTCGAGGCCGGCACTCCGCTCAAGAGGCTCAATGTCGCCCTCGCGCGGGAGGGTCTGTCGCTCACGAACATGGGCGACATCATGGAGCAGACGGTGTCCGGGGCCACCAGCACCGGCACCCACGGCACGGGCCGCGACTCGGCCTCGATCGCCGCCCAGATCAAGGGGCTGGAACTGGTCACGGCGGACGGCTCGGTGCTCACGTGCTCCGAGAAGGAGAACCCCGAGGTCTTCGCCGCCGCCCGGATCGGCCTCGGCGCCCTCGGCGTGGTCACCGCGATCACCTTCGCCGTGGAGCCGGTCTTCCTGCTCACGGCCCGCGAGGAACCGATGCCGTTCGAGCGGGTCCTCGCCGACTTCGACGCGTTGTGGGCCGAGAACGAGCACTTCGAGTTCTACTGGTTCCCGCACACCGGCAGCACCAACACCAAGCGCAACAACCGCAGCGCGGGCCCGGCCCGGCCGGTGGGCCGGCTCCAGGGCTGGTTCGAGGACGAGTTCCTCTCCAACGGCGTCTTCCAGGCGGCCAACTGGGTCGGCCGCGCGGTGCCCGCCGCCGTCCCGGCGATCGCGCGGGTCTCCAGCAGGGCCCTGTCCGCGCGGACGTACACCGACATCCCCTACGAGGTCTTCACCTCCCCGCGCCGGGTGCGGTTCGTGGAGATGGAGTACGCCGTGCCGCGCGAGGCCGTCGTCGACACGCTGCGCGAGCTGAGGGCGATGGTCGACCGGTCGGGGCTCAGGATCAGCTTCCCGGTCGAGGTGCGGACCGCTCCGGCCGACGACATCACGCTGTCCACCGCCTCGGGCCGCGACACCGCGTACATCGCCGTCCACATGTTCCGGGGCACGCCCTACCGGGCGTACTTCACCGCAGCCGAGCGCATCTTCACCGAGCACGAGGGACGCCCGCACTGGGGCAAGGTGCACACCCGGGACGCCGCGTACCTCTCCGGGGTGTACCCGCGCTTCGGCGAGTTCACGGCGCTGCGGGACCGTCTTGACCCTGATCGCCGGTTCCAGAACGACTACTTGCGCCGGGTTCTGGGGTCGTAGCCGAGGCGTCGGGGGCCGGGGTCGTGGCCGCGCCGGACCCGTCGCCGCCGGTGGCGCTCGAGGTGGGTGCCGGGTCCGGGCCGTCACCGCCGTCGTCCGGGGAGGTGCCGTCGGACGGCGCACCGTCCGCGGAGCCGCTCGAGGTCCCCGACGGCGTCGCCGCCGGGGCGTCGTCGCCGGTGCCGGGGTCCTGGGAGTCCGCCGGGGCCGGGGATTCGTCCCGGTCGCCGGAGCCGCCCGGCTCCTCCGGGTCCGGCGCGGACCTGCCGTGGCCGGAGAAGGCGCTGCCGACGGTCGTGCTGTGCCCGCCGCTCAGGTTGTGGCCGGAGGCGGCTTCGTAGGCGGTGATCCCGCCCATGGTGACGCCGAAGACGAGGGCCGCCGCGACCAGCGGCCGCTTCCAGTTCGTGACCCGCGCGCGGTAGACGGTGCCCTCGGTGAACTCACCGGGGGCGGGCACGGTGTGCCCGGCGGAGCGTCCGGCACCCGTCGCGGCGCCCGCCTCGGCGGCGCGTCTGGTCCGCATCTGCTCCGCGGTGCGCCGGAAGAAGTGCTGGAACACCGAGCCACCGCAGGTGGCGATGACGCTGATCAGGCCGGCGCCGAGGATCGTGCCGTAGACGCCGAAGGAGGAGGCGAGCTTGGCGGCGACCACGGCCGCCAGGGCGCTGCCGGCGACCTGGGGCACGCTCAAGTCGATCCGCCTGGGTTCCACCTCCGTACGCATGTCCGTATCACCGACGGCTTCGGGCTTTTCACGCATCCCCGGACCTTGCCTGCCTTTCCCGTACGTGTTCGATCAACTGCACGAGAAGGGGACGTGCAGTCGAAACCTTTAGTTCCGTTTCTGGTGATTCCGTGAAGTACGCCACGCGCGGCACCGGAGGAAACGCGCCGGGGCGGCCGAGTGCCCGGCCTTGCCGGAAGTCCGGCGGCGTGCCAATCCACGCAGGTGGCCCGAATGGAGTACTGTGGCGAGCCCTGGGTACGGTCTCCCGGCAGGGAGTTCAGGACCTCGAAGGACCGCCGGGAGGGGGCTAATTGCACAGGGTGACCGAGTCGGTCACTCAGCGTTGCGAATAGGTAACCGTGCCATAACGGCGATTCAGGGCCCGCGCCCGACACGCCGGGCAACTCGGCAAGGTTGTGGCAGGCTGCACCCGGGCAGGCCACACTCGACAGAGCGGAAGCAGCGACGCACGTGACGTCGGCAGGCACCACCCGGGAGGTCCCCATGCCCGAACTGCGTGTCGTGGCCGTCTCGAATGACGGCACACGGCTGGTGCTGAAGGCTGCGGACAGCACGGAGTACACGCTTCCGATCGACGAGCGGCTCCGGGCCGCCGTACGCGGCGACCGTCCCCGCCTCGGCCAGATCGAGATCGAGGTGGAGAGCCATCTCCGCCCCCGCGACATCCAGGCGCGTATACGCGCCGGTGCGACCGCGGAAGAGGTCGCCCAGATGGCCGGCATCCCCGTCGACCGGGTACGCCGCTTCGAGGGACCCGTCCTGGCCGAACGCGCCTTCATGGCGGAGCGGGCCCGCAAGACCCCCGTCCGCCGCCCCGGCGAGAACTCCGGGCCGCCCCTCGGCGAGGCCGTGCAGGAACGGCTGCTGCTGCGCGGCGCCGAGAAGGACACCGTGCAGTGGGACTCGTGGCGCCGCGACGACGGCACCTGGGAGGTCCTGCTGGTCTACCTGGTCGCGGGCGAACCGCACTCGGCGAGCTGGACGTACGACCCGCCCAGGCGGCTCGTCCAGGCCGTGGACGAAGAGGCGCGCGCGCTGATCGGCGAGACCGACGACCTCGCGGCGAACGAGCCCAGCTTCCCGTTCGTCCCGCGCATCGCACGGCTGCCGCGCGACCGGCCGCTGGACCGCACCCTCGACCGGGAGCACCGCGAGCGGCCGAGCCTGCCCGCGCAGCCGTCCGAGCCGGCCGAGGAGACCTCGGTCACCGCCTCGGGTGAGCGCGAACGGGACTCGCTGACCAGCCTGCTGGAGGCGGTACCCAGCTTCCGGGGCGACCTGGTGGTGCCCGAGCGCGTGCCGGAGCCGGTGGAGGAAGCCGCCGAGGAGGCCGAGGTGGAGGAGCCCCCCGCCCCGGCGGCGTCGGCCGGTTCCGCCTACGCCGACGTGCTCATGCCGCGCTCCGTGGGCAGTCACCGGGACCGTCTCACCGGCTCCACCGACCGTCAGGCCGAGGCGGACGGTGTCCGCCCGGGGCGCCGTGCGGCGGTGCCGAGCTGGGACGAGATCGTCTTCGGGACCCGGCGCAAGAAGCAGGAGTAGGCGGGCCGTTCCCCGTCCGAGGTCCGGGTCGCCCCCCCCCGCGGGCACCCCCGCCACCTACCTGGGTCCGACAAGGGGGGCCCCCCCCCCCCCCCCCGCCCGCCC
>NZ_JBHXFL010000047.1:0-55516 GCF_042724095.1 Streptomyces sp. NPDC127100
AGCCGGCCCCGCCGCAGGCGGTCACCCCGCCGCCGGCCCCGCCCGCCGCCGCGCCGACGATGCCCGCCGCTCCCCCGGCCCCGCCGGCCGCGCCGCCCGCGCCCGCCCCCGGCACCGGGAAGATCAACCTGGACAAGGGCCGGGTCAGTCTCCAGAAGAACCAGACCGTCTCCCTGATGAAGGGCGGCCGCCCGCTGCTGTCCCAGGTCACGATGGGCCTCGGCTGGGAGCCGGCCTACCGCGGCAAGGACATCGACCTGGACGCCTCGGTCATCGCCTACGGCCCGCAGCGCAACCACGTCGACAGCTGCTACTTCGGCAAGCTCCAGATCGTGGGCGGCGCCATCCGCCACTCCGGCGACAATCTCACCGGCGAGGGCGGCGGTGACGACGAGACGATCACCGTCGACCTCGGCCGGCTCCCCATGGACGTCACCGGACTGGTCTTCACCGTCAACTCCTTCTCCGGCCAGAAGTTCACGGAGGTCGCCAAGGCCTACTGCCGCCTCCTGGACACCACCACCGGCGAGGAACTGGTCCGCTTCGACCTCACCGGCGCGGAGCCGCAGACCGGCGTGATGATGGCGAAGCTGATCCGCCAGTTCTCCGGCGAGTGGGAGATGACCGCCATGGGCGACTTCGTGAAGTCCCGCACGGTGCGGGGCATGGTGAAGCCGGCGAGCCAGGCGCTGTAGGGGGCCGGGCACAGGGCCGCCCCCGGGTCCCCCGGCGCGGCCCTACGCCCGCAGGCCGTCCACCACCAGCGACAGATACCGCCGTACGGAGGTCCCGTCCTCCGCACCGGCCATCTCGGACGCCGTCACCACCCCGTGCACGAGCCGCAGCACCTCGACCGGTTCGACGTCCCGACGCAGCGCGCCCTCCTCCTGCGCCGCCCGGACCAGCCGCGTCGCCGCGCCCCGCACGCAGTCGCCGCACACCGCGCCCATCGCGGCGCCGGTGACGGCCGTGCCCAGCAGTGCCTTCAGTCCGCGCACCTGGAGCATTCCGGCGGCGAGTTCGCCGAGCCACGCGACGAGCGCCTCGCCCGCCGGCCGTCCGGCCGCGATCGTGTCGGCGCGGGCGGCGATCGCCTCGATGCGCTCCAGGTAGGCGGCCTCCAGCAGCGCCCGGCGCGTCGGGAAGTGCCGGTACAGGGTGCCGACGCCGACGCCCGCGCGCTTGGCGATGTCGTCCAGCGAGGCGCCCTCACCGCGCTCGGCGAAGGCCTCCGCCGCCACCGCGAGCAGCCGCTCGCGATTGCGCCGGGCATCCGCACGCATGGGCCTGACCTGCGTCATCCCCCTACTCCCTGCCCGCCGGGAACCCTCCCGGGCAGCCTACCGCGCGGGGCCGGCGCGGCAGGCGGGCCGCCCGGGCGTCACGTGCGGGTGCGGTCATGGGGGAGCCCGCACCCGTCGTGCGTGGGTGCGGGCCGCGCGGACCGGCCTGTCTCAGGCCGCCGCCCAGGGCCAGTCGGCGTCCCGGGCGGCCTCGAGCAGCGGGACCATCCGGAAGGCCGCGTCCGAGAGGCCGCCGAAGGTGTGCCGATTCGCCTTGCCCGACGGGCCGTGGCCCGCCCGGTACCCGGCGAGGTTCCAGGTGTAGACCGGCACGTCCGCCGGCACCTGCTCGGTCGGGTCGCCGTGCCGGCTGTACGCGTACTGCTCGTCGGTGACGATCAGCACCCGGTCGTGCTTGCGGTAGTGCCGCCGGACCGCCTCGGTCGTGTCGGTGCCGCCCAGGTTGCCGAAGCGGTCCAGGATCCTCAGCACCGACTCGCCCCGGCGGAACCTCACGCGACCGCTCGAGGTCCCGAACTCGACGAGGTCGGCGTCCGCCGCCCGCAGCGCGAGCGCCGTGCCGAAGACCGCCGCCGCGTCGGCCCGGTTCAGCTCCGAGCGGTCCGACATCCGCGAGTGGAACATCGAGCCCGAGCGGTCCACGAGGACCAGCGTCCGGCCGGGCAGCGCGGGCACGTTGGCCAGCGAGTGGCCGAGCGCCTGCTCCAGCGGGTACGACCAGCGCAGCGACGGCGCGTGCCGGTACGCGGCGAGGTAGCGGAAGGGGAACTGCCGCGAGCGCGCCACCTGTTCCGGGTCGCTGATCCGCGCCGCGACCCGGGCGGCGGCCTCGTCGGACACGCCGGCCTCGTCGAAGGCGCGCAGGTTGCGGACGAGCGCCATGGCACCCATGGACGGGATCACGGCCTCCCACGCCGCCTTGTCCATCGGGCCCTGGAGCCAGCCGGCCAGCATCTCCCAGGTGAAGCCCGCGGCCGCGAGCCGCTCGGCGCCGTCGGGCGCGGTGACGACCGCCCGCCGCCGCTCGACGGGCAGCTCCATCAGCTCGCGGTGCGCGACCAGGACGCGGTTCGAGGCGGGCGGCACCGCGGTGTCGGGGTTGTGCCGGCGGTCCAGCGCGTACCGGAACAGCTCCCCCTGCCACGGCTTCTCCGGGTCCGGCGCCGCGTGCACCAGATTGAGGATGTCGCCGAAGCGGTACCCCTTGGACGCGGTGTCGTACTTCAGCAGCGACTTGCCGTGGTAGAGCCGCCGTACGGCGTCGGCGACACCCCGCTTGACCGGCTTGGGCACGGCGCGGCCGTACGTGGCCGTCCAGTAGGCCAGCAGCTCGCCGGGCTCGTCGGGCCGCTGGAGCACGGAGGCGACGACCTGCCGGTTGGCGGGACCTTCGGTGGCGCCGGCGTCGAGGCGGGCCTTGACGTACTCGGCGGCGCCGACGATCGAGGCGGTGCGCAGGTTGCCCTCGCCGCGCAGCCAGCCGAGCAGGCCCGCCGTCCAGGACGGGTCGGCGAGGGCGAGTTCGCGCACGAGCGCGGCGAACCGGTCGTCGCGGTCGGCGCCGGACTCGTAGAAGGTCTGCTGCGAGACGAAGTTCCCGACCGCCAGCAGGAAGAGTTCGGAGCGCGGGTCGCGCTCGCGGCCCCGGCCGCCCTGGTGGGTGGTGAGGACGCGGCCCGTCGACGTCACGCGCGAGGTGGGCCGAGCCTTCGCGGACTTGGCGTTGAAGCGTGCCATGGTGAATTCCCCCCGAATTCGTCCGGAGGGAGGCGTGGCGAACTACAGGATGCCCGAGGTCGGAATCGGTGGCGGGACTTTCCGGACGCTCTTCCGGTTGAGCTACACCGACCCGAAGTCGGTGACGGGACTCGAACCCGCAGCATTCCGGTCCAAAGAAGTATCCGCCGCCTGCGCACCGGGCACCCTGCCGTTCGCTGCGCCTCCCGAGATCAAGTCGGCCGCGGCATCGGTTTCTTTTACGAGAAGAAGTAGCCGCGGCCCGCGCACCGGGAGGTGCGTGAAGTTTTCGGTGTCCAGAGTTCAGGTCGGCGGAACCGACAAGGTGCTCCAACCCCTGAGCTACACCGGCGCGTTGTGCCGGAGACGGGACTCGAACCCGTGACCGCCCCATTATCAGTGGAAGTAGGTCCTGCCTTCGCACCTGGACGTTCATCACTCTAAAAGAGCGGCCGCCGGTCGGGCGAGCGAATTAATTGCCGCGCTTCTGCCGCTTCCACGGCCCGGTGATGGCGAGCATGATGCCGGGGGTCTGGATGTTGGCGTACAGGGTGCGGCCGTCGGGCGAGAAGGTGACGCCGGTGAACTCGCTGTACTCGGGCTCCTCCTCGGACCCGATGTTCAGCTCGTTGCGGGCGATGGGGTAGGTGCGGCCGCTGTCGGTGGCGCCGAACAGGTGCTGGACGCCGTCGCCGTCCTCGGCGATGACGAGGCCGCCGTACGGCGAGACGGTGATGTTGTCGGGGCCGTCGAAGGCGCCGTCCGCGGAGGGGTCGGGGTTGACGCCGAGGAGGACCTTCAGGGTGAGGGTGCGGCGCTTGGGGTCGTAGAACCAGACCTGGCCGTCGTGCGGCCGGCCGGGGCTCTCGTCGCGGGCGAAGGAGGAGACGACGTAGGCGCCGCCGTCGGCCCACCACATGCCCTCCAGCTTGCGGGCGCGGGTGACCTGGCCGGTGGTGAACTGCTTGCGCACGGACGTGGTCCTCGCGTCACGGTCGGGGACCTCGACCCAGTCGACGCCGTAGACGGTGCCGGTCTTCGTGGCGCGGGAGAGGTCGTCGACGAACTTGCCGCCGGAGTCGAAGCACTTGAACGCCTCGAGGACACCGGCGTCGTCGGCGAGGGTGCGCAGCCGGCCCCGGCCGTGCCGGAAGCCCTGCGGCGGGGTCCAGCGGTAGAACAGGCCGTTGGGGCCGGAGGCGTCCTCGGTGAGGTAGAGGTGGCCGCGCTTGGGGTCGACGACGACGGCCTCGTGGGCGTAGCGGCCGAGGGCCTTGACCGGCTTGGGGTCGCGGTTGGCGCGCCGGTCCTCGGGGTCGACCTCGAAGACGTAGCCGTGGTCCTTGGTCATGCCGTTCCTGCCGGCCTTGTCCTCGGTCTCCTCGCAGGTCAGCCAGGTGCCCCACGGGGTGCTGCCACCGGCGCAGTTGGTGGCGGTACCGGCGATGCCGACCCACTCGGCGACGTGGCCGCCGCGGCGGACCTCGACGACCGTGCAGCCGCCGGCGGCGGCGGGGTCGTAGACCAGGCCCTCGGTGAGCGGCACGGGGTGGGGCCAGCCGTCGCGGTGGCCGCCGAGTTCGTGGTTGTTGACGAGGAGGGTGGTGCCGCGCGGGCCCTCGAAGGTGGCGGTGCCGTCGTGGTTGGAGGGGGTGTACTCGCCCGTCTCCAGCTTGGTCCGGCCGCAGTAGGTGACGATCTCGTACCGGAAGCCGGCGGGCAGGGCGAGGATGCCGTCCGGGTCGGGGACCAGCGGTCCGTAGCCGACTCCCCCGTGGCCGTGGCCGTGGCCGTGCGCGTCCCCGGCGCTCTCGGTGTCGGTGGACGCGAGGGCCTGCGGGGCGGTGGCGAGGGCGCCGACGCTGCCCGCCAGTACGACTCCCGCTCCGGTGAGAGCGGATCGACTGGCGAAGTCCCTGCGGGTGAGCGACATGGTGTCTCCTGTGACGATGAGCGTGCCGTGGAGGGTGGCGGACCTCGGTTCGGCGTCACGTTGTCGCCCACGTCTGAACAGCAGTTGAACTGAGCGAGGCCGCACCCTGCCCACTTGCGTGAATCCGCACGGGGCGTACGGAGCGGGCCCGCGCGACCGCGAGCGCCCGTGCCGCCCGGGGCGGCACGGGCGGGCGGTGGGGTCCCCCCGCTCGAGCGAAGCCGAGAGTGGGGGAGGCACCCCGCGGGCGCCGGGCCGCGTCACCCGCCCGCCGGTCCGCCGGACCAAGGGCTCCGGGACACCCCGGTCACCCGCGCACGCTCAGCCCCCGTGCTGCGACCTCGCCTTGAACGCCGCCTTCCGCGCCTCCTTGGCGACCTTCTTGTCGGGGTGCAGCCGCCCCATCGCCTCCAGGACGTCCGCCGTCGCCGGGTGCCCGACCCGCCAGGCCGTGTCGAAGAACCCGCTGTGCTGCCTGGCCAGGCCCTCCACGAGGGCCTGCAGTTCCTCGGAGTTGCCCTCGGCGGCGAGCTGCGCGGCCACGGTGTCGATGGTCAGCCAGAAGACCATCTCCTGCGGCGGTGCGGGCACGTCCCGCGCCCCGTGCTCGGTCAGCCAGACCCGGGCCAGTCCGCCGAGTTCCGCGTCGTCGAGGACCTCGCGCAGCGCGGGCTCGGCCCCGGCGCCGACCAGGGACAGCGCCTGCTGGCAGCGCAGCCGGCGCAGGGGCGCGCCGGCGTCCGAGCCGCGGGCGGCGGCCAGCAGTTCGCGCGCCGCGGCGAGCGGTTCGCGGTGGGCCAGCCACAACTCGGTCTCGGCGTGGGCCGACACGGGCGGGTAGGACGCCGTGCCGTCCAGCAGCGCGTCGGCGCCCTTGTCGGCGAGGTCGCCGACGGCCGGCGCCTCGAAACCGGCCTCCAGCAGCCGGGTGCGCAGTGCGTACAGTCCGAGCGGAGTGAGCCCGACCATGCCGTAGCGGGCGACGTCGGTCTCGTCGACGGGCGCCGCCGGCTCCTCGTCCGCGTCGGCCATCAGCGCCTCGTCCACCGGGCGGTACGTGACGAGGCCGACGGGCTCCAGCAGCCGGAACTGGTCGTCCAGCCGCATCATCGCGTCGGAGACCTGCTCCAGCATGTCGTTGGTGGGCTCGCCCGTGTCGCTGGGCACGATCACGGACGCGGCCAGCGCGGGCAGCGGCACCGGGGAGCCGTCGGGCCCGTCCTCGCCGACGGTGAGCAGGTACAGGTTGCCCAGCACGCCGTCGAGGAACTCCGCCTCGGCCTCCGGGTCCCAGCCGAGGGAGGACAGGTCGACCGCGCCGCCCTCGGCCATCGCGTCGACCAGGTCGTCCACGTCGGGCACGCTCGCGTCGGCGAGCACGGTCTCCAGGGCGGTGAGCCACACGCCCAGCACGTCCTGCGGGGAGCCGCCGGTGAGCAGGGCGAGGTCCTCACCCGTCGTGACGGTGCCCTCCTCCTCGTCGGTGATCTCCACCAGCCCGGTGTCCACCGCGATCCGCCACGCCTCGCTCGCGTACGCCGCGGCGTCGTCCCCGGTCAGCCCGAGCACCTCGGCCGCCGCGGGCAGCTGTTCCTCGACGAGCCCGCCGCCGGCGTCGACGCGGGTGTCCGGCCCGGCCCAGCGGGCGAGCCGGGCGGCCCGGGAGAGCACCGGCGTCGACAGCGCGTCGCGGGCCAGCTCCGCTTCGGGACGCAGCCGTGCGGGCGGCAGGGTGGAGCTGTCTGACATCGGCTGTTTCTCCTCGCGCGCCTCGACCGCCGTACGGCCATCCTCACCGCCGTACGGCTCAGCCGCTCAGCCTAGACGGGTTTCCACCCATGCCGCCCGGTTCATCTCCCCGTCGGGTGCCGTACATGGCCGAAACCTTGACAACCGGCCCGGCCAGGCAGGAGATTGACGCGCGTAGAAAGCGGGGGGACAAGTGTTCACTCAGGGCCTCGTACGGCCCCGTGGCCCCTCGCGTCCCACCCTCGTCCCGGCGCTCCGTCACGTCCCCGGAGGGATCCCGTTGGCCAGCAAGTCCTCCGCGCGCCTCGCCGCGCTCACCGTCGCCGCCGTCTGCTCGGCCGCGTCCACCGTCGTCCTCACCTCGCCCGCGCACGCCGAGTCGGTGCGCATCCACGACATCCAGGGCACGACCCGGCTGTCGCCGTACGCCGGCCGGCAGGTCGCGGACGTGACCGGAATCGTCACCGGCGTCCGGGGCTACGGCTCGTCCAAGGGCTTCTGGATGCAGGACCCGGACCCGGACGCGGATCCGGCCACCAGCGAAGGCGTCTTCGTCTTCACGAGCTCCACGCCGAAGGTCGCCGTCGGTGACGCGGTCACCGTCTCCGGCACGGTCTCGGAGTACGTCCCGGGCGGCGCCTCGTCCGGCAACCAGTCGCTGACCGAGATCACCCGCACGACGTTCACGGTCCTCTCCGGCGGCAACCCGGTGCCGGCCGCGACGACCGTCTCCGCCCGGTCCGTGCCGCGCGCCTTCGCCCCCGCCGGCGACCCGGCCGCGAACGGCTCGGTCGACGCCCTGCCGCTGCGCCCGGCGGAGTACGCCCTGGACTACTACGAGTCCCTCGAGGGCATGAACGTCCGGGTCGCCGACGCCCGCGTGGTCGGCGCCTCCGACCCGTACACCGAGCTGTGGGTCACGGTGAAGCCGTGGGAGAACGCCAACCGCCGCGGCGGCACGGTCTACGGCTCCTACGCCTCCCAGAACACCGGCCGGCTCCAGATCCAGTCCCTGGGCAAGCCGGCCGACTTCCCCGCCGCGACCGTGGGCGACACGCTCGCCGGCACGACCGCGGGCCCGCTGGACTACAACCAGTTCGGCGGCTACACGCTGGTCGCGAGCGAGATCGGCGCCCTGGAGAGCGGCGGCACCGAGCGCGAGTCGACGCGTGCGCAGAGCGGCCACGAGTTGGCGGTGGCGACGTACAACGTCGAGAACCTCGACCCGTCCGACGACACCTTCGCCGCGCACGCCGACGCGATCGTGCACCGCCTGAAGTCGCCCGACATCGTGTCCCTGGAGGAGATCCAGGACAACAACGGCGCCAAGGACGACGGCACCGTGGCCGCCGACGTGACGGTCGGCAAGCTGATCGACGCGATCGTCGCGGCGGGCGGCCCGCGCTACGAGTGGCGGGGCGTCGACCCGGTCGACAAGGCGGACGGCGGCGAGCCCGGCGGCAACATCCGCCAGGCGTTCCTGTTCAACCCGCGGCGGGTCTCCTTCACCGACCGCGAGGCCGGTGACGCGGCCACCGCGACCGGGGTGGCGAAGATACGCGGCAAGGCGGTGCTCACGCACTCCCCCGGCCGTGTCGACCCGGCGAACCCGGCCTGGGAGAACAGCCGCAAGCCGCTGGCCGGCGAGTTCGTCTTCCGCGGCCGGACGGTCTTCGTCATCGCCAACCACTTCAACTCCAAGGGCGGCGACCAGGGCCTGACCGCGCGGTACCAGCCGCCGGCGCGCAGCTCGGAGACCCAGCGCCACCTCCAGGCGAAGGCCGTGAACACCTTCGTCAAGGAGATCCTCTCCGCCCAGAAGAACGCGGACGTCGTCGCCCTCGGCGACATCAACGACTTCGAGTTCTCCGGGACGGCGAAGATCCTGGAGGACGGCGGCGCGCTGTGGTCGGCGGTCAAGTCGCTGCCGCCGAGCGAGCGTTACTCGTACGTCTACCAGGGCAGCAGTCAGGTCCTCGACCAGATACTGGTCAGCCCGTCGATCCGGCGCGGCGGGCACCTGTCCTACGACAGCGTGCACGTAAACGCCGAGTTCCCCGACCAGATCAGCGACCACGACCCGCAGGTGCTGCGGTTCCGTCCGTAAGCGGGTCGCGAGGTCGCGTGGGGGCGGCGGTTCAGTGGGGCACGAGGCCGAGGGCGTGGTCGTAGCGCTCGACCGTGCTGCTCTTGAGTCCGGGCCAGTTCTGTACCCGTTCCCACGCGGCCGTCGCCGAACCGACGCCGTCGCCGGGTGCGGCGAGGGCGTCGATGTGGGCCCGGGCGCTCTCCCACTCGGCGTAGTTGAGGACCCGGGTGCCGTCGGTGCTGAGGTGGAAGTGGGCGGAGATGCCGCCGGGGGCGGGCTTCGGCTCGCTGTCCAGGGCCTCGAAGACCGCGTCCACCCAGGCACGTTGCCGCTCGGGGTCCGGCCCCTCGAACTCGATGTCGACGACGACGATGCAGCCCGGGACGGGAGCCGCCCCACCGGTCCGGGTGCCGCTGCGGTAGCGCCGGTACCGGCCGAGCCGCAGGCGTTCGATGCCCGGCACGGCGGTGTCGATCTCGTCGACGCGCTCCTGCCGGTGTGTCTTCACGAAGGCCTCGTACGCCTGCTCGCTCGCCCACTGCGAGTGGTGCAGCAGCGTACTGCCGTCGTGGCCGGTGTAGACGTGGTAGCCCAGCAGGCCGTCGGCGGGCCAGGGGCGGCGCTCCCAGGTGCGGGCGATGGCGTCGACGGTCTCCCGCTGCCGCTCGGGGGTGCCGACACGCCAGGTACTGAAGAAGGGGGCCTGCACGTCGGGGCGTTCGAGTTCGGGGTGGGCGTCGGTACGGCGGGTCATGCCGGCCTCCACGGGTCGGTGGTCGTCGGGTGCACGCACCACCCTCCGACCTCGACCATGGTCGAGGTCAAGTGCGGAATACCGCCGCCGCACAACGACGACGAGGGGCCCGTCGCCGGAGCCCCTCGTCGCGCCGCCTCCGGATCCCGCGGTGCCCGGTCAGCCGGCCGTGCCGGGTCAGCAGTGCCCGTGCCGCCGGCGCCGCAGCACACCCGCCGCGACCGCCGCGCCGGCCGCCGCCCCGGCGACGAGCAGCGGACGCGGATGCCGCATACCGGCCCGGACCACGCCGCGCACCCGCTCGGGCACCCGCTGCCGGGCCTCGTACCGGGCGGTGTCCCCGGCGCTGCCCGCCTTGTCGTGCACGGTGTGACCGGCGCGGCTCGCCCTGTCCTGCGCGGTGTGACCGGCCTGCGCGGCCGAGCTGCGCAGCTGCACGGTCAGGGCTCCCGCCTTGTCCCTGAGGTCGGCGGCCCGGGCCTTGGCGCGGCCCTTCACGTCCGCCTTCCCCGCCAGCTCCTCGACGGTGTCGCCGAGCTGGCTGCGGGTCAGTTCGATCTGCCGTCGCAGCTCGTCGGGCCCCTTGGCCCCGCCGGTCGGCTGCGCGGTGGAGCCGGTCCTCGCGCCGTCTCCGCTCGTCGCGTCGGTCATCGATGCGCCCTTTCCCTGATCTCGTCCACGTCGGCCTTCACGCTGCCGATGGTCTGCTCGGGCGTGGGGGGTGCGGCACGGCGGAGCTGGGCACGGCCGGCCATGGCCAGGACGCCCGCGATCACGAAGAGCACCGCCGTCACGATGAGCGCCGCGGCCCAGACCGGCAGCACCAGCGAGAGTGCGGCGGTGGCCGTCCCCGCCAGGGCGAACAGGCCCACATAGGCGATGGCGCCCGCGGCACCGAGCATTCCGCCGCCGCGTCCGACGCGCTTGCCCTTCGCGGCGAGCTCCTCCTTGGCAAGGGCCACTTCCTGGCGCACGAGCCGGGAGAGCTGTTCGGTGGCCTGACCGACGAGTTCGCCCACGGAGTGGTGCTCGTCGTGCACTGGCCTGGTGTGCAAGGTCCCGGTCACGGTATTCCGCCTCCTCTCGGTTCGGAGGCTTCCGGGTACCCCCGGCGGGCGGGCACTACCCCGAGGCTCGAACGATCAGCTTTCCTTACCGATACCGCGTAGAAGATTTAAGTAGAGCTGCACCGTTCGGGGGCCGAGACTACCCGCATGACGACAGAGACGACGACGGAGACCCACCCGCCGCCCGCCGCCCCCGCCCGCCCCTTCGGCCGCGCCCTGTGCGCCATGGTCACGCCCTTCACCGAGGCGGGCGCGCTCGACCTCGACGGCGCGCAGCGGCTCGCGGACCGGCTGGTGTCCCGGGGCTGCGACTGCCTGGTGCTGTCCGGCACGACGGGCGAGTCGCCGACCACCACGGACGCGGAGAAGGCGGCGCTGGTCACGGCGGTGCGCGAGGCGGTCGGGGACCGGGCGGCGCTGGTCGCCGGGGTGGGCACCGCCGACACCCGGCACACGGTGGAGCTGGCGCGGGCCGCCGAGAAGGCCGGCGCGGACGGCCTGCTGGTCGTCGCGCCGTACTACAGCAGGCCCCCGCAGGACGCGCTGGAGGCCCACTTCAGGGAGATCGCGGACGCCTGCGGGCTGCCGCTGATGCTCTACGACATCCCGGGCCGCACCGGCACCCGCATCGAGCCCGGCACGCTCGTCCGGCTGGCCGGGCACCCGCGCGTCGTGGCCGTCAAGGACTGCTCCTACGACCTGCTCGGCACCCAGAAGGTGCTCTCCCGCACCGGCCTGGCGTACTACGCGGGCTGCGACGAGCAGGTCCTCGCCCTGTACGCGATCGGCGCCGCCGGCTGCGTCAGCACCGTCGCGAACGTCGCGCCGGAAGCGTTCCGGGCCGTTCTGGACGCCTTCGACGCGGGCGACGTCCGGGAGGCGGCCCGGCTCCAGTGGCGGACGATCGCCCTCACCGAACTGATGATGGCCTCGGACCTGCCCGGCACGGTCACCGCCAAGGCCCTCCTGAACGCGCTGGGCCTGCCCGCGGGCCCGGTCCGCGCACCGCTGCGCCCCGCGGACGCCGGGACGACCGCCCGGCTGCTGGCGGCCCACGGCGACCTGACCGCCGACGCCGCGCCGCTCCCGGCGTGACCGCCCGGTCCCGCCGAACGGACGAGTGCCCTCCCGGACGGGCCCGCGGGGGGCGTCCGGAAGGGCACTCGGAAACGCGGCGACCGTTCGGGACGGTCAGTTGTGGCTGTGGAGGACGTCGTTCAGGCCGCCCCAGACCGCGTTGTTCGGGCGGGCCTCGACCGCGCCCGAGACCGAGTTGCGGCGGAAGAGGATGTTCGAGGCGCCGGAGAGTTCGCGGGCCTTGACGATCTGGCCGTCGGGCATGGTGACGCGGGTGCCGGCGGTGACGTACAGGCCGGCCTCGACCACGCACTCGTCGCCGAGCGCGATGCCGACGCCCGCCTCGGCGCCGACCAGGCAGCGCTCGCCGATGGAGATGATCACGTTGCCGCCGCCGGACAGCGTGCCCATGGTGGAGGCCCCGCCGCCGATGTCCGAACCGTCGCCGACGACGACGCCCGCGGAGATGCGGCCCTCGACCATCGACGTGCCGAGCGTGCCGGCGTTGAAGTTGACGAAGCCCTCGTGCATGACGGTGGTGCCCTCGGAGAGGTGCGCGCCGAGGCGGACGCGGTCGGCGTCGGCGATGCGGACGCCCTTGGGGGCGACGTAGTCCGTCATGCGGGGGAACTTGTCGATCGAGGTGACCTGGAGGTGCAGGCCCTCGGCGCGGGCGTTCAGGCGGACCTTCTCGACGTCGTCGACGGCGACCGGGCCGAGCGAGGTCCAGGCGACGTTGGCGAGGTGGCCGAAGATGCCCTCGAGGTTCTGGCCGTGCGGCTTGACCAGGCGGTGCGAGAGCAGGTGCAGGCGCAGGTAGACGTCGTGGGCGTCGATCGGCTTGTCGTCGAGCGAGGCGATGACCGTGCGGACCGCGACCACCTCGACACCGCGACGGGCGTCCGGACCGACCGCCGCGGTCGCGCCGCCGCCGAGCAACTGGGCGGCCTGCTCGGCGGAGAGCCGCTCGGTGCCGGCCGGGCCGGGGCCCTCGGCAGTCGCAGCGGACAGTTCGGGGGCGGGGAACCAGGTGTCGAGGACGGTGCCGTCGGCGGCGACCGTGGCGAGGCCGGCGGCCACGGCGCCGGTGGTGCGGGGAGCAGTCGTGTCGGTCATGGGGGCAACCTAACCGGCCGGGGCCGTCGGGTGCGAACCGACCGAGGGGGCGTCTCAGGTGGCGAGCCGGTGCAGACGCCGGGGCCGGAGCAACCGCTCGGTTCAGCCCAGCACCCGCCCCAGCACCACCCGTACGTACTCCTCGTCGTACGGCGCACCGGTCAGCAGGACCTGGAGGCAGACACCGTCGAGCACGGCCACCAGCGCCCGCGCCGTGACCGGGTCCGTGCGGGCGGCGAGGAGGGCGCCGACCTCCTCCGCCCACTCCGCCGCGACCGGACGCAGCGCCGGGCGGCGCAGGGCCGCCAGGTACAGCTCGTACTCCAGCTCCACGCCCGTACGGTCGCCGGCCAGCCACTCGCCGAGGACGCGGGCCAGCGCGGCGGCCAGGTCCGCGGCGGGGTCCGACAGCGCCGGGTGGGCGGCGACGACCCGGGCGAAGCCCTCGTTGGCCTGCCGCAGGGCGGCGACCAGGAGGTCGTCCAGGGTCGCGAAGTGGTACGTCGTGGAGCCGAGCGGCACGTCCGCCTCCGCGGCGACCGCGCGATGGCTGAGCCCCGCGATGCCCTTCGCCCCGACGACCCGGATCGCCGCGTCGATGATCCGCTGCCGGCGCTCGGGGTCGTGGCGCCGTGCCATCAGTGCGCCCCGCCCAGGTTCAGCACCACCACGCCGACGATGATCAGCGCGATGCCGGCCGCCTTGGTGAGCGTCACCCCCTCCCCCATGAACGCCACCCCGATCGTGGCGATGGCCGCCGTGCCCACCCCGGACCAGATGGCGTACGCCGTGCCGACGGAGAGGGTCTTCAGGGTCTGCGCGAGCAGCGCGAAGGAGATCAGGTAGCCGAGGGCGGTGAGGACCGACGGCACCAGCCGGCTGAAGCCCTCGCTGTACTTCATGGCGGTGGTCCCGGCGACCTCGGCGGCGATGGCTCCGGCCAGGAGCAGGTATCCCATGTGTACGAGCGTACATAACGGAGCCGTCGCAGACAGGAGAACGGCGGCACCCGGTGGGTGCCGCCGTTCTCGTGAGTGTGTGCCTCAGACGTTGAACCCGAGCGCCCTGAGCTGCTCGCGGCCGTCGTCCGTGATCTTGTCCGGGCCCCACGGCGGCATCCAGACCCAGTTGATGCGCAGTTCGCTGACGAGGCCGTCCGTGGCGGACTTGGCCTGGTCCTCGATCACGTCCGTCAGCGGACACGCCGCCGACGTCAGGGTCATGTCGACGGTCGCGATGTTCGCGTCGTCGACGTGGATGCCGTAGATGAGGCCCAGGTTGACGACGTCGATGCCCAGCTCGGGGTCGACCACGTCCATCAGGGCCTCGCGGAGCTCCTCCTCCGAGGCCGGCTTCATCTCCACGGTCTCGCTCATGCCGTCGTCTCCTTCTCGGCGTCGGCGCCCAGCGCCTGGGCCGTCGCGTCCTTCCAGGCCATCCAGCTCAGCAGGGCGCACTTGACCCGGGCCGGGTACTTCGACACCCCGGCGAACGCGACCGCGTCCTCCAGGACGTCCTCCATGGCGTCGTCGGGCTCGATCCTGCCCTTGGACTGCATCAGCTCCAGGAAGGTCTCCTGGATCCTCTGCGCCTGCGCGAGGTCCTTGCCGACCAGCAGGTCGTTCAGTACGGAGGCGGAGGCCTGGCTGATCGAGCAGCCCTGCCCCTCGTACGAGACGTCGCTGATCGTCGTGCCGTCGTACTTCACGCGCAGCGTGATCTCGTCACCGCACGTCGGGTTGACGTGGTGCACCTCGGCGTCGCCATCCCTCAGACCACGCCCGTGCGGGTGCTTGTAGTGGTCCAGGATGACTTCCTGGTACATGGAGTCCAGCTTCATGCGATTCGCTCGTCCCGTCAGCCGAAGAAGTTCCGTACGTGCTCCAGGCCGTCGACCAGCGCGTCGATCTCGCCCGGCGTGGAGTACAGATAGAACGACGCTCGCGTGGTCGCAGGAATTCCGTACCGCAGGCAGACCGGCCGCGCGCAGTGGTGGCCGACCCGGACCGCGATGCCCTGCTCGTCCAGGACCTGGCCCACGTCGTGCGGGTGGATGTCGCCCAGGGTGAAGGAGATCGCGGCGCCGCGCTCCTCGGCCGTGGTGGGGCCGATGATGCGCAGGTCGGGGACCTCCAGCAGCCGCTTGACCGCGTACTCGGTCAGCGCGTGCTCGTGGGCGAGGATCCTGTCCATGCCGATCGTGTTGAGGTAGTCGATCGCCGCGCCGAGACCGACCGCCTGCGCGATGGGCGGCGTGCCCGCCTCGAACTTGTGGGGCGCCGGGGCGTAGGTGGAGGAGTGCATCGAGACGGTCTCGATCATCTCGCCGCCGCCGAGGAACGGCGGGAGGTCCTCCAGCAGCTCCTGGCGGCCCCACAGGACGCCGATGCCGGTCGGGCCGCACATCTTGTGGCCGGTGAAGGCCACGAAGTCGGCCTGGAGGGCCTGCACGTCCAGCGGCATGTGCGGCGCGGCCTGGGAGGCGTCGACGCACACCAGGGCGCCGACCTCCTGGGCGCGGCGCACGATCGCCTCGACCGGGTTCTGGGTGCCCAGGATGTTGGAGACCAGCACGAAGGAGACGATCTTGGTCTTCTCCGTGATGACCTCCTCGATGTTCGAGAGGTCCAGGCGGCCGTCGTCCGTGAGACCGAACCAGCGGAGCTTCGCGCCCGTGCGCTGCGCGAGCAGCTGCCACGGCACGATGTTGGAGTGGTGCTCCATCTCCGTGATGACGATCTCGGTCTCGTGGTCCACGCGGTAGGGCTCGTCGGCCCAGCCCAGCATGTTCGCCACGAGGTTCAGGGACTCCGAGGCGTTCTTGGTGAAGATCACCTCGTCGCGCGACGGTGCGTTGATGAACTCCGCGACCTTGTCACGCGCGCCCTCGTACAGCGCCGTGGCCTCCTCGGCGAGGACGTGCACGCCACGGTGGACGTTGGCGTTGTGCTGCTCGTAGTACTCGTCGAGCACGTCGATGACCTGGCGCGGGGTCTGCGAGGTCGCGGCGTTGTCGAGGTAGACGAGCTTCTTACCGTCGTGGAGCACTCGGTCCAGGATCGGGAAGTCCTTGCGGATCGCCTCGGTGTCGAGGAGGCCCGGCAGCTGTGTCACGCGGATGCGCCACCCTTCGTGTATGCCTCGTAGCCCTCTTCCTCCAGCTTGTCGGCGAGTTCGGCGCCGCCGGACTCGACGATGCGGCCGGCCGAGAAGACGTGGACGTAGTCGGGCTTGATGTAGCGCAGGATGCGCGTGTAGTGCGTGATCAGCAGGGTGCCGACCTCGCCCGTCTCGCGGACGCGGTTGACGCCCTCGGAGACGACGCGCAGCGCGTCGACGTCCAGGCCGGAGTCGGTCTCGTCGAGGATCGCGACCTTCGGCTTGAGCAGCTCGAGCTGGAGGATCTCGTGGCGCTTCTTCTCACCGCCGGAGAAGCCCTCGTTCACGTTGCGCTCGGCGAAGGCGGGGTCCATGTTGAGGCGCTCCATGGCCTCCTTGACCTCCTTCACCCAGGTGCGCAGCTTGGGGGCCTCGCCGCGGACGGCGGTGGCGGAGGTGCGCAGGAAGTTGGAGACCGAGACGCCGGGGACCTCGACCGGGTACTGCATGGCGAGGAACAGGCCGGCACGGGCGCGCTCGTCGACGGACATCTCCAGGACGTCCTCGCCGTCGAGGGTGACGGTGCCGCCGGTGATCGTGTACTTGGGGTGACCCGCGAGCGAGTAGGCGAGGGTCGACTTGCCGGAGCCGTTGGGGCCCATGATGGCGTGCGTCTCGCCCTGCTTCACGGTGAGGTCGACGCCCTTGAGGATCTCCTTCGTGGCGTTGTCGGCCTCGACGGTGACGTGCAGGTCTCGGATTTCAAGCGTTGCCATGGGTGCCTCAGGACTCCTGGGTGAGGGAGACGAGCACGTCGTCCCCTTCGATCTTTACGGGGTATACGGGGACGGGGCGCGTCGCCGGAAGACTGTCGGGCTTGCCCGAGCGGAGGTCGAAGCGCGAGCCGTGCAGCCAGCACTCGATGTGGCAGTCGTCGACCTCGCCCTCGGACAGCGAGACGTTCGCGTGCGAGCAGATGTCGTGGATCGCGAAGACCTCGCCCTCGGTCCGCACGACGGAGATCGGCGTGCCGTCGAGCTCCACCCTCTTGGGGGTGTCCTCCTCCAGCTCGCCTGCTCCACAGACGCGTACGAAGGTCATGCGACCGACGCCTCCAGCTCCTCTTCGATCTTGGCGAGGAGGCGCTCCTCGATGTCCGGGACACCGATCTGCTGGACCAGCTCGGCGAAGAAGCCGCGGACCACGAGGCGGCGGGCGTCGATCTCGGGGATGCCGCGCGCCATCAGGTAGAAGAGCTGCTCGTCGTCGAAGCGGCCGGTGGCGGAGGCGTGGCCGGCGCCGACGATCTCGCCGGTCTCGATCTCCAGGTTCGGCACCGAGTCGACCCGCGCGCCGTCCGTGAGGACGAGGTTGCGGTTCATCTCGTAGGTGTCCGTGCCCTCGGCCTTGGCCTCGATGAGCACGTCGCCGATCCACACCGCGTGCGCGTCCTCGCCCTGGAGCGCGCCCTTGTAGACGACGTTCGACTTGCAGTGCGGGACGTTGTGGTCGACCAGGAGGCGGTGCTCCTGGTGCTGGCCGGCGTCGGTGAAGTACAGACCGAACAGCTCGGCCTCGCCGCCGGGGCCGGCGTAGGCCACGCGCGGGTGCAGCCGGACCAGGTCGCCGCCGAAGGTGACGAGGAACGACTTGAAGGTGGCGTCCCGGCCGATCAGCGTGTTGTGCTGGCCGGCGTGCACGGCCTTGTCGTCCCAGTCCTGGACGGAGACGACGGTCAGCTTGGCGCCGTCGCCCAGGACGTAGTCGACGTTGGCGGCGAGCACCGCGTCACCGGTGTGGTCGATCACGACCACGGCCTCGGCGAAGGCACCCAGCTCGACGACCTGGTGGGCGTAGGCGGTCCCGCCCTCGCCGCGGACGGCGATGCGGATCGGCTCGGTGAGGACCGTCTCCTTGGGGACGGTGATCACACCGGCCTTCTCGAACGCCGAGTAGGCCTGGGCGGCGACCCGGTCCACCGGGGCGCCCGCCCTGCCGATGCGCGCGTCGTCACGGCCGACGGTCTCGACGACGACGCCCTCGGGCGCGTCGATCTCGACCCGCACGCCGTCGCCGGCGACCGCGGTGCCGTCGTGCAGTCCGCGCAGCCGCTCCAGCGGCGTGAACCGCCACTCCTCCTCGCGGCCGTGGGGGACCGCGAAGTCCGCCACGTCGAAGGACGGGGGCGCGCTCATGCGCGTGGCGACGGTCGACTCGGCGGCCACCGCGATCTGGCCCGCGGTGGTGGACCCCACGGGGATGTTCTGAGCCTCAGCCATGGCTGTCGGTCTGCTCTCTTCCTGCGTCAAGAAAATCTGGGACTGCTGCGAAGGACGGGCCTCAGCCGACCGCGCCTTCCATCTGCAGCTCGATCAGCCGGTTGAGCTCGAGGGCGTACTCCATGGGCAGCTCCTTGGCGATCGGCTCGACGAAGCCGCGCACGATCATCGCCATCGCCTCGAACTCGCTCAGACCCCGGCTCATCAGGTAGAAGAGCTGGTCCTCGGAGACCTTGGAGACCGTCGCCTCGTGGCCCATGGACACGTCGTCCTCGCGGACGTCCACGTAGGGGTACGTGTCGGAGCGGGAGATGGTGTCGACGAGCAGCGCGTCGCACAGCACGTTCGACTTGGAGCCGTGGGCGCCCTCGCCGATCTCGACGAGACCGCGGTAGGATGTGCGGCCGCCGCCGCGCGCCACGGACTTCGACACGATGTTGGAGGAGGTGTTCGGCGCCATGTGGACCATCTTGGAGCCGGCGTCCTGGTGCTGGCCCTCGCCCGCGAAGGCGATGGACAGGGTCTCACCCTTGGCGTGCTCACCCATCAGGTAGACGGCCGGGTACTTCATCGTCACCTTGGAGCCGATGTTGCCGTCGATCCACTCCATGGTCGCGCCCTCGTACGCCACGGCGCGCTTGGTGACCAGGTTGTAGACGTTGTTCGACCAGTTCTGGATGGTCGTGTAGCGGCAGCGGGCGTTCTTCTTGACGATGATCTCGACCACGGCGCTGTGCAGGGAGTCCGACTTGTAGATCGGAGCCGTGCAGCCCTCGACGTAGTGCACGTAGGCACCCTCGTCGACGATGATCAGGGTCCGCTCGAACTGACCCATGTTCTCCGTGTTGATGCGGAAGTAGGCCTGGAGCGGGATCTCGACGTGCACGCCCGGGGGCACGTAGATGAAGGAGCCGCCGGACCACACCGCGCTGTTCAGCGACGCGAACTTGTTGTCACCGACGGGGATGACGGTCCCGAAGTACTCCTTGAAGAGCTCCGGGTGCTCCTTCAGCGCGGTGTCGGTGTCGAGGAAGATGACGCCCTGCTCCTCCAGGTCCTCGCGGATCTGGTGGTAGACGACCTCGGACTCGTACTGCGCGGCGACACCGGCGACGAGGCGCTGCTTCTCCGCCTCGGGGATGCCGAGCTTGTCGTACGTGTTCTTGATGTCCTCGGGCAGGTCCTCCCAGGACTCCGCCTGCTTCTCCGTGGAGCGCACGAAGTACTTGATGTTGTCGAAGTCGATGCCCGACAGGTCCGAGCCCCAGTTCGGCATGGGCTTCTTCTCGAAGAGGCGCAGGCCCTTGAGACGGAGCTTGGTCATCCACTCCGGCTCGTTCTTCTTCTCGGAGATGTCCCGGACGACGTCCTCGTCGATGCCGCGCCTGGCAGAGGCGCCGGCCGTGTCGGAGTCGGCCCAGCCGTACTCGTACTTGCCCAGGCCCTCGAGCTCAGGGTGAGCAGTCTCCGTGGGGAGAGTCATGCGGGGTTCCTCCCGGCCGTGCTTGCAGATGCGTTGTCGATGGTCTTGGAAGTCTTCGGGACGTACGTGGTGCAGACGCCGTCGCCGTGCGCGATGGTCGCGAGCCTCTGCACATGCGTACCGAGCAGCTCGGCGAAAAATTCCGTCTCCGCCTCGCACAGCTGCGGGAACTGCTCGGCGACGTGGGCGACCGGGCAGTGGTGCTGGCAGAGCTGCTCGCCCTGCTGGGGCCGGGGCGCGCTGCGCGCGGTAGCAGCGTACCCGTCCGCGCTCAGGGCCTTGGCCAGCGCCTGGGTGCGCTGTTCGGGGGCGGCGCCCTCGACGGCCTTGCGGTACGCGCCCGCCTGGGCGGCGATCCGGGCTCGGGCGAAGGCGGCGATCGCCTGCTCCCCGCCCTCCTGCTCGGCGATCCAGCGCAGGGCGTCCGCGGCGAGCTGGTCGTACGACTGGTCGAAGGCGTCGCGGCCGCAGTCGGTGAGCGCGAAGACCTTGGCCGGGCGCCCACGCGTGCGCGTGCCGTAGACCCTCTGTTCACGGGCTTCGACCACGTCGTCGGCGACCAGGGCGTCGAGGTGGCGCCGGACGGCGGCCTGGGTCAGCCCCAGGCGTCCGGCGAGCTCGGCGACGGTCGACGGCCCGTGGTCCAGGATGGAGCGCGCGACGCGGTTGCGGGTGGACCGCTCACCGGTCGCGAGTTCCTCCTGCGGAGCCTCGCCAACGTTTTTCACAACGCCATTGTTGCGTAATTCTTCAGAGGGGGGCAAGCCGCGCCCGGACGGCCGGACGGTGCCCTGCGTCACTTAGGTATACCTAATGTGATACCTGACGTGACCTGCGGAAACGATCTCCGGTCGATCGGGAAGGTGGCATTCGGGGCGCGCTTCGGCGAGACTCGCCCGCATGCCCGCACCCGCTCCGACCGGCCCACTCGTCACCCGCGGCACGATCGCCGCCGGACTGCGCGAGCTGGGCGTCCGGACCGACGACACCCTCCTCGTGCACTCCTCCCTCAGCTCCCTCGGCTGGGTCTGCGGAGGCCCCGTCGCGGTCGTCCAGGGGCTCCTCGACGCACTCGGCCCGGACGGCACCCTGGTGGTCCCCACCCAGACCGGGGACCTGTCCGACCCGGCCCTGTGGAGCGATCCGCCGGTGCCCGCGCGGTGGTGGGACGCCGTCCGCGCGGCGATGCCCGCCTACGACCCGCTGATCACCCCCTCGCGCGGGGTCGGCGTGATCCCCGAGACCGTGCGCACCTGGCCGGGCGCCCTGCGCAGCGCGCACCCGCAGACGTCGTTCGCCGCCCTCGGCCCGCGCGCCGCCGAGGTGGTCGCGGGGCACGCGGCCGACTGCCGGCTGGGCGAGCGCAGCCCGCTGGCGACCCTGGAACGGATGGGCGCGCGGATACTCCTGCTGGGCGCCGGCTACGACGCCTGCACCGGCTTCCACCTCGCCGAGTACCGGATCCCCTCCCCTCTCGTCGAGGTGGGGCGGCCGGGGCTGATGGGCTGGGAGCGTGTGACCGAGGTCTCGATCACCTCGGAGCGGTTCGACGAGCTGGGCCACGACTTCGAGCGGGACCGGGACGTCGTCCGCGGGCGGATCGGCGCGGCCGACGTGCGGCTGTTCCCGCTGGCGGACGCCGTCGCCTACGCCGAGCGGTGGCTGCCGCTGCACCGGCCCCGTGCGGAGGACATCGCGCACCCCCGCGCCTGAGCCCTCGCGGGCGTACCTAGACTCGTGACCCATGCGAAGCGAGCCCGTGGTCCAGGTCCAGGCCCTGGTGAAGCGGTACGGCGACAAGACCGCGGTGGACGGCCTCGACCTGGTGGCCCGAACGGGTGTCACCGCCGTACTCGGCCCCAACGGGGCCGGCAAGTCGACCACCGTCGAGACCTGCGAGGGGTACCGCACGCCGGACTCCGGCACCGTGCGCGTACTGGGCCTGGACCCGGTACGGCAGGGGCCCGAGCTGCGCCCCCGGATCGGCGTGATGCTCCAGTCCGGCGGCGTCTACTCCGGCGCCCGCGCGGACGAGATGCTGCGCCACGTCGCGAAGCTGCACGCCCACCCCCTGGACGTCGACGTCCTGATCGAGCGGCTCGGACTGGGCTCCTGCGGCCGCACCACGTACCGCAGGCTCTCCGGCGGCCAGCAGCAGCGGCTCGCCCTGGCGATGGCCGTGGTCGGCCGCCCGGAACTGGTGTTCCTGGACGAGCCGACCGCTGGTCTCGACCCGCAGGCCCGGCGCGCCACCTGGGACCTCGTGCGGGACCTGCGCGGCGACGGCGTCTCGGTGATCCTCACCACGCACCACATGGACGAGGCCGAACAGCTGGCCGACGACGTGGCGATCATCGACGCCGGCCGGGTCGTGGCCCAGGGCTCCCCCGAGGAGCTGTGCCGCGGCGGCGCCGAGAACACGCTGCGCTTCACCGGCCGGCCCGGGCTCGACGTGGCCTCGCTGCTCAAGGCGCTCCCCGCGGACTCCGCGGCCGCCGAGCAGGCGCCGGGCTCGTACCGCGTCGTCGGCAGGATCGATCCGCAACTGCTGGCCACGGTGACGTCCTGGTGCGCTCAGCACGGGGTGATGCCGGACCGCATCTCGGTGGAACGGCACACCCTGGAGGACGTCTTCTTGGAGCTCACGGGCAAGGAACTGCGCGCATGACGACCACCACCGGCACGTACACCCCGAGGCCCGGCGCCGCGCCGCTCGGCCGCATGATCGCGACCCAGGCCGCGCTCGAGACGAAGATGCTGCTGCGCAACGGCGAGCAGCTGCTGCTGACGGTGATCATCCCGACGCTGCTGCTGGTGCTGTTCAGCTCGGTCGACATCGTCGACACCGGCGAGGGCGAGGCCGTGGACTTCCTCGCCCCCGGCGTCCTGGCGCTGGCCGTGCTGTCGACGGCGTTCACCGGGCAGGCCATCGCCACCGGCTTCGAGCGCCGCTACGGGGTGCTGAAGCGGCTCGCCGCGTCGCCGCTGCCGCGCTGGGGTCTGATGACCGCCAAGACGGTGTCCGTGCTGGTCACCGAGGTGCTCCAGGTCGTCCTGCTGACCGGGATCGCCTTCGCGCTGGGCTGGTCCCCGCAGGGCGGCCCGTTCCCCGTGCTGCTGCTCATGGTGCTCGGCACGGCTGCCTTCTCCGGGCTCGGGCTGCTCATGGCCGGCACGCTCAGGGCGGAGGCCACGCTCGCCGCGGCCAACCTGGTCTTCCTGCTGCTGCTGGTGGGCGGCGGTGTGATCGTGCCGCTGGACAAGTTCCCGGACGCGGCCCGGGACGTGCTCGGCCTGCTGCCGGTCTCCGCCCTGTCGGACGGACTGCGGGACGTCCTCCAGCACGGGGCCGGGATGCCGTGGGGCGACCTGGGGATCCTCGCCGTGTGGGCGGTCGTGGGGCTCGCGGCCGCCGGGAGGTTCTTCCGCTGGGAGTAGGCGGGGACCCCCGACGGGCGACCCTCGTGAACGCGCGCACAAGCGGCCGCCTACGATGGACGGCGTGCCAAACGTGACCCGCGCCGACGCCGCAGCCGCCGTGCGCAATCCGCTCGCCTTCATCGCCGCGCGCTGGACCCCGGAGCCCCGGACGGTCCGGCGGGCGGCGCTCGCCGCCCTCGTCATGGCCGTGCTCATCGTGGTCACCGGCGGTGCCGTACGCCTGACGGGGTCCGGCCTCGGCTGCCCGACCTGGCCGAAGTGCACCGACGACTCGCTGACCACCACGAGCGCGATGGGCTTCCACGGCGTCATCGAGTTCGGCAACCGCCTGCTCGCCTACGTGCTGTGCGCCGCGGTCGGCTGGGCGATCATCGCCGCCCGGTCGCAGAAGCCGTACCGGCGCGATCTGACCCGGCTGGGCTGGGTCCAGTTCTGGCTGGTCATGGGCAACGCGATCCTCGGCGGGATCGTGGTCCTGGTCGGCCTGAACCCGTACACCGTCGCCGCGCACTTCCTGCTGTCGACCGCGCTGATCGCGGTCGCGACGGTGATGTGGCAGCGCACCGGGGAGGGTGACGCGGTGCCGCGCCCGCTGGTCGGCAAGGCCGTCGAGCAGCTCGTCCGGGTCCTGGTCGCCGTCTCCTTCCTGCTGATCGCGGTCGGCACGGTGGTCACCGGTTCGGGCCCGCACGCGGGCGACTCCAGCGACGTCCCGCGGATGCCGGTCGACTGGGAGACCGTCACCAAGGGGCACGCCGTGCTGGCGTGGATCGTGGTGACGCTGACGTTCGCGCTGTGGTTCGTGCTGAAGGCGGTCGACGCGCCCAAGGGGCCGCTGGACCGCACCCGCGACCTGTTCCTGATCCTGCTCGCCCAGGGCGTCATCGGCTACGTGCAGTACTTCACCGACCTCCCCGAGATCCTGGTCGGCCTGCACATGCTCGGCTCGTGCCTGGTGTGGATCGGGGTGCTGCGGGTGCTGCTGTCGCTGCGGGAGCGTCCCGAGGAGACGGCGGCCGGGCTGCCGGTTCAGGAGTACGACGCCACCAGCGTGTCGATGGCCGGGCCCAGGTAGTCCCGGGTCAGCTCGCCGCGGCGCGCGGTCCACTCCTCGGTGGGCGGCGCGGGAGTGCCGTAGCGCCGCCGCGCGATGTCCTCGACGACCTCGCCGGGCGCGCCGAGGCCGGGCAGCTCCGCCAGGGCCTCGCGCTTGGTGATCAGACGGCCGTCCCGCAGCGTGACCGTGGCGCGGGCGAAGGTCAGCAGGCCCAGGTCGACCCACACGTCCTGCCGCCACAGCTCCGCCTTGCGCACGACCGGCCGCCAGTAGTCCCGCTCGTTGCGGACGACGTACTCGGCCAGTTCCGCGTCCGGCACCGGCGGCAGCAGGAGGTCCGGCGACTCGCCGTACAGGACGCGCCCGAAGCTGTGCAGCTCCCGCCGGGTGACCGGGGTGACCGTCCGCTTGAACAACTGGCGGTGGGCCCAGGTCAGGTGCCGTCGCTCGGGGTCGGCGGCGGTGCCGGGCGAGAGGTAGGTGCAGTGCAGATGCCCGGCGAGGGGGTCGGCGCGCAGGCGGGCGTGGAGCCGCCCCAGCCGCCAGGCCGTGCGCGTCGTGGCCGGCCGGGGCAGGACCGCGATCAGGTCGAGGTCGCTGCGGCCCTCCTGGTAGTCGCCGCCGCCCAGTGAGCCGTGGGCCCAGACGGCCACGGGCTCGAGGGGCAGCAGGCCGGTGACGAAGCGGTCGAGCAGGGCGTCGGTGGGCATCGGCCCAGTCTCTCCGGTTCAGTCCAGGCCGTAAACCCGGCGCGCGTTGCCCGAGGCGATCATGGTCGCCACCCGCTGGGCGTCCGCCCGCCCCCACGCCCCCTCGGTCACCCAGGTGCCGAGCACCCGGGTGAGGGCCTCGCGGAACAGGCGGGCGCCCACGACGTGCAGCTCGGGCAGGCCCTGGGCGCCGCTGGAGAACAGGATCTTGCCGAACGGGGCCAGCTCCAGGATCTCCGCGAGCACGGTGGCGGCCCGGGCGCCGGTGCGCACCAGAGCGGCCCCGGAGTCGGCGTAGACGTGCGGGAAGACGCCGGCGAGGTGGGCGGCGTGGCGGTGGTAGGGGTAGCCGTGCAGCAGGACCAGGTCGGTGCCGAGGCCGGCGGTGGCCCGTACGAAGTCGGTCAGCAGCACGGGGTCGGTGCGGTCGATGCGCAGGCCCGGTTCGCCGAGCCCCGCGTGCAGCTGGAGCGGCCGTCCGGAGGCGACCGCGATCCACAGCAGGTGACGCAGCAGCACCGGGTCGCTCAGCTCACCGCCGACCTCGCGTCCGGCCAGCCAGCGGGCGGCGGCGCCCCGCACCTCGACGGGGCCCGGCGGCTCCGGGGCGAGCGACAGCCCGTGCCGGACACCGGCGACGGAGGTGAAGGCGACGGCGTACGCGGCGGCGCCGTGCACGGCCTCGGCGAGGTTGGCGAGGAAGGCCTCGACGGTGCCGGAGGTGTCGGCGACCTGTTCGGCCAGCAGTTCCAGGCGCACGATCTCGTGGGCGTCGGCGTCCGCCGCGCTGGCCAGCTCCGCGGGGCCGGTGAGGTCGCCGGGCAGGTCCGCGTCGACCAGGTAGGTCGTGATGCCGCTGCCGCGCAGCAGCCTGCGGTCCGCCTCCAGGACTCCCAGTTCGCGGCGCCGGGCGAGGTAGCGGGCGGGCGCGCAGTGCGGTTCCAGGCCGAGCAGGGGCGGGCACCAGCGGCGCACCGCGAAGCCGGTCTGGGTGTCGAAGAGGGTGGTGCCCGGCGCGGGCGGTCCCTCGGTGCGGGCCAGCTGGGCCTCGAAGGTGCCGAGGCCCAGCTCCGTTCTCAGCACGCCGTGGCAGTACTGGTCCACGAGGGACGGCGTTTCGATCATCCGGACTCCCCGCGTCGGGACCGTGCGCCTCACGGCTTCCTACGGTCCTAACGGGTGAACCGGCGTCAGGTGTTGCTCGGCCCGCCGACCTGGATGCCCGCCATGCGCGACCACTCGTACGGGCCGGTCGCGACCTTGGCCGCGAACTCGCCGTCGAAGTCCTCGTGCACGGTGATGCCGGACTTCTCCACCGCCTTGCGCGCGATCTCGGGGGTGGTCGCGACCAGGTCGCCCCAGCCGCCGTCCTCGCCGACGAGGACGATCCGGGCGCCGCGTTCGCCGATGTGGGCCACCTGGCCCTCGGCGCCGCCGTGCGCCTTGGAGAAGGAGTCGATCCGCCGGGCCAGCCGGGTCACCTGGCGCTCGGCCTTCGCGTCAACCTGCTGCGTGTCTGCCATGCCCAGGATGCTACCGACGGGTAGATCAAACGGCGACGGGCGGGGTGCGTGGCCTTGACCACGCGCCCCGCCCGTCGGACGGCCGTCGGCTCAGCGCAGGAAGGGGTCCACCGCGATCGCCAGGAACAGCACCGACACATAGGTGATGGACCAGTGGAACAGCCGCATCTCCTTGAGCTTGGCGCCCGTGACCTCGGCCTTGGCGCGGTTCTGCAGCCCGTGCGCCTCCCACAGCCACATGCCGCCGGCCGCGACGGCGACCGCCGTGTAGAACCAGCCGGTGTAGCCCAGCGGCGTCAGCAGCAGCGACACCGCGACCATCACCCAGCTGTAGATCACGATCTGCCCGGCGACGACCTTGTTGGAGGCGACGACCGGGAGCATCGGCACGCCGACGCGCGCGTAGTCCTCCTTGACCTTCATGGACAGCGGCCAGTAGTGCGGCGGCGTCCAGAAGAACATCACCCCGAAGAGGATGATGGGCGCCCAGGACATCGAGTCGGTGACGGCGGACCAGCCGATCAGCACCGGCAGACAGCCGGCGATGCCGCCCCAGACGATGTTCTGCGAGGTGCGGCGCTTGAGGATCATCGTGTAGACGACGACGTAGAACAGGAGCGCGCCGAGCGACAGCCACGCCGAGAGCCAGTTGACGGTGAGTCCGAAGAGCAGGGTCGAGACGACCGCCAGGGTGATGCCGAAGGCGAGGCACTCCCGCGGGCTGACCATGCCCGTGACCAGCGGACGCTGCGAGGTGCGGTCCATCAGCGCGTCGATGTCGCGGTCGATGTACATGTTCAGCGCGTTTGCGCCGCCCGCGGACAGGTACCCGCCGACACAGGTGAGCAGCACCAGCCACAGATCCGGTACGCCCTGCTCGGCGAGGAACATCACCGGAACGGTGGTGATCAGCAGAAGCTCGATGATCCGCGGCTTGGTCAGCGCCACGAACGCCTTGACACGGGCCCCGAACGGCCGGTGACTCGGGCTCTGGCTCGTCCCGATTACCCCCGCAGGACGGGATTCAACGGCCGTCACGCACACCCCTGACAGAGACTCCCAGCGAGCCTGCCCGGTGAAGTGGCGGTGAGGGCTCGCGCGTACCACGCCACTTTAGACGTTGCCCAGACCCCGGCATTCGCGGGGGTGCGTTCGTGTTGAGGGGGACGCTCCGACGTGCATACGGAGAGTCGATTGAGCAGTCAGATGAGCGGCCGCGTATTCACTTGCCGAATGCGGTTTCGCCCGGTCGGCGGGCGGATCCACCGGAGTCCCTGCAGTCTGGTTTCCAGCGGAAAAACGCACGTACTTACGGGGGTAGGCTCGACAGCGGCCGGCCGACGCACGACCGCGCCGGCAGCCGGTGGGCGCCACGTGCACCGGCATCCGACATGTGGAGAGGAGCCCTGACTCAGGGTGAGCACCAAGCCGACCACCACAGACCTCGAGTGGACCGAACTGGACCAGCGGGCCGTGGACACCGCCCGCGTCCTGGCCGCCGACGCCGTACAGAAGGTTGGCAACGGCCATCCGGGTACGGCGATGAGCCTGGCGCCCGCCGCCTACACCCTCTTCCAGAAGGTGATGAGGCACGACCCGGCCGACGCGAACTGGGTCGGACGCGACCGTTTCGTGCTGTCCGCGGGCCACTCGTCCCTGACCCTCTACACCCAGCTGTACCTGGCCGGCTTCGGCCTGGAGCTGGACGACCTGAAGTCCTTCCGGACGTGGGGCTCCAAGACCCCGGGTCACCCCGAGTACGGTCACACCACGGGCGTGGAGACGACGACCGGACCGCTGGGCCAGGGCGTGGCCAACGCGGTGGGCATGGCGATGGCCGCCCGCTACGAGCGCGGTCTGTTCGACCCGGAGGCCGCCGAGGGCACCTCCCCGTTCGACCACTTCGTCTACTGCATCGCCGGTGACGGCTGCCTCCAGGAGGGCATCTCCGCCGAGGCCTCCTCCCTCGCGGGCCACCAGAAGCTCGGCAACCTGATCCTGCTGTGGGACGACAACCACATCTCGATCGAGGGCGACACCGAGACGGCCGTCTCCGAGGACACGGTCAAGCGCTACGAGGCGTACGGCTGGCACGTGCAGCGCGTCCAGCCGAAGGCGGACGGCGACCTGGACCCGAACGCCCTGTACGAGGCGATCGAGGCGGCCAAGCAGGTCACCGACCGGCCGTCCTTCATCGCGATGCGCTCGATCATCGCCTGGCCCGCCCCGAACGCGCAGAACACCGAGGCCGCCCACGGCTCGGCGCTCGGCGACGACGAGGTGGCGGCCACCAAGCGCGTCCTGGGCTTCGACCCGGAGAAGACCTTCGAGGTCTCCGACGAGGTCATCGGCCACACCCGCAAGGCCCTGGAGAAGGGCCGGGCGGCCCGCGCCGTGTGGGACAAGGCCTACCAGCAGTGGCGGGACAACAACCCCGAGCGCGCCGCCGAGTACGACCGGATCGCCAGGGGCGAGCTCCCCAAGGGCTGGGAGGAGAAGATCCCGGTCTTCGAGACCGGCAAGGGCGTGGCCACGCGTGCCGCCTCGGGCAAGGTCCTCCAGGCGCTCGGCGCGGTGATCCCCGAGCTGTGGGGCGGCTCCGCCGACCTGGCCGGCTCGAACAACACCACCATCGACAAGACCTCGTCGTTCCTCCCGGCGGGCAACCCGCTGCCGGAGGCCGACCCGTACGGCCGCACCATCCACTTCGGCATCCGCGAGCACGCGATGGCCGCGGAGATGAACGGCATCGCCCTGCACGGCAACACCCGCATCTACGGCGGCACCTTCCTGGTGTTCTCCGACTACATGCGCAACGCCGTGCGCCTGTCCGCGCTGATGCACCTGCCGGTGACCTACGTGTGGACGCACGACTCCATCGGCCTCGGCGAGGACGGCCCGACCCACCAGCCGGTCGAGCACCTGGCCTCGCTGCGCGCCATCCCGGGCTTGAACGTGGTCCGCCCGGCCGACGCCAACGAGACCGCCATCGCCTGGCGCGAGATCCTGCGCCGCTGGACGAAGGAGTTCGGCAAGGGCCAGCCGCACGGTCTGGCGCTGACCCGTCAGGGCGTGCCGACGTACGAGCCCGACGAGAACGCGGCCAGGGGCGGCTACGTGCTGTTCGAGGCCGACGGCGGTGACGCCCAGGTCGTGCTGATCGCCACCGGCTCCGAGGTGCACGTCGCCGTGGAGGCGCGCGAGCGGCTCCAGGCCGAGGGCGTGCCGACCCGTGTGGTGTCCATGCCGTCCGTGGAGTGGTTCGAGCAGCAGGACCAGGGGTACCGGGACAGCGTCCTGCCTCCGTCCGTGAGGGCCCGTGTCGCGGTGGAGGCCGGTATCGGTCTCACCTGGCACAAGTACGTCGGGGACGCCGGCCGCATCGTTTCCCTGGAGCACTTCGGTGCTTCGGCCGACGGAAAGCTGCTCTTCCAGGAGTTCGGCTTCACTGCCGAGAACGTGGCCGCGGCCGCCCGGGAATCGATCGCCGCAGCCCAGCGCTGACGCTCGTATACGACACGTAGGAGATGCATTTTCCATGACAGACGCACTCAAGCGCCTCTCCGATGAAGGCGTCGCGATCTGGCTGGACGACCTGTCGCGCAAGCGGATCACGTCCGGCAACCTCGCCGAGCTGATCGACCAGCAGCACGTCGTGGGCGTCACCACCAACCCGTCGATCTTCCAGAAGGCGATCTCGCAGGGCGACGGCTACGACACGCAGCTCACCGACCTCGCCGCCCGCGAGGTCACGGTCGAAGAGGCCATCCGGATGATCACCACGGCGGACGTCCGCGACGCCGCCGACATCCTGCGTCCGGTCTTCGACAACACCGGCGGCAAGGACGGCCGGGTCTCCATCGAGGTCGACCCGCGCCTCGCGCACAACACCCGGGCGACGGTCGCCGAGGCCAAGCAGCTCGCCTGGCTGGTGGACCGCCCCAACACGCTGATCAAGATCCCGGCGACCGAGGCGGGCATCCCGGCGATCGCCGAGACCATCGGCCTGGGCATCAGCGTCAACGTCACGCTGATCTTCTCGCTGGAGCGCTACCGCAAGGTCATGGACGCCTTCCTGACCGGCCTGGAGAAGGCCAAGGAGCGCGGCCTGGACCTGTCGCAGATCCACTCCGTGGCGTCCTTCTTCGTGTCCCGCGTGGACACCGAGATCGACAAGCGGATCGACGCGCTCGGCACCGACGAGGCCAAGGCGCTGCGCGGCAAGGCCGCCGTCGCCAACGCCCGCCTCGCGTACCAGGCCTACGAGGAGATCTTCTCGTCCGACCGCTGGAACGCCCTGGAGAAGGCCGGCGCCAACAAGCAGCGTCCGCTGTGGGCGTCGACCGGCGTGAAGGACAAGGCGTACAGCGACACCATGTACGTCACCGACCTGGTCGCACCCAACACGGTGAACACCATGCCGGAGGCGACGCTGTTCGCCACCGAGGACCACGGCGAGATCACCGGCGACACCGTCGCCGGCACCTACGAGCAGGCCCGTGCCGACCTCGACGCCGTCGAGAAGCTCGGCATCTCCTACGACGAGGTGGTCCAGCTCCTGGAGAAGGAGGGCGTCGACAAGTTCGAGGACGCCTGGAACGACCTGCTGAAGTCGACGGAGGCGGAGCTCAAGCGCCTCGCTCCCTCGGAGGGCTGACAATTTGTCAAGCAGCAACCCGCTGCGTGACCCCGCAGACCGACGGCTCCCGCGTATCGCGGGGCCGTCGGGTCTGGTCATTTTCGGCGTCACCGGCGATCTGTCCCGCAAGAAGCTCATGCCCGCCGTGTACGACCTCGCCAACCGGGGTCTGCTGCCGCCGGGCTTCTCGCTCGTCGGGTTCGCCCGGCGCGACTGGGAGCACGAGGACTTCGCCCAGGTCGTGCACGACGCCGTCAAGGAGCACTCCCGTACGCCGTTCCGCGAGGAGGTCTGGCAGCAGCTCATCCAGGGGATGCGCTTCGTCCAGGGCACCTTCGACGACGACGAGGCGTTCGAGCGGCTGCGCGGCACCATCGAGGAGCTGGACAAGGCACAGGGCACGGGCGGCAACTTCGCCTTCTACCTCTCGGTGCCCCCGAAGTCCTTCCCGGTGGTCATCCAGCAGCTGAAGAAGCACGGCCTCGCCGACCAGACGGGCGGCTCCTGGCGCCGCGCGGTGATCGAGAAGCCGTTCGGCCACGACCTGAGGTCGGCCGAGGAGCTCAACGCGATCGTCCACGAGGTCTTCGCCCCGGACCAGGTCTTCCGCATCGACCACTACCTGGGCAAGGAGACCGTCCAGAACATCCTGGCGCTGCGCTTCGCCAACACGATGTTCGAGCCGATCTGGAACCGGTCCTACGTGGACCACGTGCAGATCACCATGGCCGAGGACATCGGCATCGGCGGCCGGGCCGGCTACTACGACGGCATCGGCGCCGCCCGTGACGTCATCCAGAACCACCTGCTCCAGCTCCTCGCGCTGACCGCGATGGAGGAGCCCGCCTCCTTCGACGCGGACGCCCTGGCGGCGGAGAAGACCAAGGTGCTCGGCGCGGTGCGCCTGCCGAAGGACCTCGGCCGGGACACCGTGCGCGGCCAGTACGCGGCAGGGTGGCAGGGCGGCGCGAAGGCCGTCGGCTACCTGGAGGAAGAGGGCATCGACCCCAAGTCGAAGACCGACACCTACGCCGCGATCAAGGTCGGGATCGACAACCGCCGCTGGGCGGGCATCCCCTTCTACCTGCGCACCGGCAAGCGCCTGGGCCGCCGGGTCACCGAGATCGCGGTGGTCTTCCAGCGCGCCCCGCACTCCCCCTTCGACACGACGGCCACCGAGGAGCTGGGCCAGAACGCGATCGTCATCCGCGTCCAGCCCGACGAGGGCGTCACCGTCCGCTTCGGTTCCAAGGTGCCGGGCACGTCGATGGAGATCCGGGACGTCTCCATGGACTTCGCGTACGGCGAGTCCTTCACCGAGTCCAGCCCGGAGGCGTACGAACGCCTGATCCTGGACGTGCTGCTCGGCGACGCCAACCTCTTCCCGCGCACGGAGGAGGTCGAGCTGTCCTGGAAGATCCTCGACCCGATCGAGCAGTACTGGGACGAGCACGGCACGCCCGCGCAGTACCCGTCCGGTACGTGGGGACCCGTCGAGGCGGACGAGATGCTCGAGCGAGACGGACGGAGCTGGCGCCGGCCATGAAGACAGACCTCACGGACACCACGTCCAGCAAGATCAACAAGGCGTTGGTGCTGGGCCGCCGGGCGATCGGCACGCCGGCCGTCGGCATGGTGCTCACCCTGGTCATCGTCACCGACGAGGAGAACGCCTACGACGCGCTGAAGGCCGCGAGCGACGCCGCGCACGAGCACCCCTCGCGCACGCTCGTCGTCATCAAGCGCGTCTCGCGGTCGCCGCGGGACCGCACCCAGTCCCGGCTGGACGCCGAGGTCCGCCTCGGCGCCGACGCGGGCACCGGCGAGACGGTGGTGCTGCGGCTGTACGGCGAGGTGGTCGACCACGCCCAGTCGGTCGTCCTGCCGCTGCTGCTGCCGGACGCGCCGGTCGTGGTGTGGTGGCCGGTCAACGCGCCGCTGGACCCGGCGGGCGACCCGCTGGGCGCGCTGGCCCAGCGCCGGGTGACCGACACCTACGCCTGCGAGGAGCCGGTACGGGAGCTGGCGGCCCGCGCCGACGCCTATACGCCGGGGGACACGGACCTGTCCTGGACCCGCATCACCCCGTGGCGGTCGATGCTCGCGGCGGCCCTGGACCAGGTCGACTGCCGGGTGCAGAGCGTCGTGGTGGAGGGCGAGGAGTTCAACCCGAGCTGCGAGCTGCTGGCGATGTGGCTCGCGGACCGGCTGGACGTCCCGGTGCAGCGCACCGCGTCGAGCGGCCCGGGCCTGACCGCGGTCCGTATGGACACCGACTGCGGTCCGGTCGTCCTGGACCGGGCCGACGGCTCGCTCGCGACGTTGTCCATCCAGGGGCAGCCGGCCCGTGCGGTGGCGCTCAAGCGCCGCGAGACGGCCGAACTGATCGCGGAGGAGCTGCGGCGCCTCGACCCGGACGACACGTACGCCTCGGCGCTGCGCTTCGGGGTGGACCGGCTGAACGCGCCGGCCCCGTCCGAGGCGAAGGCGGACGAGGGGCCCGTCGCGGTGCCCGCTCCCGTCGGGACGGCCGCGAAGGCGCCCGCGAAGGACGCGGCGCGGGAGAAGGCACCGGTGAAGAAGGCGGCGGCGAAGTGAGCGACACTCCACAGCTGGTCGTGCACCGGGACAAGGAGCTGATGGCCGAGGCCGCGGCGGCCCGGCTGATCACGAAGATCGTGGACGCCCAGTCCTCCCGGGGCTCGGCGTCCGTGGTCCTGACCGGCGGCCGCAACGGCAACGGCCTGCTGACCGCGCTGGCGGCGTCCCCGGCCCGGGACGCGATCGACTGGGCCCGCCTCGACCTGTGGTGGGGCGACGAGCGCTTCCTGCCGGAGGGCGACCCGGAGCGCAACGTCACGCAGGCCCGCGAGGCCCTGCTGGACGCGGTGCCGCTGGACCCGGAGCGGGTGCACGCGATGCCCGCCTCGGACGGTCCGCACGGCTCCGACGTGGAGGCCGCGGCGGCGGCGTACGCGCGGGAGCTGGCGAAGGCGGCCGCGCCGGAGAACCACGCGGCGGTCCCGTCCTTCGACGTCCTGCTGCTCGGCGTCGGCCCGGACACGCATGTGGCCTCGCTGTTCCCGGAGCACCCGGGAGTGCGGGAGACGGAGCGCACGGTGATCGGCGTCCACGGTTCCCCGAAGCCGCCGCCCACCCGGGTCTCCCTGACCCTGCCCGCGATCCGCGCGGCCCGTGAGGTGTGGCTGCTCGCGGCGGGCGAGGACAAGGCGAACGCCGTGGCGATGGCGCTGTCGGGCGCCGGCGAGATCCAGGCGCCGGCGGCCGGGGCGCGGGGCCGTGCCCGCACCCTGTGGCTGCTGGACGCGGCGGCGGCCTCCCGGCTGCCGCGCACGATGTATCCGCCGGCCTCGGCGTAGCCACCGCCGCGCACGAGAACGCCGGGTCCCGCGACGGGGCCCGGCGTTTCGTCGTGCGGCTCCGGACGCGGCGTCAGGTCCCGTTCGGGCCCGGGGAGTAGGGGTTGCCGTGCCCGTTGGGGTGGGGCGCGTACGGCGGCTGCGGCGGCGGCGCGTAGGGGTTGCGCGGTCCGGGGGCGTACGGGTGGCCGGCTCCGGCGGGCGGGTACGGGTGCCCGTAGGGGTTGCCCTGCGGCGGCACGTGCGGCAGCCCGGTCGGCGGGAGGTGCCCGGGGACCGGCGGGAGGTGTCCGGGGAGCGGCGGGAGGGTCGCCGGGTGGGCCTTCAGCCGGATGCCGTAGCGGCGCCTGAGCCGCCCCATCTCCAGCAGTGCGATCGCGGTGACCGTCACGGGCGCGCCCAGGATGAAGACGACGCCCAGGGTGAGGCTGAGCCCGTGCAGGTCGCCGGTGACCAGGTCGGGGATGGCCATCAGCCAGCTCGTCACAGTGGCTAGCAGCGCGGGCAGGCAGCGGTGGACGGCGGCGGTGCCGAAGAAGTTGCCCGAGACCCTGATGGCCCCCCAGACCACGAAGCCGAGCATCCACAGCATCGTCAGGCCACCGAAGATGATCACCAAGGGGTTGCCCGAGGCGTTGATCGTGGTGACGAGCACCACCAGGCCGGCGACGCAGCCGACGAACAGCAGCAGCAGCTTGAGCGCGTTGAACAGCGGCCCGCGCAACTGCCCGACGGTGCCGGTGCGCCGCCAGACGAAGAGCATCGTGCCGACCGCCAGCGGGGTGATGAACAGCAGGACGACGGAGGCCGTCAGCGCGTTCTCCAGCAGCTGGGTGACGTCGAAGCCGCCCTCGAAGATGGTGTAGACGCCGAGCGAGGCGACCGCGCCCGCGATGACCCGGAACCGTTTGAGCTGCTCGATCGAGGGATCGACCGAGGGCGGGATCCACGCGGGGTGGAACACGGCGGTCGCCGCCTGCTTGGGATTCAGCAGGGACCGGGCCGTCAGTCTGCCGCCCGTCCAACTTCCGTGCGTACGTGCCATCCTGCTCCCCCGAGCACTCGCTGTGATGATCGCCGGGGGATTCTACGACAGGTGGACGACGTCCCGCCGTCCACCTGTCCGCGCCGGGCTCACCGCCGGCCGCGCAGCTCCCGGTAGGCGCCGACCAGCGCCGTCGTGGAGGCGTCCAGGCCGGGCACGTGGGCGCCCTCGGTGAGGGCGGGTTCGACGCGCTTGGCGAGGACCTTGCCGAGCTCGACGCCCCACTGGTCGAAGGAGTCGATGTTCCAGACCGCGCCCTGGACGAACACCTTGTGCTCGTAGAGGGCGATGAGCTGACCGAGCACCGACGGGGTCAGCTCGGGGGCGAGGACGGTGGTCGTCGGGTGGTCGCCCCGGAACGTCCTGTGCGGGACCAGTTCCTCCGGTACCCCCTCGCCCCGCACCTCGTCGGCGGTCTTGCCGAAGGCGAGGGCCTGGGTCTGGGCGAAGAAGTTGGCCATCAGCAGGTCGTGCTGGGCCCCGAGTTCGCCGCTCAGCCCGGCCGCGGGCCGGGCGAAACCGATGAAGTCCGCCGGGATCAGCTTGGTGCCCTGGTGGATGAGCTGGTAGTAGGCGTGCTGCCCGTTGGTGCCGGGCGTGCCCCACACCACCGGGCCGGTCTGCCACCGAACCGGACGGCCCTGGCGGTCCGTCGACTTGCCGTTGGACTCCATGTCGAGCTGCTGGAGATAGGCGGTGAACTTCGACAGGTAGTGCGAGTACGGCAGGACCGCGTGCGACTGGGCGTCGTGGAAGTTGCCGTACCAGATGCCCAGCAGGCCCATCAGCAGGGGGACGTTGGACTCGGCGGGCGCGGTGCGGAAGTGCTCGTCGACGATACGGAAGCCGTCGAGCATCTCGCGGAAGCGGTCCGGGCCGATGGCGATCATCAGGGACAGGCCGATCGCCGAGTCGTACGAGTAGCGTCCGCCGACCCAGTCCCAGAACTCGAACATGTTGGCCGTGTCGATGCCGAACTCGGCGACCTTCCCGGCGTTGGTCGACAGGGCGACGAAGTGCCGGGCGACGGCGTCCTTGTCGCCGAGCGCGTCCAGCAGCCAGCTCCGGGCCGAGGTGGCGTTGGTGACCGTCTCGATCGTGGTGAACGTTTTGGACGCCACGATGAAGAGGGTCTCCGCCGGGTCCAGGTCCCGGACCGCCTCGTGCAGGTCGGCGCCGTCCACGTTGGACACGAACCGGAAGGTGAGCGAGCGGTCCGTGAAGGCCCGCAGCGCCTCGTAGGCCATGGCGGGGCCGAGGTCGGAGCCGCCGATGCCGATGTTGACGACGTTGCGGATGCGCTTGCCGGTGTGGCCCTTCCACTCCCCCGTGCGGACCCGGTCGGCGAAGCCGGACATCCTGTCGAGGACGGCGTGGACCTTGGGGACGACGTTCTCGCCGTCGACCTCGATCACCGCGTCGCGGGGGGCGCGCAGCGCGGTGTGCAGCACGGCGCGGTCCTCGGTCGTGTTGATGCGCTCGCCGCGGAACATGGCGTCGCGCAGCCCGAACACGTCGGTGGCGGCGGCCAGTTCGCGCAGCAGGGCGAGCGTCTCGTCGGTGACCAGGTGCTTGGAATAGTCGACGTACAGGTCACCCACCCGCAGGACGTACCCCGTGCCGCGTCCGGGATCGGCGGCGAACAGGTCGCGCAGCCGTACCTCGCCGAGCTCCTCGCGGTGCGCCGCCAGCGCCCTCCATTCGGGCGTCTGGTCGATCATGGTACGGCCGTCTGCGTTCATGTCGGACTTCAGCCTTCTTCCTCGGTGTCCCAGCTCTCCCGGCTGTCCCCCAACCTAATTGATCAGTGGTGAGGAAGGCCGAAGAGGAGGAACCGCGGGTGAACCGGGCCAGGCCGGTGAAGAAGGCCGAAGGGGAGGAACGCGCCGCCGGCGGACCGCCGTACTAGATCTCGCCGCGCAGCTTGGCGAGCGCCTCCGCGAGGATCGCCTCGCCGTCCGCGTCGCTGCGGCGCTCGCGCACGTACGCCAGGTGCGTCTTGTAGGGCTCGGTGCGCGGTGGGTCCGGCGGATTGTCCCGGTCCTGTCCGGCGGGGAAGCCGCAGCGCGGGCAGTCCCAGGTCTCGGGGACCTGCGCGTCGCTCGCGAAGCTCGGCTGCGTCTCGTGTCCGTTGGAGCACCAGAAGGAGATGCGCAGACGCGGCGCGGACTCGCCGCGCTCGGCCTCGCCCATCGGCCCCGCCCCGACCCGGCTTCCCCGGATCGCGTTGCCACTTGCCACGGTCGTAACTCCCTGCGTGATGGTGCCGCAAAGCGAGTCGGCGTTTCGCTTCGCTGCGAGCGCCTCAGTCTACGTAAGGCCCAACGCGCGTCCAGTGGTTGGAGTTACAAGCTCCCGCACACAGACGCAAGCCCCATGATAGGCCGCGCAACGGGGCGCGTACCGGACATGGGGCATTGCGTACTCAGTGCGTGCCGGGTCAGTTGTTCGCCTTCATCACCAGGCCGAGCACGACGATGCACGCGAACCACAGGAGACCGACCACCACGGTGATCCGGTCGAGGTTGCGCTCGGCGACCGAGGAGCCGCCGACGGACGACTGCATGCCGCCACCGAACATGTCGGAGAGGCCGCCGCCCTTTCCCTTGTGCATCAGCACCAGCAGCATCAGCAGCAGGCTGAAGACGATCAGGGCGATCGAGAACCCCAAAACCACGGCTGGACCAACTTCCTCGGATTCTGACGGACGACGGGGGCACGGCGGCCACGGCCACCATGCCCCCGCAAGGGTACGACGTATCGTCGCTACCGCCTACTCACCGGCCGCTCTACTGGTCGCGGAAGCGGACGATCTTGACGAACTCGTCGGAGTCCAGCGAGGCGCCGCCGACCAGGGCACCGTCGATGTCGGGCTGCGCCATGATCTCGGCGACGTTCCCGGACTTCACCGAGCCGCCGTACTGGATGCGGACCTTGTCGGCCAGCTCCTGCGAGTACAGCTCGGCGACCTTGCCACGGACGGCCGCGCAGACCTCCTGCGCGTCCTCGGCGCCGCAGACCTTGCCGGTGCCGATGGCCCACACGGGCTCGTAGGCGATCACGACGGTCTCGGCCTGCTCGGCGGTGAGGTCCTTCAGACCGCCTTCGACCTGGGCGAGCGTGTGGGCGACGTGGTTGCCCGCCTCGCGGACGTCCAGCTCCTCGCCGACGCACAGGATCGGGGTCAGACCGTGCTTGTAGGCGGCCTTGACCTTGGCGTTCACCAGCTCGTCCGACTCCGCGTGGTACTGCCGGCGCTCGGAGTGACCGACGGCGACGTAGGCGCAGCGCAGCTTGGCCAGCATGGGGCCGGAGATCTCGCCGGTGTAGGCGCCGCCGTCGTGGGCGGAGACGTCCTGGGCACCGTACTTGATCTTGAGCTTGTCGTGCTCGACCAGTGTCTGCACCGAGCGCAGGTCGGTGAAGGGAACCAGGACGGCGACCTCGACGGCGTCGTAGTCCTTGTCCGAGAGGGCGAAGGCGAGCTTCTGGACGTGGGCGATGGCCTCGAGGTGGTTGAGGTTCATCTTCCAGTTGCCCGCCATCAGCGGCGTGCGGGTGCTCATTGAGGTCAGTCCTCCAGTGCGGCGAGGCCGGGGAGCGTCTTGCCCTCGAGGTATTCGAGGGAGGCGCCGCCGCCGGTAGAGATGTGGCCGAATGCCTTCTCGTCGAAGCCGAGCGTACGCACGGCGGCGGCGGAGTCGCCGCCGCCGACCACGGTGAAGCCCGGGGCTTCGACGAGGGCCTGGGCGACCGCCTTGGTGCCCTCGGCGTAGTCGGGGTGCTCGAAGACGCCCATGGGGCCGTTCCAGAAGACGGTGGCCGCGTCGGCGAGCTTCGAGGCGTAGAGCTTGCGGGTCTCGGGGCCGATGTCCAGACCCTCCTGGTCGGCCGGGATGGCGTCCGCGGCGACGGTGGAAGGGTTGGCCGGGGCCTTGGTCTTCAGGTCCGGGAACTCCGGCGCGACCAGCACGTCGACGGGGAGGACCAGCTCGACGCCGTTGTTCTCCGCCCGCTCGATGTACTCCTTCACGGCCGGGATCTGGTCCTCCTGGAGGAGCGAGATGCCGACCTCGTGGCCCTTGGCCTTGAGGAAGGTGTACGCCATGCCGCCGCCGATGAGGAGCCGGTCGGCCTTGCCGAGCAGCTCGTCGATGACGGCGAGCTTGTCGGAGACCTTGGCGCCGCCGAGCGCGACGACGTAGGGGCGCTTGACGTCGTCGGTGAGCTTCCGCAGGACGCCGACCTCGGTGGCGATCAGGTAGCCGGCGTAGTGCGGCAGCCGCTTGGGCAGGTCGAAGACCGAGGCGTGCCCCCGGTGCACGGCGCCGAAGCCGTCACCGACGTAGACGTCCGCGAGGCCGGCCAGCCGGTCGGCGAAGGCGGCGCGCTCGGCGTCGTCCTTGCTCGTCTCGCCGGCGTTGAAGCGCAGGTTCTCGATGACGGCCACCCGGCCGTCGGCGAGGCCGGCCACCGTGGACTCGGCGGACTCGCCGACCGTGTCCTCGGCGAAGGCGACGTCCGCACCGAGCAGTTCACCGAGCCGGGCGGCGGCCGGGGCCAGCGAGAAGGCCGGGTCCGGGGCGCCCTTGGGCCGGCCCAGGTGCGAGGCGACGATCACGCGCGCGCCCGCCTGTGCCAGGGCCTTGACGGTGGGCACCACGGCACGGATGCGGCCGTCGTCGGTGATGGTGGTGCCGTCCAGCGGCACGTTGAGGTCGGCGCGGACGAAGACGCGCTTGCCCGCGACGCCTTCGGAGAGCAGTTCGTCGATCGTCTTCATGCAGAGGGCTCCTGGGTTCTCGTGCTCGCTCGTGATCCTACGAGGGCTGGTCGCTGCGGACGCGACGCAGGGCTCGGGCAGCGCGACCTTGCGCTGCCCGAGCCCTGCTACCGCATTCGAGGTGCCGCTTGAGTCTGAGTCGATCAGAGCTGGTTGCCGACGAAGACCGTGAGGTCGACGAGGCGGTTGGAGTAGCCCCACTCGTTGTCGTACCAGCCGATGACCTTCACGTTCTTGCCGTCCTGGACCATGGTCAGGGACGAGTCGAAGGTGCAGGACGCCGGGGCGTTGACGATGTCCGAGGAGACGATCGGGTCCTCGGTGTACTCGACGATGCCCTTCAGCTCGCCCTCGGCGGCCTTCTGGAAGGCGGCGTTGACCTCTTCCTTGGTGACCTCGCGGCCCAGCTCGAGGACGAGGTCGGTGACCGAGCCGGTGGGGACCGGGACGCGCATCGCGATGCCGTCCAGCTTGCCCTTGAGCTGCGGGAGGACCAGCGCGGTGGCCTTGGCGGCGCCCGTGGTGGTCGGGATGATGTTCTCCGCGGCGGCACGCGCGCGGCGCAGGTCCTTGTGCGGGAAGTCCAGGATGCGCTGGTCGTTCGTGTACGCGTGGACCGTCGTCATCAGGCCCTTGACGATGCCGAAGTTCTCGTCGAGGACCTTGGCCATCGGCGCCACACAGTTGGTGGTGCAGGAGGCGTTGGAGATGACGTGGTGGTTCGCCGGGTCGTACTTGTCCTGGTTGACGCCCATCACGATGGTGACGTCCTCGTCCTTGGCCGGGGCCGAGATGAGGACCTTCTTCGCGCCGCCCGTGATGTGCTTCTCGGCGTCGGCCTTCTTGGTGAAGATGCCGGTCGACTCGATGACGATGTCGACGCCCAGCTCGCCCCACGGGATGTCGGCCGGGTTGCGCTCGGCGAGGACCTTGATGGTCTTGTCGCCGACGGTGATGGTGTCCTCGGTGTGCGAGACCTCGTACGGGAGGCGGCCGAGGATGGTGTCGTACTTCAGCAGGTGGGCGGTGGTCGCGGTGTCACCCAGGTCGTTGACAGCCACGATCTCGATGTCTGCACCCTGCTCCAGCAGCGCGCGGAAGTAGTTACGACCGATGCGGCCAAAGCCGTTGATGCCTACGCGGATCGTCACGAACCGATCTCCTCGTTGGTACGCCGGCCCGATGTGCCGGCGAGCTGTATTTGGGATGTCCCCGACCACCTCCGACCCTACCTCTCCGAGGCGGCCGGGGTGACATCGAGACGGCCCATACCCGGCACGGCGGCCCGTACCCGCCAGTAGGGGTACGGACCGCCCGGGCCCCGGGGACCGATCACCCGATTTCGCTACACGGTGTCAGTTCCCGAAGACCGCGTTGTCACTCGTCCAGGGCACGCAGCGCCTGCCGCACGAGGGCCGCGCGGTCGGCCGGCGCGGTGAGGTGCTCGAGGCCGAAGCCCAGCAGCACGGTGTCGTCCGTGGTGACCGCGCCGTAGGTCTGGAACAGGGTGCCGGTGCGGGCCCAGTCCTTCAGTACGGCGGGGCTGCCCGCGGGCGGCCCCGGCACCTGCCAGGCGCCGAGCGAGGTCTCGAAGCCCTCGGTCCCGGTCGCCGTGCCGCCGACGACCAGCGAGGCCTCGTCGGCGAGGACGCCGCGTCCGCCGCTGCCGGGGTCGGTGACGTAGGCGACCGACACCTCGACGGACTTCCCGGCGTAGGCGCTCAGGTCGAACTCCACCTGCCGCCAGCCGCCGGAGGAGCCGGTGAGGCTGTTCCACTGCCCGGTCGTACCGGCCGCGGTGCAGCCCTCGTCGGTCTGGGTCAGGTAGTGCTCCAGCCAGGGGTGCTCGCCCATGTAGAAGCCCGCCCCGCACTCCTCGGGCACGGCGGTGCCGGTCGCGCCGCCGGCCTCGGGCAGCGTGGTCCAGTCCCCGGCGCCGGTGGTGTGGGCCTCGACCAGTGCGTGGTCGTAGCCGCGCTCGGTGTCCCACAGGAGCTGGGTGCGCAGCGTGGGCCGGTCGGCGGCGGTGACACCGGTGAGGTCGACGGTGCGGCTGAGGCGCTTGTAGGCGTCGTCGGTGTGGACGGCGGCCACCATCCAGTCGCCCGCGTAGGGCCCGTAGGGGTTCACCGTGCCGGCGAATCTGCCCGCGCCCGCGCTCGCGAACTGCGGGTAGCCGGCGACGGGCAGCTCGTCCGAGGTCACGCTGTACGTCCCGGCCGTGTCCAGCGGGTTGCCGGGGGCACCGCCGAGCGCGCCGGAGGTGCCGGCGAGCTTGCCGGAGCCGGTGAAGCCGGTGGCGCCGGAGGTCGACGTACGGGTGTAGGCGCCCAGGTAGTACTGGCTGAAGTCGTTGGACGGGGTGCCGTCGCCGAGGTCGACGCTGCCTCCCGCCCGCTCGCCCGCCTCGATCAGCCGGCCGCCCTCGTTGAGGAAGGCGCGGAGCTGGAGCTGGGTGGCGTTGCCCGGGGTCGCCGCGCCGGTGTAGTGGACGACGGTGTCGAAGTGGCCGAGGACGCCGAGCGCGTCGGGCGCGCCCTGGGTGGCGACGTCCCACACGGCCGCCCGCCGGCCGCTCGCCCTGAGCGCGTCCACGTAGGTCTGGGTCTGCGTGGCCTTCGCGCCCTCCTCGGCGACGACGAGGACGTCCGCGCGGGGCCGCTCGGCGACGGTGTAGGTGAAGTGCGTGCTGGAGACCTTCCTGCCCTGGGGCGTCTCGCCGGTGAACCAGACCTCGACCTTGTCGCCCGGGACACCGTCCTTGACCTTGGCCCGGTACTCGTCGAAGTACAGGTTGTCCTCGCCGCCGTAGGTCTCGCCGCCGCGCCACGGCTTGAGCGCCATGTCGAGGGTGCGGCCGCCGTTGACGCGGTACTTCAGCTCCTTGTCGCGCACCGCCTTGCGGGCGACGACCGAGACCTCCTGGTCGGCGCCGCGCGAGTAGGAGGTGGTGAAGGCCGCCGGGGTGAAGTCGGCGGCCTCCAGGCCGACCGCGGAGGACGGCCGGTCGGGGTGGGAGGCGGTCTCGGCGACGGAGAGCGCGAAGGGAACGTTCTTGGCGAACTCCTGCTGGATCAGCTTCTCGTCGTCCGGGAAGGTGAAGCCCGACCGGCAGTCCCGCGCGTTCCACTGGTCGTCGGGGTCGACGTCGGAGGCCGTCTGGCAGGTCGACATCTCCGGGGTGAACATCGCCATGCCGTTGACGTTGGCCGCGTGGCCGTCGGCCTCGCCGTTGGTGGTGTACAGCTCCGAGGAGACCTGCGGGTGGTAGCCGGGGATCGCGGAGTTGTCCGGCGTGCCGGCGAGCGCCTTGTAGAGGACGTCGTCCGGGGTGTTCGTGGCCACCTGCCAGCCGACGCCGTAGAGGAGCAGCTCGGCGGCGGAGTGGTAGTTGATGCCGTACTTGAAGCCGATGCGCTTCTGGAAGGCGTCCAGCGCCTTGGTCTCGGGCTCGGAGGCCGGGCTCGCGCCCCGGTAGGTCTCGCTGGTGGGGTTGGGGGACGAGCCCTCGTCGTCGTAGCCCCACTTGTAGGCGAAGTTGCGGTTGAGGTCGACCCCGTCGCCGGTGCCGATGACGCCGTCGCCGTTGACGTCGCGCAGGTTCTTGCGCCACAGCCGGTTGGCGGGGTCCTGGAAGGTGTAGTCGTAGCCGTCGGGGTTGGCCGACAGGACGAACCACAGTTCGGTGGAGTCGACGATCTTCTTGACCCGCCGGTCCTTCGTGTAGTTGTCCAGATAGTGGTGCATCAGCCGCCGGGTCATCTCCGGGGTGATCCACTCGCGGGCGTGCTGGTTGGACATGTAGAGGACGGAGGGCCTGGAGCCGTCCTTCGCCTTCTTCGCGTTCCTGGTGAGCTTGAGCGCCAGGATGTCCTGCCCCCGGACCGTCTTGCCGATGGAGACGACCTTGGTGAGGCCGGGGTTCTGCTGGGCGGTACGGAGGATCTCCTCCTGGAGGCCGTTGCTGCCGCTGTACGGGCGGAAGACGCCGTCGGCCGCGGCCTCGACGCGGTTCGCGGCCCGGGCCGAGAGGGTGTGCTCGGTGAGGTCGACACCCTTCTTCTCCAGCGCCTTCGCCTGCCGGTCGGTGAGGAGGACCTCGACGGCGGCCGTTCCCCCGTCGGGAACCCGCTCTCCGAGTTCGTGGGCGTCCTGGCCGGCCGCCAGCAGCAGGGGCACCTGCTGCTGGGTGACGTCGGCGCGGAACACCTTCACTTCGTCCGCGTCCGGGGTCCCCGGATCCGCGGGTCGTGCCTGGGCGACGGGTGCGAAGCTCGCTCCGCCGATCAGGAGCGCGCCGACAGCGAGGATCGATCTCGCTCTTCGTCTCATGAACCCCCCTAGCGTGGGTCCGCCACAGCAGCGAACAGATGCCAGGCTCATGACACCTCATGATCGAGTCAAGAGCGCGGTACGGACACGCCGCAGCCGGTGCCGGTCACCCAAGTGGACGGCGGCACCGGCCGGTTGACGGCCCGTGGGCGGGCGGTCGGTACGGTCGCGGCAGGGGGGGCGGGCGACCCGGTCAGCCGACGAGGTTGTCGGCGAGCTCGTCCTCGCCGAGGTTGGCCTCGGTGCCCGGGATGCCGAGGTCGGAGGCCCGCTTGTCGGCCATCGCCAGCAGGCGGCGGATGCGGCCGGCGACGGCGTCCTTGGTCAGCGGCGGGTCGGCGAGGGCGCCCAGCTCCTCCAGGGAGGCCTGCTTGTGCTCCATGCGCAGCCGGCCGGCGGCCGCGAGGTGCTCGGGCACGTCGTCGGCGAGGATCTCCAGGGCCCGCTGGACCCGGGCGCCGGCGGCGACGGCCGCGCGGGCCGAGCGGCGCAGGTTGGCGTCGTCGAAGTTGGCGAGGCGGTTGGCGGTGGCCCGCACCTCGCGGCGCATCCGCCGCTCCTCCCAGGCCAGCACGGACTCGTGGGCGCCGAGCCGGGTGAGCAGCGCGCCGATCGCGTCGCCGTCGCGGACGACGACCCGGTCCACGCCGCGGACCTCACGGGCCTTGGCGGCGATCGAGAGCCTGCGGGCGGCACCGACCAGGGCGAGGGCGGCCTCGGGGCCCGGGCAGGTCACCTCCAGGGAGGAGGAGCGGCCGGGCTCGGTGAGCGAGCCGTGCGCCAGGAAGGCCCCGCGCCAGGCGGCCTCGGCGTCGCAGGTGGCCCCCGAGACCACCTGCGGCGGCAGGCCGCGGATCGGCCGGCCCCGGCCGTCCACCAGGCCGGTCTGGCGGGCCAGCTGGTCGCCGCCGGCCACCACCCGGACGACGTAACGCGAGCCGCGGCGCAGCCCGCCCGGCGCCATCACGATCAGCTCGGAGCTGTGCCCGAAGATCTCCAGGATGTCCCGCTTGAGCCGGCGGGCCGCCATCGCGGTGTCCAGCTCCGCCTCGATCACGATGCGCCCGCTCACCAGGTGAAGGCCGCCGGCGAACCGCAGAACGGCGGAGACCTCCGCCTTCCTGCAGCAGGTCCGGGTGACGGGAAGCCGGGAGATCTCATCCTTCACCGCTGCCGTCATCGCCATGGGCCGATCCTTCCATGCATCCGAAAAATACGGTCGTACGCGGCGGCCAGCAGCTCCGGGTCGTGCCTCGGGGTCCCGTCGGTCCGGGCGACCGGAGCGAGTTCCACCGCGGCGCCGAACCGTTTCGCGGCGTCGGCGAGCGAGTCACGGTCCGGCACGGCGGCCTCGTCGGCCAGCACCACGTCCAGGGCGAGTTTAGGGGCGTGTCGTCCCAAAACCTCCAAATGACGCTGCGGGGAGAAGCCCTCGGTTTCTCCGGGCTGCGGCGCGAGGTTCAGGGAGAGCACCCGGCGCGCCTTGGTCTCGGCCAGCGCGTCCAGCAGGTCGGGCACGAGCAGGTGCGGAATGACCGAGGAGAACCAGGAGCCGGGGCCGAGCACCACCCAGTCCGCGTCCAGGACGGCCTCGACCGCCTCGGGGACGGCGGGCGGGTCGTTCGGCACCAGGTGCACGGACTGCACCTCGCCGGGGGTCAGGGCGACGGTGGCCTGTCCCCGTACGGTGTCGACCTCGTCGGGCCGCTCCGGGTCGTGGCCCCTGACCAGGGCCTGGAGCTCCAGCGGGACGGCGGACATGGGCAGCACGCGCCCGTGCGCGCCGAGCAGCTTGCCGACCAGGTCGAGAGCCTGGACGTGGTCGCCGAGCTGCTCCCACAGGGCGACGATCAGCAGGTTGCCGACCGCGTGCTCGTGCAGGTCGCCCTGGGACTGGAAGCGGTGCTGGATGACCCGGGCCCAGGTCTGGCCCCAGTCGTCGTCGCCGCACAGCGCGGCCAGCGCCTTGCGCAGGTCGCCGGGCGGCAGGACGCCCAGCTCGTCACGCAGCCGCCCGCTGGAGCCGCCGTCGTCGGCCACGGTGACGACGGCGGTGAGGTCGCCGGTGATCCGGCGCAGTGCGGCGAGCGAGGCGGACAGGCCCATGCCGCCGCCGAGGGCGACGACCTTGGGCTGGGCGCCCCGGCGGCGCGGCCTGCCGCCGCGCGCCTGCTCGGGCCGGGCGGCGCGGGCGTCGGCGGGTCTGCCGCCGCGGCCCTCGGGCACCACCCGGCGCAGCCTGCTCAGCCGCGGAGTTCGTCCTGTCATTCCCGTCCCATGTCCCGGTGGACGACCACCGTCTCCACGCCCTCGGCGGCGAGCCGGGCGGCGAGCTTCTCCGACATGGCCACGGACCGGTGCTTGCCGCCGGTGCAGCCGACGGCGACGGTCACATAGCGCTTGCCCTCACGACGGTATCCCGCGGCGATCAGCTGGAGCAGCTCGGCATAGCGGTCGAGGAACTCCTTGGCCCCGGGCTGGTTGAGGACGTACGACGAGACCTCCTCGTTCAGGCCGGTGAACGGGCGCAGCTCCGGGACCCAGTGCGGGTTGGGCAGGAAGCGCATGTCCACGACCAGGTCGGCGTCGACCGGCAGGCCGTACTTGAAGCCGAAGGACATGACCGTGGCCCGCAGCTCGGGCTCCTCCTCGCCGGCGAACTGGGCGTCCATCTTGGCGCGCAGCTCGTGCACGTTGAGGCTGGAGGTGTCGATCACCAGGTCGGCGTCGCCGCGCAGCTCGCGCAGCAGCTGCCGCTCGGCGGCGATGCCGTCGACGATGCGGCCGTCGCCCTGCAGGGGGTGCGGGCGGCGCACCGACTCGAAGCGGCGTACGAGGGCCTCCTCGGAGGACTCCAGGAAGACGATCCGCCGGGTGACACCGCGTGCGTCGAGGTCGGCCAGGGACTCGCGCAGGTTGTCGAAGAAGCGCCGGCCGCGGACGTCGACGACGACCGCGATCCGCGCCACGTTGCCCTGCGAGCGGGCGCCGAGCTCCACCATGGTGGGGATCAGCGCGGGCGGCAGGTTGTCGACGACGAACCAGCCCAGGTCCTCCAGACACTTGGCGGCCGTCGAACGGCCCGCCCCGGACATGCCGGAGATGATCACCAGCTCGGGGATGGCCGCCTCCTGCGCCCCGGCTGCTTCCTTGCCCGTACTCACCTGTGCTCCGTTGTCCTGGCGTCCGTCGGGCCGGGCCGTCTGCGGGCCCGCCTCCCCGCCGGCCGTGGCGTGGGTCTGTTCTCGTCCCGATGCGGGATGTGTGCCGTGCTCGGTCATCTCTCCTGCCCCCGTCGTTCGTCCGGGGTGCCCGCGGACACGGGCTCCCCCGGGGCATCCGCCGTCGTCCCGGCCGCCCCGTCGTCGTCTTCCATGATCTCTCCGGTCGCCGTGTTCACGGCGGGCGCGGCCGGGGTCGCCCGGGCGAGGGCCACGGCGACCGTCTCGGCCGTCTTGCGGCCTATGCCGGGCACCTCGCAGATCTGGTCGATCGTGGCCGACCGGAGCTTCTTCACCGAACCGAAGTGCTTGATCAGGGCCTGTTTGCGGGTCTCCCCCAGGCCGGGCACGTCGTCCAGGGGGCTCGACCGGAAGCGCTTGGCGCGCTTGGCGCGCTGATAGGTGATCGCGAAGCGGTGGGCCTCGTCGCGGACCCGCTGGAGCAGATACAGGCCCTCGCTCGTGCGGGGCAGCACGACCGGGTCGTCCTCGCGGGGCAGCCAGACCTCCTCCAGGCGCTTGGCGAGGCCGCACACGGCGATGTCGTCGATGCCGAGCTCGTCGAGGGCCCGCTGGGCCGCCGCGACCTGCGGCTGCCCGCCGTCGACGACGACGAGCTGGGGCGGGTAGGCGAAGCGCCTCGGACGGCCGTCCTCGTCCTTGAGGGGCTCGCCCTCCGGGACGTCCTCGCCGTCGGCCCACTCGCCGGTCCGCTCCTTCTCGGCGAGGTAGCGCCGGAAGCGGCGGGTGATCACCTCGTGCATGGAACGGACGTCGTCCTGGCCCCGGAAGCCCTTGATCTGGAACCGGCGGTATTCGCTCTTGCGGACCAGTCCGTCCTCGAAGACGACCATGGAGGCCACCACGTCGTCGCCTTGGAGGTGGGAGATGTCGTAGCACTCGATCCGGAGCGGGGCGCTGTCCAGGCCGAGGGCCTCGGCGATCTCCTCCAGGGCGCGCGAGCGCGTGGTCAGGTCGGAGGCGCGCTTGGTCTTGTGCAGGACGAGGGCCTGCTGTGCGTTGCGCTGCACGGTCTCCATGAGCGCCCTCTTGTCGCCGCGCTGCGGGATGCGCAGCGAGACGCCCGAGCCGCGGCGGTCGGTGAGCCACTGCTGCACCGGCTCGACCGGGTCGGGCAGGGCGGGGACCAGGACCTCCTTGGGGACGGCGTCGCCCCTCTCCTCGCCGTAGAGCTGCTGGAGCGCGTGCTCGACGAGGGCGGCGGTGGTGATGTCCTCCACCTTGTCGGTGACCCAGCCGCGCTGTCCGCGCACGCGTCCGCCGCGCACGTGGAAGATCTGGACGGCCGCCTCCAGCTCGTCCTCGGCGACGGCGATCAGGTCGGCGTCGGTCGCGTCGGCGAGCACGACCGCGCTCTTCTCCATGGCCTTCTTCAGGGCCCCGATGTCGTCGCGCAGGCGGGCCGCCCGCTCGTACTCCATGTCCTCGGCCGCCTCGGCCATCTGCTTCTCAAGGCGGCGCAGGTACGTGCCCGTACGGCCGGCCATGAAGTCGCAGAACTCGTCGGCCAGGTCCCAGTGGTCGTCGGCGGAGATGCGCCCGACGCAGGGCGCGGAGCACTTGCCGATGTAGCCGAGCAGGCAGGGGCGGCCGGTGCGGGCGGCGTTCTTGAAGACACCGGCGGAGCAGGTGCGCACCGGGAAGACGCGCAGCAGGAGGTCGACTGTGTCGCGGATCGCCCACGCGTGCGTGTACGGCCCGAAGTAGCGCACGCCCTTCTTCTTGTGGCCGCGCATCACCTGGGCGCGCGGGAACTCCTCCTGCATCGTCACCGCGAGGTAGGGGTAGCTCTTGTCGTCGCGGTACTTGACGTTGAACCGGGGGTCGTACTCCTTGATCCAGGAGTACTCCAGCTGCAGGGCCTCGACCTCCGTGGACACCACCGTCCACTCCACGGACGCGGCCGTGGTGACCATGCTGCGGGTGCGGGGGTGGAGGTTCGCCAGGTCCTGGAAGTAGTTCGCCAGGCGCTGGCGCAGGCTCTTCGCCTTTCCGACGTAGATCACCCGGCGGTGCTCGTCACGGAACCTGTACACCCCCGGGGAGTCCGGGATCTCTCCCGGCCTGGGGCGGTAGCTGGAGGGGTCGGCCATGACTCACACCCTACTGGCGGGGACCGACAGTCCGGCGGGGCTGTGGACGACGGGCGCGGCCCCTGTGGACGGCCGGCGGGCGGGGCCCGCGGAAGGCAGCCGGCGGGGGCCCGCGGGAGGCCGCCCGGGGACCGTCCGGGGCCGGCCGGTCACGCGCGGTGGCCCCGGTGCGGCGGGCCCGTGCGTTCTCGGCCAGGAGTGGGCCGGGGTCCCGCCGAAGGTGTTGTCGGGACCAGGCCGACACGCTTCAATGCGGGGAAACCCGGGGGCCTGAGCGCGGCGTACGGATGTGCAGACCTCCCCTGCGCCGCGACCGGGGGCGGGCCCCGCGGATCGGCGCCGGACGGTCCGACCAGCCGTTGTGAACCTTCACAGAAAGGCCCCTGCATGCCGCACGCCACACAGCACGCGGACGCCGACACCGCCGGCACCGTGGACGTCATGGACGCCACGGACGCCGGCACCGCGGGTGCCGACGCCGCGGAGCTCGCCTCGGCCCTGCGCGGCGGCCCGTTCCACGTCGCCCTGCGCGCCGCGATCGCCGCCCGGGGGCTGCCGTTGCAGCGCGTCCAGCACCATCTGTCGCGGCACGGGGTGACGGTGGGCGTCACGAGCCTCAGCTACTGGCAGCAGGGCGCCCGGCGTCCGCAGCGGCCGGAGTCGCTGCGGGCCGTGCGGGCCCTGGAGGAGATACTCCAGCTGCCGGAGGAGTCGCTGATCCGCCTGCTCGCCGAGGCCGACGGCCCCGCCCACCGGCCCGCGGCGCGCACCTACCGGGCCCGCGTCGAGGCCTCGGGCGTCCTGGACCGGCTGCTGGGCGAGCTCGGCCTCTCGTCCGCGGACGACGGGCTGCACACCCTCGGGCACCACGAACGGGTCCGGATCGGGGCCCGGCGCGAGCTGGCGGGGCGCGAGGCGCACCACATCGTCCGCGCCCACCGGGACGGCGTCGACCGCTTCGTCGCCGTCCACCACGGCGACCCGGGGTGCGCTCCCGCGCGCATGGCCGTCCACGCGCTGGAGAACTGCCGTGCGGGGCGGGTCCGCGTCCACCACGACACCGGGGTGCTGGTGACGGAGCTGCTCTTCGGCACCCGCCTGCGGGCCGGGGACACCTATCTGTTCCGCTACGGCGTCGAGGACGGCACCGCGGGCGTGTCGCACGAGTACGTCCGCGCGTTCGGCGCGGCGGGCGGGCAGTACGCGCTCCAGGTGGGCTTCGACGCGGCGGCACGGCCCGCACGCTGCCGGCGGTTCACTCAGCCCTCGGCGGCGGCGCCGCGCGGCGGCCGGCGGGAGCTGGCCGTGAGCGGGCCGCACCACTCGGCGCACCTCGTGGAGACGCGGGTGCGGCCGGGTCTGCTGGGGATCGCGTGGGACTGGGAGTGAGCGGGCGGCGCCGCTGACGCGTGGCGGTCAGGTGCCGGGGCTCGCGACGATCCGGCCCTGCTTCACGTCGACCCGCAGTTCCATGAGCGCCACGGTCGCCGGGGCGTGCAGCACCTCGCCGCTGCGGGCGTCGAACTCACTGCCGTGGCAGGGGCAGACGAGCTTCGTCCCCTCCAGCTTCTTGATGGGGCACCCCGCGTGCGTGCAGATCGTGCTGAACGCCTTCAGGGAGCCGTCCTCGGCCCGGCTGACCACCACGTTCCGCTCCCGGTAGAGCTTGACGTCGCCCTTGGCGACCTCGCCGTCCGTGCCCAGGTCGACGGGCGCGGTCGGCTGTGCGGCGGCACCGTCGTCACCCGGCGAGCAGGCGGCCAGGCCGAGCCCGGCGACGGGCGTGAGGGCCGCCGAGCGCAGGACGGTACGGCGGCTCGGGACGGGGCGGCCGGGCATGGGCGTCTCCACTGGTCGGGGGTGTGCAGGGCGACGATATCCGGCGGTGCCCGACGTCCGGCCGGGCGGGTCGCGGTGTGGGCCTGCACCGCGCGGCCGCCCGCGTAAACGCTTGCGCAAGCGTTTACGCCGCCCGTCGGACGGGATACGCTCCCCGGCAGCACGCCGGCGGCACGACGAGAGGGGGCGTCCCGGTGGCGACCATGGCCGACGTGGCGCGGTGCGCCGGGGTCTCCGTGGCGACGGTCTCGCACGTGCTCAACGACACCCGCCCCGTGCTGCCGCACACCCGCCGGGCGGTGCTGGACGCCGTCGACGAGCTGGGCTACATCCCGAACACCCTCGCCCGCTCCCTGGTGACCTCCCGGACCCGCTCCCTGGGTCTCGCGGTCTCGGCGATCGGCAACCCCTATTTCACCGAGATCCTCCAGGGCGTCGAGGCCGAGGCCCTGGAGCGCGGTTACAGCCTGCTCGTCGCCGACCCGCACGACGACCCCGGGCACGAGGTCGAGGTCGCGCGGCTGCTGCACGAGCGGCGCGTGGACGGCATGATCGTCGCGCCCTCCGCCGGCCCGGACGCCCTCGTCGCCTACCTGGCACGCCACCGGGTGCCCGCCGTGTTTCTCGACCGGGTCGTCGACGCACCACCGGGCGACGGCCTCCCCTTCGACCAGGTGTGCGCGGAGAGCGCCGGGCCCACCACCGGACTGGTCGGCCACCTCGCCGGGCTCGGTCACCGCCGGATCGGCCTGGTCGCGGGTCGGCCGGGACTCAGCACGACGGCCGAGCGGATCACCGGATACCGGGACGGCCTCGCCGCCGCCGGGCTGCCGTTCGACGAGCGGCTGGTGGTGCACGGCGACTCCGACGCGGCCGGCGGAGCACGGGCCACGGCGGCCCTGCTGTCCCTCCCCGCGCCGCCCACCGCACTGGTCACCGCCAACAACAACATGACCCTCGGCGCGCTGCGCGCCCTGCGGGACCGCGGCCTGTCCGTGCCCGGCGACCTCGCGCTGTGCTGCTTCGACGACTTCGCCTGGGCGGACCTGTTCACACCCCGGCTGACCGCCGTCGCGCAGCCCGGCAAGGACGTCGGTGCCCGGGCCGTCCGGCTGCTGCTGGAACGGCTCGCCGCGCCGGACCGGCCGGCCCGGACCGTGCGGCTGCCCTGCGCCTTCGTCCACCGCACCTCCTGCGGCTGCCCCGAGCAGCCCCGGCAGGCCTCCGAACCGGACCATGAAAGGACCCTCCCGTGATCGTCGTCGCCGGTGAGGCACTGATCGACCTGGTACCGCAGGGCCCGGGTGCCCTCGCCGCGCTGCGCCCGGCGCTCGGTGGCGGCCCGTTCAACACCGCCGTCGCCTTGGGCCGCCTCGGCTCCCCCGCCGCCTTCTGCTCCCGGGTGTCGTCCGACGCCTTCGGCGAGGCCCTGCTGGACCGGCTGCGCGAGACCGGTGTGGACGTGTCGCCGGTGCAGCGCGGGGCCGAGCCGACGACCCTCGCCGCGGCCACGGTCGGCGCGGACGGTTCGGCCGCGTACACCTTCTACGTGGAGGGCACCGCCGACCGGCTGTTCACGGTGCCCTCCGCGCTGCCGCCGGGCACCCGGGCGGTGTCCTTCGGCACCTGCTCGCTGGTGCTGGAGCCGGGGGCGAGCGCGTACGAGGAACTGCTGCGCGAGACGGCCGCGCGGGGAGTGTTCACGGCGCTCGATCCGAACATCCGGGCGGGGCTGATCCCGGACCCGGACGCCTACCGGGCCCGGTTCGCCGACTGGCTGCCGTCGGTGTCGCTGCTGAAGCTGTCCGAGGAGGACGCCCAGTGGCTGGGCGGCACCCCCCGGGAGTGGCTGGCGGCCGGTCCGGCGGCGGTGGTGATCACCCGTGGCGGCGACGGGCTGACGGCCTTCACCCGCGACGGCGGTGAGTACAGCGTGCCGGGCGAGCGGGTCGAGGTGGTGGACACCATCGGCGCGGGCGACACGGTCAACGCGGCGCTGCTGCACGGCCTGGCGGTGCGGGACGCGCTGTCCGGGCCCGCGGTGGCCGCGCTGGGGCCCGCCGGCTGGGCGGACCTCCTGGGCTTCGCCGCGCGCGCGGCGGCGGTCACCTGTTCGCGCGCGGGCGCGGAGCCGCCGTACGCCCACGAGGTCTCCCTCTGACGGCCCGCCGGTCTCAGCCGGCCGGCCGTACCGCCCGCAGAGCTCCGGGACGGCGTCCGTCGAGGCGGTCCAGGGCGGCGGCCGTGGCGTCGTCGGCGGGCAGGTGCACGACGATCCACTGGCCGTCCTCGGGGAGCGCGAGCGTCTCGTGCAGCAGGCTCAGCGCACCGGCCTCCGGATGCCGGACGCGCTGGGTACCGACGCGTCGCGGGGTCAGCGCGAGGTCGGCGAACCGGTCGGTGAACTCCGCGCCCGCCGTCACCGTCAGCTCGTCGGCCAGCTCGGTGACGTACGGGTCCCGCAGCGGGGCGTTGTGCCGGAGCCGGGCGACCTGGTCGTCGGCGACGCGGTCCCAGTCGGGGTAGGCGGCGCGGGCGCGCTCGTCGGTGAACAGGTGGCGCAGCAGGTTGGGCTGCTCGGCGTCGAGCAGGCCGAGCGGGCCGGTGAGCCGGGCGTAGCCGGCGGTGTGGGCGAGGACGTCGCCGATCCAGTTCAGCACCGCGGCGGGGGCGGGTTCCAGCCGGTCCAGGACGGCACGCACGGTGGGCCGCGCCTCACGGGAGAGCGGCGGGGCCGCCGCGCACAGGAGCGGGTCGCCGCCGTCGGCCTCCTTGGTCAGCCGGCGCAGCACCATCCGGTTGCTCAGGGACAGGTTCAGCGCGTCCGCGAGGGCGCCTAGCACCTGGGCGGACGGGTGCCGGTCGCGCCCCTGTTCCAGCCGGGTGAGGTACTCGACGCTGACGCCGGCGAGCGTCGCCAGTTCGGCGCGGCGCAGTCCGGGCGTGCGGCGGCGGGGGCCGGCGGGGAGCCCCACCTCGGCGGGGCCGACGGACTCGCGCCAGCTGCGCAGAAACGTGCCCAACTCGTTGTCGCTCACCCGGGGAACGTACCAACCCGTGCGGGCGGGAGGGTGGCCCTGCGACTACCACGCTCAGGCCGGTCTCCCTCGCGCGGCGCGGGGCCCGCAGGGTGGTCGGCATGACCAACGACATCGCCACCACCGCCACCCCTCCCCTGCCGATCGCGCCGGGTCAGTGGGCTCTCGACCCCTTCCACTCCGCCGTGAACTTCACCGTCCGCCATCTCGGCATCGCCAAGGTGCGGGGGCGGTTCACCGGTGTGGAGGCGGGTCTCTTCGTCGGGGAGACGGCCGGGGACGTCCGGGTGTCCGCGACGATCGACCTGGCCTCCGTCGACACCGGCAACGCAGACCGGGACGCGCACGTGCGCGCCGCCGATCTGCTCGACGTGGAGAAGCGTCCGACGATGACCTACCGCTCGACCCGGGTGTCGGGCGAGGGCGAGGACTGGGTCATGGAGGGCGAGCTGACGATCGGTGAGGTGACCCGGCCGGTGACGCTCGCCGTGGAGTTCGGCGGGCTGGTGGACGTGCCGATGGACGGCAGCCGGCACGCCGGGTTCGAGGCGACGGGTGAGATCCGGCGCAGCGAGTTCGGGCTGGACTTCGCTCCGGGGCTGCTCGGGGACGTCGTGAAGATCCAGCTCGACATGCAGTTCGTGGAGCCGGCGAGCTCCTGAGCTCCGGATGCGCGGACGCGCCGTGTCCCACGGGTTCTTCCGTGG
>NZ_JBHXFL010000048.1:0-54372 GCF_042724095.1 Streptomyces sp. NPDC127100
GGGGCGGTGGGCTCGGCCGTCGCGGCCGGCTCCGGGGCGGTGGGCTCGGCCGTCGCGGCCGGCTCCGGGGCGGTGGGCTCGGCCGTCGCGGCCGGCTCCGGGGCGGTGGGCTCGGCCGTCGCGGCCGGGGCGGCCGGCTCGGTCACCGCGATCGGCTCCGGGGCGGCGGGCTCCGCGGTGGGGGCCGGCTCGGCCGGCGGGGTCTGCACCGCGGCCGGGGACGGCTGGGGCGCGGGGCCGCCCACCGGCTCGGCGAGCGGCTCGGCCTCTTCCGCCACGGGCGGCTCGGGGACTTCGGCGTCGGGCTCGGACACGGGCGCCGCGGCGGCCGGTACGTCCTCGGCCGGCGGCAGTATGCCGGTCGTGGGCTCGGGGTCACCGGGCTGCTCGGCACCGGCCTCCGGCGCGGGCACCACGTCGGCGGCCTGGTCGGCCTGCGCCTCGGGCACGGTCACGGCAGCGTCCCCGGGCACCCCGGCGACCGTCGCTGACTCGGGCGCGACCGCCTCGGCGACCGGAGCGGGAGCGGCGACCGCCTCGGGAACCGGTGCCGTCACCGGCGCGGGCGTCTCGGCAGCCGGCGCGGGCGCATCGACGACGGGCGCCGGCTCGGGCACGGCTGCCTCGGCGACCGGCGCGGGCCCGGACACGGGCGCCTCGGCCACCGGTGCTTCCTCACCCGGCCGCGGTACGGGGGCAGGTTCCGGCGCACCGGACTGCCCGGCTTCGGCCTCCGGCGCGGGCACCACGTCGGCAGCCTGGTCGGCCTGCGCCTCCGGCACGCTCACGGCGCCGTCCCCGGGCATCCCGGCGACCGGCACGGACTCGGGCACGACCGCCTCGGTAGCCGGCACGCCGGCCGGTCCGGGCTCGGCACCGGGCATCCGCGCGGGCGGCTGCTGGGCCGCGTCCGCCGCCGGCACGTCACCGGCCACGGGCGCGCCGTCGGTCCCGGGCGCACCCTCCTCCGGAGGCTCGACTCCGCCGTCGGCGGTGACCGCAGCTTCCGTCGCGTGGGCCGCGTCGCCCGGCACGGTGTCGTCGCCGGCCGCGGCCTGTTCGTGCGCCTCGGCCGCGGGCTCTCCGGCCTCCTCGGGCTCCGGAGCGCCGCCGGTCGCCGCCACGGCCTCCGTCGCCACGCGGGTGACGAGCGCCTCGGCCGCGCCCACCGGCTCGGGACGCTGCTCCGCCGCCGGAACAACCGTTTCCCCGGGCGCCGCCCCGGCGCCGGACGGGGCCGGCTGCGCGCCCCAGGGCGCCGCCCCCTGCGGCGGCATCGCGGCGGCCTGGGGGACGTCGAGGTACTCGGGGCCGGCGGTCGGCGGTCCGGCGTGCCGCATCGGCACGCTGGCAGGGCCCCGGTCGGCGAGGGAACGGACGGGGCTCGCGGAGGTGTCGGGGATCGGCGGACCGAGGTGCAGGGGCCGGCGCGGCGGGGACGGCGGGGACGCGGGCTCCGCGACCGGTTCCGGCAGGCGGACGCCACCGAGGTCGACCGAGCCGCTGTCGCGGCCGGACATCTCGTGCGGGCCCGGCTGGTGCACGGTCTCGACGACCGGCTCCGGCGCGGGCGGCGCGACCTCGTTGCCCCAGGCGCTCTGGGCACCCGGCAGCAGCAGGAGGTCCTCGTCCTCGGCGGTGGTCTCGGAGAGGTAGGTGTACGCGCCGGGTGCGGGGACGCCCGGCTGCTCCACCATGCCTGCGTTCTCCGGCAGCCCCTCGCCCGGGATCTGGCCGGTGTCGGTCATGCGTAACCCCTCGCCCATCGGTTAGTGCTTCTACGACCAGCTCACCCGGGACGGCGCACCGACCGCCCGTAGTGAAGAACGAGCGTGCGTGCCCAGCGGCACGAACGACCCGCCGGAAAAGACGACAAAGCCATTGAGTGGCATTGTCGCGGTCGTTCCCCCGTCACGACAGCTTGATCCGCGACGGCCCGCTGTGGACTGCGCCACGTTGCGCGTCCTCGGGTCCTGCCGTACCACACACCCCTCAGAACTGGCGGGTTTTCAGGACATTGGACGACGAAGCGTCCGGTGTCCCAGTGCGGTACAACAATCCGCCAGCCTACCCCGGGCGGTACGACGATCCGATCACGGGGCGCGGTCCGGCAGAACCCCGCTGAGCAGGAACGCGACGCTCCGCTCCGTCTCCGTCCAGGCGCGGGTGTCGAGCCCGACGGACTGCAGCAGGGCGCACTCGACGCGGTAACCGTGCTCCGACAGGTCCCTGCCCACGAGTTCGGCCGCGTCGCGGGTGGCCGCATGGGCGACGATGCGCTGCGGCCGGCGGTCGGCGACCGCGGAGACGACGGCCGCTCCCCCGCCGCCGACGCGGACGACGTCCGGTTCGGGAAGGTTCTCCAGGACGTGCGGGGCGGTTCCGTGCACGGTCTGGAGCTGGACGCCGAAGTGCCGTGCGGTGGCCTCGGTACGGGCGCAGGCGTCCTGGTCGCGGTCGACGGCGATGACGGCGGCGCCGCCGCGCGCGGCCTCGGTGGCGAAGGCCCCGCTGCCGCACCCGATGTCCCACACGAGGTCGCCCGGGCGCGGGCCCAGCCGGGCCAGTTGGGCCGTGCGCAGCATCTCGGCCTCGCCCTCGCCGAGTTCGCCGCCGTACGCACCCGCGGGCAGCGACCAGCCGCGCGGTCCGGTGGCGGGGTCCCGGCCGGCGATCCAGCCGGCCCCGTCGGCCGGGGTGCCCGGGACGGTGACGCCGCCGACGACGATGACCACGTTCGGGTCGCGCCAGGTGTGGTCGGCGGCCTTGTCGGAGGTGACGACGGTGACCTGCTCGCGGGCGGTGCCGAGTTCCTCGCAGATGACGAAGGTGCGGTGGACGCCCTCCATCAGCAGACCGAGTTCGGCGGGACCGGCGCCCGGCGAGGTGAGGACCGCGACCTTGGTGTGAGCCCGGCACACGTTCACCGCGCGTCGCAGCGTACGGGGGTGGGCGACGACCACCTGGGCGTCGTCCCAGGGCATGCCGGCGCGGGCGAAGGCGGCGGCCACGGAGGAGACGGCCGGGTCGACCTCGACCTCCAGGCCGAACTCGGGCGCCCGCAGGGTGCGCACGACGCCGAAGAAGCCGGGGTCGCCGTCGGCGAGCACGACCGCCGTGCCCCGGTGGGCGGCGATGCGGCGGGCGGCGAGGGCGACGCTGCCGAGCCGGATGCGCTCGGCGGCGGGCGGCACCTCGGGAAGCGCGAGGTGGTGGGCGGCGCCGGCCACCAGCGTGGCGGCGCCCAGGGCTGCGCGTGCCGCGGCGGTCAGCGGCGAACCGTCCCAGCCGATCACCGTGACCCGGTCGGCCATCGTCGTCAGTCTCCAGGGGTCTTCGCAGGTCGTGGTCGCGGAATACCGCTCGTGGCGGGCTCCGTGAGGGTACCTGGTGCGGCCTCGGGGCGCGGTGGTGACGTCGCCCGTCCCCCAGGTCAGTTCCAGTCGGTGAAGGAGGTGAAACCGTCGCTGTCGGCCAATTGCTCCGCCGCGCCCTCGATGTCCTCGGGCAGCAGGCTCCACACGATGAAGTCGGTGCGCACGTCGGTCCAGGTGCCGTCCTCGGTGCGCATGCGCGCTATGCAGGCGTTGCGCAGGACGCCCTCGCTGATGCAGCCGATCCTCTGGGCGACCTGCTGGGAGGCGGTGTTGCCGGCCGCGGTGCGCAGCTCGACGCGCTCGAACTTCTGGTCGCCGAAGAGCCACTGGGCGGTGGCGAGCGCCGCCTCGGAGGCGTAGCCCTCGCCGCGGGCCCAGGGGGCGACGATGTACGACAGCTCGGTGGAGCGCACGTGCCAGTTGGTCTTGCTCAGCTGGACGATGCCGACCAGCCGCTGGGTGAGGAACTCGGTGACGGCGAGGTCGAGTCCGCGGCCGGCGGTGCGTTCCGCGGGGGCGTACCCGGTGATCCAGGTGCGGGCGCCCTCTTCGGTGAAGGGCTGCGGGACGTGCGTCCAGGCGGCGACCTGCTCGTCGTTCATCATCGCCGCGAGGGCGGGGACGTCGTCCTCGTCGAGGGGGCGCAGCACCAACCGCTCCGTGCTGATGGAGATGTTGGGGAAGGTGCTCGTCATGCGCCGCTCCGTAACCTGTGTGACCGTCAGGGCCTGCTGAACTGCCCAGCATGCAGCATGAAAGCACTCGGCCGCACCACGGGGTCCGCTCCTCCGCGGAGCGGGCCCCGGGCGCGGCCGGGGGCCCGGGCGGTCAGAAGGAGGGGAGCACGGCGCCGGCGTACTTGTCCTCGATGAACTTCTTCACCTCGGGCGAGGTGAGGAGCTTCGCGAGCTTCTTGACGCGCGGGTCGTTCTCCTGGCCCTCCTTGACGGCGAGCAGGTTGTTGTTGGGGTTGTTCTCGGCGGTCTCCAGGACGAGGGCGTCCTTCGCGGGCTTCAGGTCGGCACCGATGGCGTAGTTGCCGTTGACCACGGCCGCGTCCACGTCGTCCAGGGCGCGCGGGGTCTGGGCCGCCTCGAGCTCCTTGAACTTGAGGTTCTTCGGGTTCCCGGTGATGTCCGAGGGGGTCGCCGAGGTGCCGACGCCGTCCTTCAGGGTGATGATCCCGTTGGCCGCGAGGAGCTGGAGCGCACGGCCCTCGTTGACGGTGTCGTTGGGGACGGCGACGGTCGCACCGCTCTTCAGGTCGTCGGCCTTCTTGACCTTGTGGGAGTAGAGGCCGAGGGGCTCCAGGTGCACGTCGACGACGGGCACGATGTGGGTGCCGCGCTTCTGGTTGAAGTCGTCGAGGTACGGCTTGGTCTGGAAGAAGTTGGCGCCGACCGAGCCGTCCTCCGTCGAGGTGTTCGGCGTGACGTAGTCGGAGACCTCCTTGACCTCGAGGTCGAGGCCCGCCTTCTTCGCCAGGTTGTCCTTGACGAAGTTGAGGATCTCGGCGTGCGGGGTCGGGCTGGCGGCGACGACGAGCGGGCCGGAGGTGTCGGAGGCGGCGTCCTTGTCCGAGCCGCAGGCGGCGAGCCCGAGGGTGAGGGCTCCGGCGAGGACGGCCGTGGTGATCTTGGCGGTGTTACGCACGAAAAGTGCCTTTCCTGAAGGGTGGTACGGCCCCGTCCTGGTGGGACGGGGAGTCTTGGTGCGGGTGTCAGGCGACCTTGCTCACGTCGGCGGCCGCGGGCTCCTTGGCCTTGAGCAGCCGCAGCCTGGGGGCGGCACCCGCGCGTCCGCCGCGGCGGTGCAGGGTGCGGGCCGCGTAGTCGCCGGCGAACTGGATGAGCGAGATGACCACGGCGAGGATCGCGACGGTGATCCACATCATCCCGGTCTCGAACCGCTGGTAGCCGTAGCGGACGGCGAGGTCGCCGAGACCGCCGCCGCCGACGGTGCCGGCCATGGCCGAGTAGCCGATGAGGGCGATGATCGTGGTCGTGGTGCCGGCGATCAGCGAGGGGAGCGCCTCGGGGACCAGGACCTTGCGGACGATGGTCCAGGTGTTGCCGCCCATCGACTGCACGGCCTCGACCAGCCCTCCGTCGACCTCGCGGACGGCCGTTTCGACGAGCCGCGCGAAGAAGGGGATGCCGCCGATGGCGAGCGGCACGATGGCGGCCTCGCTGCCGATGGTCGTGCCGGTGATCCAGCGGGTGAAGCTCATCAGCGCGACCATGAGGATGATGAACGGCATCGAGCGGCCGACGTTGACGATCTGGCCGGTGACCTTGTTGACCACGACGTTCTGGAGCAGGCCGCCCTTGTCGGTGAGGACGAGGAGGATGCCGAGCGGGAGGCCGACGGCCACCGCGATCACGGTGGACCAGCCGACCATGATCAGGGTTTCCCAGGAGGCCTGCTCCAGCAGGGGCTGCATCTCGGACCAGGTCACTTGGCACCTTCCTTCACCAGCAGGGACGGCTCCGCCGGTTCCCGGTCCACCACGTCGATCTGCAGCCCCTGCTCGCGCAGGAAGCCGACGGGCACGACGTTGTCCTCGTAGCGGCCGGGGAGCTCGATGCGCATCCGGCCGATCTGGAGGCCGCCGACGGTGTCGATGGCCGCACCGAGGATCGATATGTCGATGTTGTAGGTGCGGGACAGCTGGGAGATGACGGGCTGGGTGGCGGCCTCGCCGTGGAAGGTGACGTCGAGGACGGTGCGGTCGTCCCCCGAGGCCTCACCGCCGACCGGGAAGAGGGCGGAGGCCAGCTCGGACCCCGGCGTGGCCAGCAGCTCGCCGACGGTGCCGGACTCGACGATGCGGCCCCGGTCCATGAGGGCGGCCGAGTCGCAGACGCTCTTGACGACGTCCATCTCGTGGGTGATGAGGAGAACGGTCAGGCCGAGCTCGCGGTTGAGGTCGCGCAGCAGCTGGAGGATGGAGCGGGTGGTCTCCGGGTCGAGCGCGCTGGTGGCCTCGTCGGACAGCAGCACCTTGGGGTCGCCGGCCAGGGCGCGGGCGATGCCGACGCGCTGCTTCTGGCCGCCGGAGAGCTGCGCGGGATAGGACTTGGCCTTGTCGGCGAGGCCGACCAGGTCGAGCAGCTCCAGCGCCTTGCGGGAACGTTCCTTCCCGGACCTGCCGAGGATCTCCAGTGGCAGCTCGACGTTGTCCTGCACGGTCCGCGTGGACAGCAGGTTGAAGTGCTGGAACACCATGCCGATACGGCTGCGCGCCTGCCGCAGTTCCCGGCCGGCGCGGGGGCCGCGGCCGGCCAGCGCGGTGAGGTCCTGGCCGGCGACGGTGACCGTGCCGGAGGTGGGGCGCTCCAGGAGGTTGACGCAGCGGATGAGCGAGGACTTGCCGGCGCCGGACTGGCCGATGACGCCGAACACCTCTCCCTCGCGGACGTGCAGGTCGACGCCGTCCAGGGCGGTGACCTCGCGGCCGCGTGAGCGGTAGACCTTGGTCAGGCCCGATGTGGTGATCACGTGGGTTTCCGTCACTGTCGAGTGCACGGCGCATGTGTGGGCGCCGGGCACGGGGGCGTTGTTCTCCGGGGGTCTCGCCGGACCTTCGGAACGCGGCACGTTTCTCGCGGTGGCGATGCGCGGTGGAACCGGGGAGAACGTGTGCGCGGGGCGTGGCTCGGCCGCGTGCGCGGGGCGCCGCGGCGGAGACGAGCCGGCACTCGCTTCGGGGCGCGAGGCTCAGGTGGTGCGGGGGCCCTCTAGAAGGCGCACATTCGGCACATACAACGAGCACCGGGCGTCGTCGTCGCCTCGGTCGCAGGGGTGCGGTCGCTCGTGGTGCTCATGCGGATCAGTAAAGCAGACCGGCCGCTGTGAGCGGACACCGCTGTCCGCATGGTGGACAGCGGTGGACGGTGGCCGGACCCGGGCGGCGGGGATCAGTCCCGTACGGCGATCTCGATCCCGCCTTCGGTGACCAGTACGGACAGCGCCGCGAGGTCGTCGACCACCAGGTCGGCGTCGAGTTCGCCGGCCCGGTGGGTTGTGGCCAACGCCACGGTGGTCATGCCGGCGGCCCGGCCGGCCTGGAGTCCGGCGGGGGCGTCCTCGAAGACGACGCAGGCCGCCGGGTCGACACCCAGGGCGCGGGCACCGAGCAGATAGGGCTCGGGGTCGGGCTTGCCGCGCGTGATGTCGTCGGCGGCGACGAGGGTCTTGGGGAGGATGCCGACGGCGTCGAGCCGGGCCTCGGCGAGCCGCCTGGTGGCGGAGGTGACGACGGCCCACCGGTCGGCGGGCAGCGCGTCGAGGAGGTCCCGGGTGCCGGGCAGCAGGTGCACACCGCCGTTCGGCACGTCCTCGACCTCCAGTCGCTCGATCCGTGCGACGGCCTCCGGGACCACATCGGCGGGCAGCAGGTCGGCGGCTATCTCCGCGGCCGGCCGCCCGTGCAGCTCGACCCGCGCGAACTGCTCGGCCGTGATCCCGTGCTCGCCGGCCCACCGCGTCCAGCAGCGGCGCACGGACTCGAGAGAGGAGACGAGGGTTCCGTCGTTGTCGAACAGCAGGGCCTGAGCATGGATCTTCATGCCTTCGACCCTACGGTGCCGCCGCGGCGTCCCCGGCCGGGCGCCGGCCAGGGACGCACGGCCGGGGACGCACGGGCGGGGCCGCGCGCGGCGGGCCTTTTGGGGCGTAATAGGGTCGCTGCCATGCTTGACGTCCTGACGCTGGTGACCGGAGTCGCCGCGCTGCTGCTCGCCGCCTGGTGCGGCTGGGCGGCCTACCGTGACCAGCCGACGAAGGACTGGCACTTCATCGGCATGGCCGCGGTCTCGGCGCTGGCGCTGCTCCAGCTGGTGATCGGGGTCGTGCAGCTGGCCCGGGGCGAGAAGCCGGACCAGGGCACGGTGATCTTCGTGGCGTATCTGCTGGGCGCCTTCGCGTGCGTCCCGGCGGCGGGGTTCATGTCGCTGGCCGAGCGCACCCGCTGGGGTTCGGTGACGGTCGCGGCCGGCGGCGTGGTCCTCGCCGTCCTCGAGGTGCGGCTGTACGACATCTGGGGAGGCTGAGATGGCGGCGACCGAGGAGAAGCCGACCCGCACGCGGCTGATCGGCGGGCCCGGGATCCTGCTGGTGTGGCTGTACGGGGTGATGGTCGTCGGTGCCGTGTCGCGGTCCGCGTACCAGATCGCCACCGATTTCGACCGGGCGCCGCTGGCCTACACGCTGTCGGCCGTCGCCGGTGTCGTCTACGGCTTCATCACGTACACCCTGGTGCGGGGCGGGGAGACGGCCCGCAGGGCGGCGCAGGTGTGCTGCGCCGCCGAGCTGGTGGGTGTGCTGGCGGTGGGTACGTGGACCATGGCCGAGCCGTCGGTGTTCCCGGACGCGACCGTGTGGTCCGACTTCGGCATGGGCTACGTCTTCATCCCGGTACTGCTGCCGCTGTCCGCGCTGTACTGGCTGCGCAGGGGCACGCATCGGGCGCAGGCGGCCTGAGCCCGCCGGGCGGCCGCGGCAACCCGCGGCTCACGCCGTCGTCGCGTACGTCCCCGCCTGCTTCTCCAGGACGATCATCAGGACGCCGTCCGTGCCCTCGGCCGTCCCCACCGTCTCGTAGCCGACCCGCCGGTACAGGCGCAGGTTGCTCTCGCTGCGGTGTCCGGTGTGCAGGCGGAAGCGCGTGGCGCCGTGCTCCCCGGCGAGGGCGGACTCGGCGGCCCGCAGCAGCCGGGCGCCGATGCCGTGGCCCTGGAGGCGGGGATGGACGCACAGCTTGCCGATGGACGCGGCACCGTCCTCGGTCACCCGGCCCCGGACCGAGCCCACGACCTCGTCGCCGAGCCGCGCCACGAAGACGCAGTCGCGGACGACCTCCTCGCGCACGGAGTCGAGGCCCTGGACGAGCGGGTCGATGCGGTAGTTGCCGTACAGCGCCGCCTCGCTCTGGAAGCAGAGGTACTGCAGCCGGAAGATCTGCTCGGCATCCTGCTCGGTCGCCGCCGAGATGGTCACGCTCATGCCCATGTGCGCATGCCTCCCGCTCACCTGATCAGCTGTGGTCCCCCACACCTATCCCCGTCCTCAGTGGGCCGCAACCTCCGGTGTCAGCAATCGCCGAAGACATCCCAGACATCTGGAGCGTTCCGGTCCAAGACTGCCCTGTGAGATACCCAACTCCCGTGCGATCTCCCGGTAGGTGAGGTCCCTCGGGGACAGCAGGGCCTCCATCAGACGGGGGCAGCGGCCGGGCAGCCGGCGCACGGCCTCGCGCAGGGCGTGGTGGCGGGCCGCGGTGAGGGCGAGCTGCTCGGGCCGGCGTTCGGCGGCGTCGGCCGGTTCACCCTCGTACGGGCGCTCGGTGCGGGCCGTGCGGCGGGTGCGGCGGGCCTCGGTGCGGACGGCGCTGCGCAGCCAGCGGTGCGGGTCGGGGGGCGGGCCGTCCGCCTCCAGGCGTTCGAGGAGGCGCAGCCACACCGCCTGTTCCAGGTCCCCGGGCTCGGCACCGGTGGCATGCGCCTCGGCCGAGGCCTCCGCGGTGAGGAGCGGGCGCAGGGAGGTGACCAGGTCGTGCGTCATGTGCAGTGCGACGCGGCCGCCCGGGCGGTGGTTGCCCCGGGCGGCCGGACGCCACTCCAACGGGTTGGTCCCGCTCAGCGGTTGACGAAGTCCTCCCGGGCCAGCACGCCGGTGTCCGGGTTGTCGGTGAAGATCCCGTCGATGCCGGTGGCGAAGTACGTCCGGAAGGCCGCGAAGGCGTCGCCGTAGGCGTCCGGGTCCGAGCCCTTGCGGAAGTCCGCGGGGAGGAAGGGGTTTTCGTTGCGCATGGTGTACGGGTGCAGGATCAGTCCCGCCCGGTGGGCGTCGCGCACCAGGGTGGTGGGCTCCGTGAGGCGGCCGGCCGAGTCCCTCGGGATGATCAGGTCCAGGGTGGGGCCGATGCCCTGGGCGTAGGAGGCGATCTCCTTCAGGCCCGCGGGCGTGACGAGGTCGGCGGTCGTGCGCGGGTCGCCGGTCTCGACGAAGTCCCAGGGCCTGCTCGCCGGGCCGGACAGCAGGACGGCGAGGGGGTTCCCGACGAGCTTGTTCATCCGCTGGATGCTGGTCGGCTCGAAGGACTGGATGACGACGGGCGCGTTCTTCCCGTCCTTGCCGTGCCTGCGCAGCAGCCGGGCGAGGCGCTCCTCGGTGCCGAGGCCCAGCTTGCGGAAGTAGGTGGGGTGCTTGAGCTCGGGGTAGATCCAGACCTGCTTGCCGCGCCTGCGGGACTGCTCGTCCTGCCAGCGGAGGACCTCCTCGAAGGTGGGGATCTCCCAGCGTCCGTCGTAGAGGGTGTTGTGCGGGCGGTTGGCCGGGATGCGCTCGGTGGCACGGAGCGTCTTGAGCTCGGCGAGGGTGAAGTCCTCGGTGAACCAGCCGGTGGTGGAGACGCCGTCGAGCTGCTTGGTGCGCCTGCGGCCGGCGAACTCGGGGTGGTCGGCGACGTCCGTGGTGCCGCCGATCTCCGGTTCGTGGCGGCAGACGAGGTGACCGTCCTTGGTGGGGACCAGGTCACCGGCCTCGACGATGTCGGCGCCCATGTCGAGGGCCAGCTCGTAGGAGCCCAGGGTGTGTTCGGGGCGGTAGCCGCTGGCGCCGCGGTGGCCGATGACCGTCGGGACGGGCAGGCCCTTCAGCCCGCCCTTCCCGCCGTGTCCCGCGCCGGGCCGGGCGTCGGCGGCTCTCGCCGTGCCGGACAGGCCCAGTACGGCTCCGCCCGCCCCCAGCACCGCCGCGCCGAGAAGCGCCCGCCGTCCGGTGCCGCCAGCCCGCTCGTCCGACTCCTGCGTTCCCATGGGACCTCCTGCCGTTGACCGTCAGTGCGGGCCGATCGTAGGGGCGCGTACATGACGAACGGGAGACCGCCTCCGGAACACACGGGTGCCCCGGGATGTCGGGAGCGCGTGGAGGGGCAGGTGGGGCGGGATGTCTGACGTTCCGTCGGCGTGGCAGGGCCGGGCCGGGGTACGCGGTCGGTGGCCGCGCTCGCCGGGGCGGTGCCCGACGGGGCCGGCGGCCACCGAGCAGGGGCCGGCGGTACGGCTGCGACGGCGCGCCTCACGCGGTCCGCACGTCGCACGTGTTTCGATCCGGGCGGTGTCCGCGGCGGCCGTCACGGGCGCGGAGCACGGCGGGAGCGGCGCGCGTGCGCGGGTGGATTCCTCCCCGCGGACGCGAGTTGCCTCACACCTCGCGGTCCGCGCCACGGCCGTCCGACACCGCTGCTCCGCAGGTGAACACGCGTCAACACCGGACACGGCCCGGTGAACCCGACGTGCGCGACCCCCGGGGCCGCGAGTAATGTCCTCACCTGCACATACTCATATCGCATCCCCGACACCGGAGGACCCGTTGTCCCGCTTCGCGCTCATCAAGGCAGTGCTCGGCCCGATCATGCGCCTGATGTTCCGCCCACAGGTGGAGGGTGCGGAGAACATTCCGGGCGAAGGTCCGGTGATCGTGGCCGGGAACCACCTCACCTTCATCGACTCGATGATCCTTCCGCTGGTCTGCGACCGGCAGGTCGTCTTCATCGGCAAGGACTCCTACGTCACCGGCAAGGGGCTCAAGGGCCGGCTGATGGCCTGGTTCTTCACCGGCGTCGGCATGATCCCGGTGGACCGGGACGGCGGCCGGGGCGGTGTCGCGGCGCTGATGACCGGGCGCCGGGTGCTGGAGGAGGGCAGGGTCTTCGGCATCTACCCGGAGGGCACCCGCTCCCCCGACGGCCGCCTCTACCGCGGCCGCACCGGCATCGCCCGCCTCACCCTGATGACCGGCGCCCCCGTCGTCCCGTTCGCCGTGATCGGCACCGACAAGCTCCAGCCGGGCGGCGCGGGCCTGCCCCGGCCCGGCAAGGTCACGGTCCGCTTCGGCGAGCCGATGGAGTTCTCCCGCTACGAGGGCATGGACCGCGACCGCTACGTCCTGCGGGCGGTGACCGACTCCGTGATGACCGAGGTCATGCGGCTGTCCGGTCAGGAGTACGTGGACATGTACGCCAGCAAGGCCAAGGCGGCGTAGCGCCGCGCGGACGCACGCACCGAGGGCGGGCCACCGTGACGGTGGCCCGCCCTCGTCGTGTCGCCACGGCTACGGGTGCTCGGTGCCGTCCTCCAGCCGCTGGCCGCGCAGCAGGAACCAGGCCGCGCCGGCGGCTGCCAGGAGCACCACGGCGCCGGCGCCCGAGGCGAGCGTCAGTCCGTCGACGAAGGACTGGCGGGCGGCGTCCAGCAGTCCCTCGGCCGTGTGCGCGGGCAGCCCGGAGGCGGCCTGCACCGCACCGCCGAGCGACTCGTGGGCGGCGGCCGGGGTGCCCTGCGGGCCGGTGAAGTCCCGGTAGACGCCGGTCACGATCGAGCCGAGCAGGGCGATGCCGAGGGCGGCGCCGAGTTCGTACGCCGTCTCTGAGACGGCCGAGGCGGCGCCCGCCTGCTCGCCCGGCACGCTGGAGAGGATCACGTCGGCGGTGACCGTGAACGAGAACCCGGCACCGACGCCGACCACCAGCAGGGCCGTGCCGAGCAGCGGATAGCCGGTGTGCTGGCCGATCACGGTCAGCGCGGCGAGCGCGAGGCCGACGGCGGCGAGACCGCCGGAGACCACCGCACGCACCGAGAAGCGCCGGGCCGCGCGGCCCGCCATCAGGCCGGCCACCACCGCGCCGATCGCGGCGGGCAGTTCGGCCAGTCCGGCCTCGAACGGGCTCCTGCCCTGTACGAGTTGCAGGTACTGCGACAGGAAGAACACCAGCCCGGACAGGCCGAGGACGGTCAGCAGGTCGGCCAGCACGGCGCCGCTGAAGCCACGGCTGCGGAACAGCCGCACGTCGAGCAGCGGGACCGGCATGGACAGCTGGCGGCGGACGAAGCCGTACAGTGCGGCTGCGCCCAGCAGGCCCGAGGCGAGCGTGGTCCACGCGAAACCGTGCGCGGCGGCCTCCTTGACGGCGTACACGACGCCGACCATGCCGACCAGGGAGAGGACGACGCCGGCCAGGTCCCACGGGCCCGGGTTCGGGTTGCGGGACTCGGGCAGCAGCTTGATGCCGACGAGGACCAGGACGACCATCACGGGCAGGTTGATCAGGAAGACCGAGCCCCACCAGAAGTGCTCCAGCAGGAACCCGCCCACGATGGGCCCGACCGCCGTGCCGGCGGAGGCGGTGGCGCCCCAGATGCCGACGGCGAGGCTGCGTTCGCGGGGGTCGTGGAAGAGGTTGCGGATCAGGGCGAGGGTGGCGGGCATCAGGGTGGCGCCCGCGACGCCGAGCAGGGCCCGGGCGACGATCATGAGCTCGGGGGTGGTGGCGTAGGCGTTGAGGACGGATATCAGGCCGAACGCCGTGGCGCCGGCGAGCAGGATCCGCTTGCGGCCGACGCGGTCGCCGAGGCTGCCCATGGTGACCAGCAGACCGGCGATGACGAATGAGTAGACGTCGCCGATCCACAGCAGCTGGGTGCCGGAGGGCGCGAGGTCCTCACTGATGTAGGGGGTCGCGAGACCGAGGACGGTCGCGTCGACGGCCACCAGCAGTACGGCCAGCACGAGGACGGACAGCGCCAGCCAGCGGCCGGGGCGCTTCACCGCCTCGGCCGACGGTGCCGTCTGCAGGGTGCGGGTCATTTCTCACTCTCTCCGAAGCGCGCCGCCGAGCAGCAGCTCGACGGTCATGCGGGTGAAGTCGTTGCGGGCCACGCGGCCCTCGGTCACCGCCCAGGCGCCGGAGGCCAGCAGGCCGTAGAGCGCCTCGGTGAGCCAGACCGGGGTGAGGTCGATGCGGAACTCGCCGCTCTCCTGGCCCCGGCGGAACAGCTCGGTGAGCCGGGCGTCGATGCGGGCCCAGCCCTCGTTCTGCTGCTCGCCCTCGAACAGCTGGTTCTCGGTGTAGAGGAAGGCGAGCAGGCCGGCGGCGGACTCCAGTTCGCGCACGAGCCGGCGCACCGCCTCGGCCGCGGGACCGTCGTCCGGGCGGGCCCGGTCGAGGGCCGCCTCGCACTCGGCGATACCGAGCGCCTCCAGGGCGCGGACGAGGGCGTCGCGCCCGGCGAAGTGGCGGTGCAGCGTGGCCCGGCTGATCCCGGCCGCCTTCGCGACCTCGTCCATGGTCGCGGTGGCTCTGCGGGTCAGCAGGGCGGCGGCGCTGCGCAGTACCTGTTCTCGATCGACGGCCATGAGACAACCATAGACCACATGCGACATTGATGTCTCAAGGTGGGCATGTGTGACTCACCACCGGGTCGACGGGAAGGCGAGTCGGCGTGGCGGTCACACGGGCGGGGGCCCGGTCAGTGCCAGGGAAGCCGTGCGCGCCGCTCCCAGTAGGCGCGCGGATCCTCGGCGAGGGAGGCGAGGCGTGCCACCTGGTCGTCGTCGAGGTCGACGACGGCGGCGTGCAGGTTCGAGCCGAGCTGTGCCACGGTCGCGGCGCCGGAGAGGACCACGTCGACCCAGGGCTGCCGCAGGATCAGCGCGAGGGCGACCGCGTCGCAGCCCAGGGCCGTCTCCGCGGCCACGGCCCGCAGGGCGTCCGGCGCCTGCGGCCCGGCGAGGCGCCCGTTGGCCATGCCCTCCTTGACGATCACCGTGAGCCCGGCGTCGTGGGCCTCGGCCAGTGCGGGCCCGGCGGAGGTGTCCAGCGCGTTGTACGTGGACTGGACGGTGCGGAAGAGCGGCTCGCCGTCGACGGTCACGGCGAGCGCGGCGCGGATCGTGTCGGCCTGGGCGGGGCCACTGGTGGAGAAGCCGACGGTGACGCCCCGCGCGGCGGCCTCGGCGAGCCCGGCGTGGAGCTTGGCGTCGGTGAGGGCCGGGCTGTCCGGGGTGAGGGAGTGGATCTGGTAGAGGTCGAGCCGGTCGCCGAGGAGCGCGTCGGTCTCGGCGCGCTGGCGCTCGTACGTGGCGACGCCGTGGTCCTTGACCTCGTGCTGCTCGGCGTCGGCGGACCAGTCGGCGGTGTAGGTGTAGCCCCACTTGCTGCCGACGACGACGTCGTCGGCGTCGGGACGCCCCCGCAGCCAGGCGGCGAGGAACTCCTCCGACCGCCCGTAGGAGCGGGCCGCGTCGAAGTAGCGCACGCCCTGCGCGTAGGCGGCGTCGAGGAGGTCGTGGGTCCGTTCGCGCAGCGCCTCGACGCTGCGGTCGTCGCCGAGGTCGCGCGCTCTGCCGAGGTTGATGTAGCCGGGGCGGCCGACGGCGGCGAGACCCAGGCCGATGTGGCAGGTCGGGGTCGTCGCGGCGGCGAGGCGGGCGAAGGGCATCGCGGGCTCCGTTCGGTCGGCTCCGGTACGGCTTCGACCAACGTACCCCCGATGGCCTCCGCCCCCGTGTCCGGACCGGCCGGTGCGTCGGCGGGCGCGGGGCCGCCGGGGCGTGCCGCGCCCGGGCGGCGGAGCCGGCCGTGTCCCGGCTCCGCGCGCCTGCCGGGGTCAGGCCTGCTTCTTCGCCCCGGCCCACGCGTGCTGGGCCGCCACGTCCGCCTTGACCTCGGCGAGCTGCACGGCGACCGCGCTGGGCGCGGTGCCGCCGCGGCCGTCGCGGGAGGCGAGGGCGCCGGGGACGTCGAGCACCGAGCGGACCTCGGGGGTCAGGTGGGTGGAGATCTTCGCGAACTGCTCGTCCGTCAGCTCGTCCAGTTCCTTGCCCTCGGCCTCGGCTGCCTTCACGCACTCGCCGGCCACCTCGTGCGCGACCCGGAACGGCACGCCCTGCCTGACCAGCCACTCGGCGATGTCGGTGGCGAGGGAGAACCCGGCCGGGGCCAGTTCCTCCATCCGCTCGCGGTGCACGGTGAGGGTGGCCATCATGCCGGTGAAGGCCGGCAGCAGGACCTCCAGCTGGTCGATGGAGTCGAAGACCGGCTCCTTGTCCTCCTGGAGGTCGCGGTTGTACGCGAGCGGGAGGGCCTTGAGGGTGGCCATCAGGCCGGTGAGGTTGCCGATGAGACGGCCGGACTTGCCGCGGGCCAGCTCGGCGATGTCCGGGTTCTTCTTCTGCGGCATGATCGACGAGCCGGTGGAGAAGGCGTCGTGCAGGGTCACGAAGGAGAACTCCTTCGTGTTCCAGATGATGATCTCCTCGGCGATGCGGGAGACGTTCACCCCGATCATCGCGGTGATGAAGGCGAACTCGGCGACGAAGTCCCGGGAGGCCGTGCCGTCGATGGAGTTGCCGGCGCTGCCGCGCTCGAAGCCGAGGTCGCGGGCGACCGCCTCCGGGTCGAGGCCGAGGCTGCTGCCCGCGAGCGCGCCCGAGCCGTACGGCGAGACGGCCGTCCGCTCGTCCCACTGGCGCAGCCGCTCCGCGTCCCGGGACAGCGCCTGGACGTGGGCGAGGACGTGGTGGGCGAAGAGCACGGGCTGGGCGTGCTGGAGGTGGGTGCGGCCGGGCATCGCCACGTCCGGGTGAGCCTCGGCGAGGCCGATCAGGGCGTCCTGGAGGTCGGCGATCAGGCCGGCGACGACGCGGGCGTGGTCGCGCAGGTACATCCGGAAGAGGGTGGCGACCTGGTCGTTGCGGGACCGTCCGGCGCGGAGCTTGCCGCCGAGGTCGGGGCCGAGGCGCTCCAGCAGGCCGCGCTCCAGGGCCGTGTGGACGTCCTCGTCGGCGATCGTGCCCGTGAAGGAGCCGTCGGCGACGTCCGCCTCGAGCCGGTCGAGCCCGGCGGTCATCCGGGTCAGCTCGTCCTCGGTGAGGAGACCCGCCCGGTGCAGCACGCGCGCGTGGGCACGCGAACCGGCGATGTCGTAGGGGGCGAGCCGCCAGTCGAAGTGGACGGACGCGGACAGCTTCGCCAGGGCCTCGGCGGGGCCGTCGGCGAAACGGCCGCCCCAGAGCCGTACGTCACCGTTGTTGCTGCTCACTTGTGTCGCTCCTCACCGTGCAATCACTGGCTTGCATGAGTATGCAGAACCCTGCATGATTCGTCAATCTCGCTGGTCCGCGGGACGCGCTCCGCCCCGCGGACCATAATCGTTAGACATGGGAAAGACTTATGAGCGCATAGACGGCCGGCTCCGCACCTTCATCGAGGCGCAGCCCCTCTTCTTCACCGCCACCGCTCCCCTGACCGCCGACGGGACGGTCAACCTCTCGCCCAAGGGACTCACGGGATCCTTCGCCGTGCTCGACGAACTCACCGTGGCCTACCTCGACTTCGCCGGCTCCAACGCCGAGACCATCGCCCACCTCCGGGAGAACGGGCGGATCACCCTCATGTGGTGCGCCTTCCAGGGCCCGCCGAACATCGTCCGGGTGCACGGCCGCGGGGAGCCGGTCTTCCGCGACGACCCGCGCTTCCCGGAGCTGCTGACCCACTTCCCCGACATCGACACCGGCGCGCACGGACTGCGCGCGATCATCGTCGTGACCGCCGAACTCGTCCGCGACACCTGCGGGTACGGCGTCCCCTTCATGGCGTACGAGAACGACCGGGATCTGCACGGCAAGCGGTTCGCGCGGGAGGACGACGCCTCGCTCAGCGCGTACTTCACCAGGAAGGAGCACATCGCGACGAGCCTGGACGGGCTTCCCGGGCTGCCGCTGCCGCTGCCGCCGTCTACGGTCTGAGCCATGCGCCCCGGTGCCCTCGCCGCCCTCCTCGCCCTGTCCGCCCCGGCCCTGGGCGCCGCGCCCGTGCCCCGGCCGCTGCCGGCCCGAATGGCGGACACCGGCGGCGGCACCCAGCTCATCGTCGCGGTCGCCCCTGACACCGCCTCGACCACGGGCACCGTCACCTGGTGGGACCGCCGGGGCGGCCGGTGGGTGAGGACCGGTTCGGCGCCGGCCCGCTTCGGGGCGAAGGGTCTGACGGACGGGGCGACGCGCGTCCAGGGCACGGACACCACCCCGACCGGCCTGTACGACCTGCCGTACGCCTTCGGTGTCCAGGCGGCGCCGGACGGGACGGCGTACCCCTACCGTCCGGTGCGCGAGGACTCGTGGTGGTGCCAGGACAACGCCTCCCTCGCCTACAACCGCTGGACCGAGCCCCGCCCCGCCGACTGCCGCGCCACCGAGGCCGAGCACCTGATCACGTACGGCACGCAGTACGCGCACGCCGTGGTCGTCGGCTTCAACTACGAGCGTCCGGTGCGCGGGCTCGGTGCGGGCATCTTCCTGCACGTGAACGGGCGGGGGGCGACGGCCGGCTGCGTGTCGGTGCCGAACGACGCCATGCGGCGCATCCTCACCTGGGCCGATCCGGCGGCCCGGCCGCACATCGCCATCGGCACGCGGGGCGGTGCCACCGCGGTGACCCGCTACTGAGTGAGCGGCCCGGACTGAACATCCGGGCGGTGCGGCGCGTATCTGTGGGCCAGCGGTCGAGTCCCCACGGAGGAACCGTGACCACCACGCTCGCCGGCGGCCGTGCCGCCCGCCGTCAGACGATGCGGCGCATCCGCCCGCGCCGTTCCCCGGCCGTCCCCCTGCTGCTCGCCGTGTGGGCGGGCGCGGCGGGCGTGTTGTGGCTGTGGTGGCGCAACACGCCCGCCATCACCGACGACACCGGGAGGATCCTCAACGCGGGCCGGATCACCGGGCTGCTCGCCGGGTACCTCATGGCGCTGGTGGTGCTCCAGATGGCCCGGGTGCCCGCGCTGGAGCGGCGGGTGGGCTCCGACCGGGTGGCCCGGTGGCACGCCATGACCGGCCGCTACACGCTCTGCCTGGTCCTCGCGCACGTCGTCCTGGTCATGTGGGGCTACGCGGTGCAGGCCGGCCTGGGCCCCGGCGGCATCGTCCGGCAGACGGTCGACTCCGTGACCAACCTGCCGGACATGGGCAAGGCGGCCGTCGGCACCGCGCTGTTCCTGCTCATCGGGCTGCTGTCCGCCGGCCCCGTACGCCGCCGGATCCCGTACGACGTCTGGTACCACGTGCACCTGCTCACCTACGCGGCGGTGTTCCTGACCTTCTGGCACCAGCTGGCCACCGGCAACGACTTCGCCGTCGAGCCGGTCGCCGGGACCGTCTGGTACGCGCTGTACGGGACGGTGACGGCGCTCGTGCTCTGGTACCGCGTCCTGACCCCCCTGCGCCTCAACCTGCGGCACCGGCTGCGCGTCGAGGCGGTGATCGAGGAGACGCCCGGGATCGTGTCGGTGCTGATCGGCGGGCGCCGGCTGCACCGGATGGGCGCGGAGGCCGGCCAGTTCTTCCGCTGGCGGTTCCTGGCGCCCGGCATGCGGTTCAGCTCCCACCCGTACTCGCTGTCGGCGGCGCCGCGCCCGGACATGCTGCGGATCACCGTGAAGGCGATCGGCGACCACAGCGCCCGGCTGCGCGAGCTGGCCCCCGGCACCCGGGTGTGGGCGGAGGGCCCGTACGGCGCGCTGACCGCCCAGCGCCGCAGCCGCGGCAAGGTCCTGCTGGTCGCCGGCGGGGTCGGGATCACGCCGATGCGGGCCCTGTTCGAGACGCTGCCCGGCGCGTCCGGCGACATCACCCTGCTGTACCGGGCCAACAGCACCCAGGAGCTCGCCCTGTGGGACGAGCTCTCCCGGATCGCCGACGAGCGGGGGGCCCGGCTGATGTACGCGGTCAACAGCCCGGACGGGGAACGGCCGGACATCTCCGCGGAGAGCCTGAGCCGCAAGATCCCGGACGTGGACCGCCACGACGTCTTCCTGTGCGGGCCGCCCGGTTTCGCCCAGTCGGTCTACGAGGCACTGCGCGGCGCGGGTGTCCCCGCCCGCCGTATCCACCACGAGTCGTTCGCGATGTGAGCGACGGACGTCAGGAGCTCAGCGGAGATGAGGAAGAGCCACCCCGTGCGGCGTGCCGTGCTCGCCGGCGCCGCGACCGTGTCCGGGATCGTGCTGCTGCTGTCCCTGAAGCCGGCCTCCGACCCGGGAGCCGCCGCGGCGGCGGGCGGTACCGTGCCGCCGGCCACCGCGCCGTCGCCGCAGGGCGGGCGGGGCGCCGACGCCGGTACGGTCACCGGCGACGTGGCCGACACCCAGTACGGGCCCGTGCAGGTGCGGGTCACCGTCAGCGGCGGCAGGATCATCGCGGCCGAGGCCGTCCGGGCGCCCGGCGGCGGGCGCAGCGGCCAGGTCACCGCCGACGCCGTGCCCCGGCTCAACCGGGCGGCGGTCCTGGCCGGCGACGCCGACATCGACGCCGTCTCCGGAGCGACCTACACCAGCGCCGGATACCGGCGGTCCCTGCAGTCGGCGCTGGACCGGGCCGGTGGCTGACGCGGTGCCGGGACCCGCACAGGCTCCCGCCGCGGTACGCCGGGTGGTGGAGACGATGGGGACCGTCTTCTCCTTCGACGTCCGCGGCGGGGCACCCGCTGCCGTACGCGCCGCGCTGGACGAGGCGGCCGCCGGGCTGCGCCGGGTGGACGAGGTGTTCAGCACCTACCGGGAGGACAGCCAGGTCTCCCGGCTGGCGCGCGGCGAGCTGGCCGTCGGACAGTGTGCGCCCGAGGTCGCCGAGGTGCTGGGGCTGGCGGCGGAGGCGGAGCGGGTGAGCGACGGCTGGTTCAGTCCGTCGTACGGGGGGCGGCTCGACCCGTCCGGGATCGTCAAGGGGTGGGCGGTGGAGCGTGCGGCCCGGCTGGTCGCGGGGGCGGGCGCGAGCGGTGTCAGCGTCAACGGGGGCGGTGACGTGCAGATGCTAGGGGCGCCGGGGGCGCGCAGGCCGTGGCGGGTGGGGGTGGCGGATCCGCTGCGGCCGGGCGGGCTGGCGGCCGTCGTCTCCGCCGCGGGTGCGACGGAGCTGGCCGTCGCGACGTCCGGGACCGCGGAGCGGGGGGCGCACATCGTCGATCCGCGCACCGGGCGCCCCGCGGTGACGGACCTGGTGGCGGTGACGGTGGTGGCGCCCCGGCTGACGTGGGCGGACTGCTGGGCGACGGCGGCGTTCGCGATGGGGTCGCGGGAGGGGGTGCGGTGGCTGGAGTCGCTCGACGGGGTCGAGGCGCTGCTGCTGACCGCGGGCGACGAGGTGCGGTGCACCGGGGGGCTGGCGGGCCGGCTGGGGTGAGCGGAGCCGGCGGGTGCCCGGCGTCCCGGCTCGGGTACCGGCGCTTCACCGGCCCGCGGTCGCGGGGTGCCTCCCTCACTCTCGGCTTCGGGCGAGGCCCTGGGGGAGGCACGACTGCCCGCGGCGGCAGCAGTGCGGGTGGGCGGGCGGAGCGAGTGATCGTGGCCGGGGCGGGCGCGCCCCTCGAGGGGCGCGGGGAACTGCGCGACCAGCCACCGGCCACCCGCACCCTGCGTCCGGCAGCCACCCCCGCGGCGCCGAGACCGGCGTGCCGCGGAGTGAGCCGCGCGGCGCTCAGTGGCCGTTCTGGGCCAGGCGCAGGAGGTGGTCCGCCAGGGCCTTGCCGCCCGTCGGCTCCCTGCTGATCAGCAGCAGCGTGTCGTCGCCCGCGATCGTCCCCAGGATGTCGTGCAGCTCCGCCTGGTCGATCGCCGAGGCGAGGAACTGCGCCGCCCCCGGAGGGGTGCGCAGGACCACGAGGTTCGCGGACGCCTCCGCGGAGATCAGCAGCTCCGCGGAGAGCCGCCGCATCCGCTCCTCCTTCGCCGACTCCCCGAGCGGGGCCCGCGGGGTGCGGAAGCCGCCCTCGCTGGGCACCGCGTAGATGAGGTCGCCGTCGGTGTTGCGGATCTTCACCGCGTTCAGCTCGTCCAGGTCCCGGGAGAGCGTCGCCTGCGTGACGGTCAGCCCGTCGTCGGCGAGCAGCTTCGCGAGCTGGCTCTGCGAGCGCACCGCCTGCCGGTTGAGGATGTCCACGATCCGGCGGTGACGTGCGGTGCGGGTCTGCGGTACGGCAGGCCCGTTGGTCTGCTCGTGCTCCTGCGCCTGGCTCATCGTCGTCTCATTCTCCGGATCGTCCGTCCCCGTCGGCCTCGTGGGCCTGGTCAAGGATGCCGGGCAGCGCCCCGAGGAACGCGTCCACCACGTCGTCGCCGAGGTTCAGCGCCGGCATCAGCCGTACGACATCGGGTGCGGGCGCGTTCACGAGGATCCCGGCGTCCTGAGCCGCCCGCTGCACGGTGGGCGCGAGCGGCTCGGTGAGCACGATACCCAGGAGCAGTCCGGCGCCCCGGACGTGGGCGACCAGCGGGTGGCCGAGGGCCTCGATCCCGTCGCGGAGCTTCTCGCTCTGCCGCTTGACGTTGTCCAGCAGTCCCTCGCCCGCGACGGTGTCGAGGACGGCGAGCCCGGCGGCGCAGGAGACGGGGTTGCCGCCGAAGGTCGTGCCGTGCTGGCCGGGCTTCAGCAGCTCGGAGGCCCGGCCGAAGGCGACGGTGGCGCCCAGCGGCAGCCCCCCGCCGAGTCCCTTGGCGAGCGTGACGATGTCCGGCAGGACGCCCTCGTGGGCCTGGTACTCGAACCAGTGCCCGGTCCGGCCGATGCCGGTCTGCACCTCGTCCAGCACCAGCAGGGCACCGGTGGCCGCGGTGATGGCCCGCGCCGCCTTCAGATAGCCGGGCGGCGGGACGACGACGCCGTTCTCGCCCTGGATCGGCTCGATGATCACGAGGGCGGTGTCCTGGGTGACCGCGGCGGCCAGCGCCTGGGCGTCGCCGTAGGGGACGTGGGTCACGTCACCGGGCAGCGGCCGGAACGGCTCCTGCTTGCCGGGCTGCCCGGTCAGCGCCAGGGCACCCATCGTGCGGCCGTGGAAGCCGCCGTCGGTGGCGACCATGTGCGGCCGCCCGGTGAGCCGGCCGATCTTGAAGGCGCCCTCGTTGGCCTCGGCGCCGGAGTTGCAGAAGTAGACCTTGCCGTCGCGGCCGAAGTGCTGGAGCAGCCGTTCGGCGAGCGCGACGGGCGGCTCGGCGACGAAGAGGTTGGAGACGTGGCCGAGGGAGGCGATCTGCCGGCTCACGGCGTCGACGACCGCCGGGTGGGCGTGGCCGAGGGCGTTGACCGCGATGCCGCCGACGAAGTCGAGGTACTCCGTGCCGTCGGCGTCCCAGAGCCGGGAACCCTCGCCGCGCACCAGGGGCAGGCGGGGCGTGCCGTAGTTGTTCATCAGCGCGCCCTGCCACCGCGCGGTCAGTTCCTCGTTGCTCACGACTCCCCCTGTTCGTCCGGCACGACCATCGTGCCGATGCCCTCGTCGGTGAAGATCTCCAGCAGGATCGAGTGCTGGACCCGGCCGTCGATGACGCGGGCGGTGGTGACGCCGCCCCGCACGGCGTGCAGGCAGCCCTCCATCTTCGGCACCATGCCGGAGGACAGCTCCGGCAGCAGTTTCTCGAGCTGGGACGCGGTGAGGCGGCTGATCACCTCGTCGCTGTTCGGCCAGTCCTCGTAGAGTCCCTCGACGTCCGTGAGGACCATGAGAGTCTCGGCGCCGAGCGCCGCAGCGAGTGCCGCAGCCGCCGTATCAGCATTGACGTTGTAGACATGGTGGTCGTCCTGGCTGCGGGCGATGGAGGAGACGACCGGGATGCGGCCGTCGGCGAGCAGTGCCTCGATCGCGCCCGTGTCGATGTCGGTGATCTCGCCCACCCGCCCGATGTCGACGAACTCGCCGTCTATCTCGGGCTGGTGCTTGGTGGCGGTCAGGGTGTGCGCGTCCTCGCCGGTGATGCCGACGGCGAGCGGTCCGTGCTGGTTGAGCAGCCCGACCAGCTCGCGCTGGACCTGCCCGGCCAGCACCATCCGCACGACGTCCATGGCGTCCTCGGTGGTGACGCGCAGGCCGGCCTTGAACTCGCTGACGATGCCGTGCTTGTCCAGGGCGGCGCTGATCTGGGGGCCGCCGCCGTGCACGACGACGGGCTTGAGGCCGGCGTGGTGCAGGAAGACGACGTCCTGGGCGAACGCGGCCTTCAGGTCCTCGTCGATCATGGCGTTGCCGCCGAACTTGATGACGACCGTCTTGCCGTTGTGCCGGACGAGCCACGGCAGCGCCTCGATGAGGATCTGCGCCTTCGGGAGGGCGGTGTGTTTCCGAGTCGTGCTCATGAGGAGTACGCGCTGTTCTCGTGGACGTAGTCGGCGGTGAGGTCGTTGGTCCAGATGGTCGCGGTGGCGTCGCCGGCGGCCAGGTCGGCGACGACGTGGACCTCCCGGTAGCGCATGTCGACCAGCTCGCGGTCCTCGCCGACGCCGCCGTTCTTGCAGACCCAGACGCCGTTGATGGCGACGTTGAGCCGGTCGGGCTCGAAGGCGGCGGACGTGGTGCCGATGGCGGACAGGACGCGGCCCCAGTTGGGGTCCTCGCCGTGGATGGCGCACTTGAGGAGGTTGTTGCGGGCGATGGTGCGGCCCACCTGGACGGCGTCCTCCTCGGTCGCGGCGTTCACGACCTCGACCCTGATGTCCTTGCTGGCGCCCTCGGCGTCCCGGATGAGCTGCTGGCCGAGGTCGTCGCAGACGGTCCGTACGGCCTCGGCGAACGCGGCGTACCCGGGGGCGACGCCGGAGGCTCCGGAGGCGAGCAGCAGCACGGTGTCGTTGGTGGACATGCAGCCGTCGGAGTCGACCCGGTCGAAGGTGACGCGGGTGGCGTCGCGCAGCGCCCGGTCGAGCACCTCGGCGTCGAGGTCGGCGTCGGTGGTGAGGACGACGAGCATGGTGGCGAGGCCCGGGGCGAGCATTCCGGCGCCCTTGGCCATGCCGCCGACGGTCCAGCCGTCCCGGGTGACGACGGACGTCTTGTGCACGGTGTCGGTGGTCTTGATGGCGATGGCGGCCTTCTCGCCGCCGTGCTCGGAGAGCAGGCCGGCGGCGGTCTCGACGCCGGGGAGCAGCTTGTCCATGGGCAGCAGGACGCCGATGAGGCCGGTGGAGCAGACGGCGACCTCGCCCGCGCCGATGCCCAGCACCTCGGCGGCCTTCTCGGCGGTGGCGTGGGTGTCCTGGAAGCCCTTCGGGCCGGTGCAGGCGTTGGCGCCGCCGGAGTTGAGGACGACGGCGGTCAGCTCACCGCTCCTGAGGACCTGCTCGGACCAGAGGACGGGCGCGGCCTTGACGCGGTTGGAGGTGAAGACGCCCGCGGCGGAGCGCCGGGGGCCGGTGTTGACCACGAGGGCCAGGTCGGGGTTGCCGTTCTCCTTGATCCCGGCGGCGATGCCCGCCGCCGTGAATCCCTTTGCTGCCGTCACACTCACGGCGCAACTCCGATCGTCGTCAGTCCGGTGGTCTCGTCGAGACCCAGGGCGATGTTCATGCTCTGGACGGCACCGCCCGCGGTGCCCTTGGCCAGGTTGTCGATGGCGCCGATGGCGATGACGCGGCCCGCGGCGGCGTCGTACGCGACCTGCACGTGGACGGCGTTCGAGCCGTAGACGGAGGCGGTCGCGGGCCACTGTCCCTCGGGCAGCAGGTGCACGAACGGCTCGTCGGCGAAGGCCTTCTCGTAGGCCGCGCGGACGGATTCGGCGCTCACGCCGTCCTTCGCCCGCGCGCTGCACGTGGCGAGGATGCCGCGGGGCATCGGCGCGAGGGTCGGGGTGAAGGAGACGGAGACCGGCTCACCGGCGACCGCACCGAGGTTCTGGATCATCTCGGGGGTGTGCCGGTGGACGCCGCCGACGCCGTAGGGCGACATGGAGCCCATGACCTCGCTGCCCAGCAGGTGGGGCTTGGCCGCCTTGCCCGCGCCGGAGGTGCCGGAGGCGGCGACGACGACGGCCTCGGGCTCGGCGAGGCCGGCGGCGTAGGCCGGGAAGAGGGCCAGCGACACGGCGGTCGGGTAGCAACCGGGCACCGCGATGCGCTTGGACCCCTCCAGCGCGGCGCGGCAACCCGGCAGTTCGGGGAGGCCGTAGGGCCAGGTGCCGGCGTGCGGGGAGCCATAGAACCGCTCCCAGTCACCGGCGTCCTTCAGCCGGAAGTCGGCGCCCATGTCCACGACCAGCACGTCCGGCCCGAGCTGCTCGGCGACGGCGGCGGACTGCCCGTGCGGCAGCGCGAGGAACACGACGTCGTGCCCGGCGAGCACCTCGGGCGTGGTCGCCTCCAGGACGCGGCCGGCCAGCGGCAGCAGGTGCGGCTGCAGCGCGCCGAGCCGCTGTCCGGCGTTGGAGTTGCCGGTCAGGGCGCCGATCTCGATCTCGGGGTGCGCGAGGAGCAGACGCAGCAGCTCTCCGCCCGCGTACCCACTCGCTCCGGCCACCGCCGCACGTACCGCCATGGAAAACCCTCCTCTGTATGGCATGACTATACGTTTCGTTGCACGTTTATGCAACGCGGTCGGCGGGCCGTGGGAGCGGGGCCGGAGTGGCTGCACGAGCGCCCGCCCCGCACGCCGTGGGCTGCGTGGCCATCCGGAAGGATGAGCGCCATGACTCCGATCACCGGCATGGATCTGACGGGCTTCACCGAGCGCGAGGCGGGAGTGTGGACCGACGGGTGGGGGACGGTGCTGTCGGTGCACTTCTTCCCGCTCGTGCCGGACCTCCCGGCCCCGCTGGACGCGCCCGGCGCACTGCGCGCCGGTCTCGCGCACGGCGTCGCGGGCGCGGGCGGTGGGCTGATAGAGGCGCTGGACGGCGAGGTGGACGGGGTGCCCGCCGTGCGGCAGCTGATCAAGGTGCCGCGGCCGAACGGGCACGGGCAGGTGTTCCTCGGTTCGTGGACGGTGCCGCGGGCCGCGTGCAGCACGGTCCTGAAGGTGCAGGCGGCGGAGGGGCCGACGACCGGGGTGCGGGAGGCGACGGTGATGGCGCGGGTGGGACCGGCCGACTACTTCCGGCCCCACCCCTACGCGCCCGGGGTGACCGGCGGGCTGCCGTACCACGTGGCCGACGACGCGTCGTGGGACGCGCACTTCCCCGGCCACCCGCTCACCCTGGTCCGGGCCGCGCTGGACCGGATCACCCCGACGGTCACGCTGGACGAGCGCTTCAAGGCCCTGCCGCCGTTCGCCGGGCCGGCGGCGCCCGGAGGCGGCGGGCCGCGGTGACCGCGCGGCCCCCGTGGGGAGACCGCGCGGCCCGGTGCCGCGCCCCCACCGCCGCGTGATCCGCTACCGCTGCTTGATCCGCAGGAACGTCACCGAGTTGGCCGGGAACGTGTACGTGAACTTCCCCGCCACTCCGGAGAAGGTCGACGTCACGGGGGTGACCGGTGCGTCCGTCTCGGTGTTCACCGCGTCCTGGTCGGCCGCCAGCGTGGTGCCGCGGGCCCGGGACGCGACCTTGGCGCCGCCGAGGTCGACGGCCGTGCGGGCCGCCGTGTCCTGGGCGTTGACGACCTTGAGGATCAGTTCCCCGGTCCGCGCGTCCTTCGTGACGATCTGGCGGAACGGCTCGGCCGGCTTGTCGTCGGTGAAACCGCCCCACTCCCGGCCGTCCAGGTAGAGGGTGACCTGGCGGCCCCGGACCTTGATGTCGATGTCGTAGGCGCGGCCCGTCTCGATCGACCCGGCCTTCGACACGAGCGTCGACTTGCCGCCGTCCGAGGCCTGTTCGACGGCGGACTGGGTGTTGTTCCAGCCGCCCAGGTTCCACCAGTAGTAGTTGCCGGTGTCCTTGACGCCGAAGGCGACGAGGAAGCCCTCCTTGCCGGACTTCTTGGTGGCCTTCACGTGCAGGTCGTAGTTCTGCCAGCCCGGGTCGCCCGCCGTGACGAGGGTGTTCTCGGCGGCGGCGTCGGTCTGGACGTACTGACCGTCCTGGACGGTCCAGTTCCCGGCGCCGCTGTGCGTCCACCGCGAGGCGTCACCGGAGAAGTCGTCGGACAGCAGGGTCCGCCCGTCGGCCGAGGTCACCTTCACGTCGTCGTAGGCCGCGCTGGTCGCCCAGGTGGACAGGCCGACGGCGCCCGTGACGGGGCCGCTGACGGCCGGCGTGCCGGTGGCCGTGGAGGGGACGACGCGGTCGCCGGTGTTGTTCATGAACAGCTTCTGGACCTCGTAGTTGACCGAGTTCCAGGAGGCGCGGTTGTTGAACCAGACAAGGTCCGGGCGCCACTGCACGTAGTCCTCGTTGGCGAGCAGCGGGGCGTAGGAGGCGAGCTTGACGACGTCGGCGTTGCGTTCCAGGCCGGTCATGAACGCGGCTTCGGCGAGGGCGTTCTTCCAGGCGTTGCCCTGGGAGGCGTACTCGCCGAGGAAGACCTTCGGGCCGCCGCGGTCGTAGGAGTCGTAGCGGTCGTTGTTCTGCAGGAACCACTGCGGGCTGTTGTAGTAGTGCTCGTCGACCATGTCGACGCCGGCGTCCCGGTTGAGCTTCCAGGCGGTGTCGAAGGTGGTGCCGGAGTCGTCGGGCCCGGAGTTGGAGATCACCGTGACCTCCGGGTGCTTCGCCTCGACGGCGGCGCGGAACTTCTGGAAGCGGGCGAAGAACTCGGCCGGGAGGTTCTCCTCGTTGCCGACCTCGAGGTGGGTGAGGTGGAACGGCTTCGGGTGGCCCATCTCGGCGCGCTTCCTGCCCCAGGTGGAGGTCACGGGCCCGTTGGCGAACTCGATGAGGTCCAGGGTGTCCTGGACGTGCCGCTTCAGCAGCGCCTCGTCGTCGACGGCCCTGTTCTGGCCGCAGCCGGTGACCAGGGCGGGGACGACGGGCAGCGGCATGGCGCCGATGTCCTCGGCGAAGCGGAAGTACTCGTAGTAGCCGAGGCCGTAGCTCTGGTTGTAGCCCCAGAAGTTGGCGTTGGTGGCGCGCTCCTCGACCGGTCCGACGGTGTCCTTCCACTGGTAGGAGCGCTTGCGCTGCCAGCCGGAGGCGGCGCTGTAGTCCTCCATGGAGCCGGTGTTGACCAGGCAGCCGCCGGGGAAGCGCAGGAAGCCCGGGTGCAGGGCCTCGATCTTCTCCGCGAGGTCCTTGCGCAGGCCGTTGGGCTGTCCCTTGTACGTGTCCCGGGGGAAGAGGGACACCATGTCGAGGGCGGCGGGCGATGTGGTGGCGACGGCGAGCCGGCCGCGGTTGCTGGTGCGGTCCGCGGTGAAGGTGGCGGTGTACTTGCGCCACGCCCCCCGGGCGGTCACCTGCCGCACCTTGGCGAGCGTGCCCGCGCTGTCCCGCAGGGAGACGGTGAGGGTGGTGCCGCTCCCGGCGCGGGCCCACACCGAGAAGTCGTACTTCCTGCCCGCCTCGACGCGGATGCCGGTGTTGTAGCCGGCGTTCGTGACCGACGCACCGGCGGCCAGGGAGAGGTAGTTGCGGTTGCGCTCGTTCAGCCGGCCGGCGTCGTCCACCACCTCGGCCGCGCCGTCGGCCGTCCATGCGGTGAGCGGTGTGTACGAGCCGTTGTCGGCGGTGGAGTACTCGAAGGAGCGGTTCTGGACCAGCTCGGCGTAGAGACCTCCGTCGGCGGCGCGGTTGATGTCCTCGAAGAAGACGCCGTACATCGTGTCGTCGATCGCGGGGCCGGTGGCTGCCGGGTCGACGGTGATCGTGTAGTCGGCGGCGGCCTCCGCGCGGGCGGGGGACGGCAGCAGGGCCGTGGCGATCAGGAGGGCGGTGGCGCCGAGACCGAGTCTCAGGCGGGTGCGTGACATGGATACTCCGCGACTCTCACTAGGTTTGTTCGAGATATCGGACATTGGTCAGCACTTCGAACGGCAACATAGGGAGGGGGCGCATGCGCGTCAATGGGTCGCGCAGCAATGCGTGGGACGGAGAGCGGCACGTGATGGGCGAGTTCTGGCCAGTACCGGACGTACTGGCGTACCTGGCGGGGCGGTGGCGCACGGAGCGGTCGGTGCGGGACCACGCGAGCGGCGAGTCCGGCCGCTTCGAGGGGACGACCGTGTTCGAGCCGCGCGAGGGCGGCGGTCTGCGCGGTCACGAGTCCGGTGCCTTCACGTGGCGCGGCGTGACCCGCCCCGCCGAGCGGACGCTGCGTTACGAGCCGGGCGGCGCCCCGGGCACGGCGGACGTGCGCTTCGCGGACGGCCGGCCCTTCCACGACCTGGACCTGACGTCGGGTCGCCATACGGCCGGCCATCCCTGCGCGGCCGACCACTACCGCGGCGAGTTCACCGTCCGGGACCCGGACCACTGGCGCACGGTGTGGCGCGTGGGCGGCCCGGCCAAGGACCTGCTGCTGGTCACGGACTACACGCGCGAGGGGTAGGGCCCGCCGCCCCGGGGGCCCCGGCGCCCGGGCGCGTCAGGGACGGGCCGGTGTCCCGTCGAAGCGGAGGTTCCAGTGGCCCGCGCGGCCGGTGAGCGTGGTCGTCGACAGCGGGCGCACGTCCAGGTTCCAGTACGTCATGGGCGGCGCCTTCAGCGCGTACACCAGGGCCGCCCGGATCACGGAGGACTCGGCCACCGCGACGATCCGGTCGCCGTCCTCCCCGGGCCGGGTGTCGAGCCATCCGCCGACGCGGGTGATGAGGGCGAACAGCGACTCACCGCCGTGCGGGGCGGAGCGCGGGTCGGCGAGCCAGGCGTCCACGGCGGCCGGCTCCCGGGCCATCGCCTCACCGAGCGTCAGCCCGCTCCAGCGGCCCATGTCGCATTCCCGCAGGGCGAGTTGGGCCAGCGGGGCGTAGCCGAGGGCGTCGCCGGTGGCGCGGCTGCGGGGCGTGGGCGAGCAGTAGCGCAGCTCGGCGGCCGCGAGCGGCAGCAGTTCCGGCGCGGCACGCAGCGCCTCGTCCCAGCCGGCCCGGTCCAGCGGCCGGTCGTCCCCGAAGCGATCCGCGAACAGGGGTGCGCTGCGCGCAGCCGCGACGAACGTGACCCGAAGCGCCATGCGGTGATGGTGGGCCGCGGAAGGGGGCCGGTCAAGAGGGGTTACCCGCGGGACACCCGGTACGCGCCACGGCTCACCGGCCGAAGGCGAACGCCATCCACTGGTCGGGCCGGTCCAGGGCGGTGAAACCGAGCTTCTCGTAGACCCCGTGCGCGTCGTGGGTGGCGAGCAGGATGCGGCGCAGCCCGTACGGCCTCAGGTGCTCGCGCACGGCGCCGACGAGGGCGGTGCCGAGGGCCTTGCCGCGCACCGCGGGGTCGACGTACACGTCGCACAGCCAGGCGAAGGTCGCGAGGTCGGTGATGACGCGGGCGTACGCCACCTGCTCCCCGGAGAGCGCCTCGTACACGCCGAAGTTGAGCGAGCCGGAGATGGCCCGGTCCTGCTTGTCGCGGGCCCGCCCGAGCGCCCAGTACGCGTCGGTGGACAGCCACCGGTGGACGCGTTCCGCGTCGATCCGGTCCGGGTCGGTGGAGATCTCGTAGCCCTCGGGCAGGCGTGGCGTTTCGGTCATGCCGGGATGGTCGCAGCGCGGGCGGGTGGCGTCGACCGGTTATCCGCGCGTCCCGGCCTGCTCGCGGACCTCGGCCCAGGCCGTGCTCAGCCGCCGCACCCCCTCCGCGATCTCGCCGGTTCCGGCCACCGCGGCGAAGCTCAGCCGCAGGTGGGGCGCCGGGGGTTCGGCGCTGAAGTACGGGCGGCCCGGCGTGACCGCGACGCCCGCGCGCAGGGCGGCCGCGGTCAGGGCCGCCTCCCCCGTGCCGTCGGGCAGGCGCGGCCACAGGTGGTAGCCGCCGGACGGCACGTGGGCCAGGGAGAACTCGGGCAGGTTCAGGCGCAGCGCGGACGTCATCGCGTCGCGGCGGACCCTCAACTCGGCGGAGACCGCGCGCAGATGGCGCGGCCAGGCGGGCGAGCCGACGAGTTCGAGCGCCGCCTCCTGAAGGGGGCGGGGCACGAAGAAGGTGTCGACGACCTGGATGGCCCGCAGCCGCTCCAGCACGGGGCCGCGCGCGGCCAGGGCACTCACCCGGAAGCTCGGCGAGGTGGCCTTGGTGAGCGAGCAGACGTGCACGACGACGCCGTCCGGGTCGTCGGCGGCCAGGGGACGCGGCAGGGGCCCCGCGTCCTCGTGCACGAGCCGCCGCACGAAGTCGTCCTCGACGACGAAGGCGCCGGCCTCGCGGGCGATGCGCAGCACCTCACCGCGCCGTTCGGGGGCGAGTACGGCACCGGTCGGGTTCTGGAAGAGGGGCTGGCAGACGAGGACGCGGGCCCCGGTCGCCCGGAAGGCGTCGGCGAGCAGGGCCGGCTTCACGCCGTCCGCGTCGACGGGCACCGGCACCGGGCGCAGGCCGGCGGCCCGCGCGATGGCCAGCATGCCGGGGTACGTCGGCGACTCCACGAGGACGGGCGCGCCGGGCGGCGCGAGGGCGCGCAGGGCGGTGGTCAGGGCCGACTGCCCGCCGGCGGTGACGAGCACCTCGGCGGCCGTGACCGCGCCGCCGATGCTGCGGGCGAACCACTCCCGCAGTTCCGGCAGTCCCTCCATCGGCGGCCGGCCCCAGGCGCCGGGCCGGCGGCCGGCCCGGGACAGTGCCGCCGCCATGGCCCGTTCCGGCTGGAGCGAGGGGTGCAGGTAGCCGCCGTTGAACTCGACGACGCCGGGCGGCGGAGCGGCCAGCGAGACCAGGACGCCGGAGGCGTCCACCGAGCGCGGCACGAGGTCGGCGGCGCCGTCGGCGCTGAGCGCGACCTCCTGCCAGGAGGTGTCGCCGGCCGGAGCGGTGCCGGGCCGCGACGGCGCCCGGAAGGCCCCGGCGCCGGGCCGGGTCACCACCAGGCCCTCGGCGGCCAGTTGCGCCAGGGCGCGGGAGACGGTCACCGGGCTGACCCGGAAACGGTCGACGAGGGCACGGCTGGACGGGAGCTTTCCACCGGGTGAGTAGCGGTCGAGCTCCCGTCGCAGCTGGTTCGCCAGTTCAACGACGCTGCTACGCTCTTGCATGAGAGTACAGAGTAGCGCTACTGGTCCGACGGGGATAGCGGTCGACGATCCGGCCACCGGCTCCGGCGCACATTCCTCCGGCACCCTGCTGGCCGCGCTCGGCGTCGTCGCCTTCTCGCTGACGTTCCCCGCCACCGCCTGGGGGCTGGAGGGCTTCGGCCCCTGGTCCCTGGTCTCCGTGCGCAGCGTCCTCGCCGCGCTGATCGCCGGGGGGTGTCTGCTCGCGGTGGGTGTCCCGCCGGGCGAGCGGGGCCGGGCGGGGCGGCGGGTCCCGCTGCCCGAGCGGCGGCACTGGCCCGGCCTCGCCGTGGTCGCCGCGGGAGTGGTCCTCGGCTTCCCCCTGCTGACCACCCTCGCGCTGCGGACCTCGACCACCGCGCACGCGGCCGTCGTGGTCGGCCTGCTCCCCCTGACCACCGCGCTGCTGTCCGCGCTGCGCATCGGCACCCGCCCCTCGCGCACCTTCTGGATCGCGGCGCTGGTGGGCGCGGCGGCGGTGGTGGCGTTCACCGTGCAGCAGAGCGGGGGCGCCCTGACGACGGCCGACGCCTACCTCTTCGCCGCGCTGCTGGTGTGCGCGGCCGGGTACACCGAGGGCGGCCGGCTGGCCCGGGTGATGCCGGGCTGGCAGGTCATCGGCTGGGCCCTGGTGCTGTCCCTGCCGCTCACCGTGCCCGCCACCGCACTGGCCCTCGCGTACGAACCCGTGCGTCTCACGGCGCACAGCGTGACCGGGCTGCTGTGGGTGGCGGCGGGCTCGCAGTTCCTCGGACTGGTCGTCTGGTACCGGGGCATGGCGGCCATCGGGGTGCCGAAGGCCAGCCAGTTGCAGCTCGCCCAGCCGCTGCTCACACTGGTGTGGTCGGTACTTCTCCTGGGCGAGCACCTGACGGTGGCCGCCCCGCTGACGGCGGCCGCCGTGCTGGTGTGCATCGCGGTCACGCAGCGGTCCCGGGGCTGAGCAGCGGCAGACACGTGCGGCAGACGCGTGAGGAGGCCTCACAGATGCACGCGACGAAGGGCGACCAGCTGGTGCAGCACGGCCGGGTGGTCGGTGAGCACGACAAGGTCGCCGAGATTGTGGAAGTGATGGGCAAGGAAGGCTCCCCGCCGTACCGGGTCCGGTTCGAGGACGGGCACGAGGCGGTGTGCTCGCCCGGCCCCGACTCCGAGATCCGGCACAGGGAGATGCGGATGTGAGTCAGCGCGGGGTGTCCGCGGGCCGCCGGTAGTGGTCGGCGGCCACCCGCGCCATCGCACCGATCCTGTCCTCGGCCACTTCCTTCGCGGCGAAGAAGACATGCCCGCGCACCTCCGGGTGGTCCGCGGCCAGGGCGAGGTGCCGGGACAGCTCCTCCCGGTCCTGCCAGGCGGCGGGCTGCGCCGGGTCGCCGGCCTTGTACAGGGCCTCCCCCACGTACAGCCGCGTCCGGCTGCCCCGGGCGACGTCCGCCCACCACGACAGCAGTTCCGCGTAGTCGGCGGCGGGCAGGCCGATGTTCCAGTACAGCTGCGGGACGACGTAGTCGATCCAGCCCTCGCGCACCCAGGTGCGGGTGTCCGCGTACAGGTCGTCGTAGGTCTGGACACCGGCGCCGGTCCGCGAGCCTCGCTCGTCGGTGGCCGCGTTGCGCCACACCCCGAAGGGGCTGACGCCGAAGCGTGCGGCGGGCCGGGCCTTTCTGACGCGGGCCGCCGTCTCGCGCACCAGCCGGTCGATGTTGTCCCGCCGCCAGGCCGCCCTGGTGGCGAAGCCGCCGCCGTGGGCGCGGTACGCCGCGTCGTCGTCGAAGGTCCGGCCCGCCACCGGGTACGGGTAGAAGTAGTCGTCGAAGTGGACGCCGTCCACGGCGTACTTCTCCACCGCGTCGATCATCGCGTCCTGCACGAAGGCGCGGACCTCGGGCAGCCCCGGGTTGTAGTGGAGCTTCCCGCCGTACGGCACCACCCAGCCGGGGTTCCGGCGGGCGGGGTGCGCGGGGACGAGGCGGGACGGGTCGTCGTGCAGGGCGACGCGGTAGGGGTTGAACCAGGCGTGCAGTTCCAGGCCGCGGGCGTGGGCCTCCTCCACGGCCGTGCCCAACGGGTCCCAGCCCGGGTCCCGGCCCTGGCTGCCGGAGAGGTACTGAGACCACGGCTCGTACGCCGACGGCCACAGCGCGTCGGCGGTGGGCCGCACCTGGAAGATCACCGTGTTGAGGCCGTGGCGGACCGCCGCGTCAAGGAGTCCGACGAGTTCGGCGCGCTGCTCGGACGCCCGCAGACCGGCCCGGGTCGGCCAGTCGCGGTTGTTCACCGTGGCCAGCCACATGCCCCGCATCTCCGTGACGGCGCGGCGCCGGCCACCGGGCCGCCCCGGGGGCGCCGGCGGCACGGGCGCCGCCGACCCCGCGGGTGCGGGCGCCAGGGTGAGCGCCGACAGCGCGGCCACCGCGAAGGTCCGACGCGAGACACGGCCCATGAAAGACCTCCAGAACGCAGTGGATCCGCACCGTCACGGATCGTGCACGGGACCTCAGCATGCCCGACCCGGGCGACGGATCCGCGGCACTCCGGGGGTAACGTGCACGATCGGAGCAGGCGCAGGGGGACCCCCGGCGGACCTGCCTCAGCCGTGGAGTCAGCGAAAGGGACGATGTGATCGGCATCTCGGGAGATATCGCACGCGTCGGCGTGGTGGGCTGCGGCCAGATGGGGGCGGGCATCGCCGAGGTGTGCGCCCGCGCCGGCTTGGAGGTGAAGGTCGCCGAGACCACCGGCGATGCCCTGGAGATCGGCCGGACCCGGCTGTTCACCTCCCTCACCAAGGCCGCGGAGCGCGGCAAGATCACCGACGAGGAGCTCGAGGCGACCCAGGCGCGCCTGAGCTTCACCACCGACCTGGGCGAGTTCGCCGACCGTGACCTCGTGATCGAGGCGGTCGTCGAGAACGAGCAGGTCAAGACCGAGATCTTCCAGGTGCTCGACCAGGTCATGACCCGGCCGGACGCGATCCTGGCCTCCAACACCTCCTCGATCCCGCTGGTGAGGCTGGCGGTCGCCACCTCGCGGCCGGACCACGTCATCGGCATCCACTTCTTCAACCCGGCCCCGGTGCAGCAGCTCGTCGAGCTGATCCCGGCGCTCACCACCTCCGAGGGCACGCTCAGCCGGGCGCAGCTCTTCACGGAGAAGGTGCTGGGCAAGCACTCCATCCGCGCCCAGGACCGCTCCGGCTTCGTGGTCAACGCGCTGCTGATCCCGTACCTGCTCTCCGCGATCCGGATGTTCGAGTCGGGCATCGCCAGCCGCGAGGACATCGACAACGGCATGGAGATGGGCTGCGCCCACCCGATGGGCCCGCTCAAGCTGTCCGACCTGATCGGCCTGGACACGGTCGCCTCGGTCGCCCACTCGATGTACGAGGAGTACAAGGAGCCGCTGTACGCCGCTCCCCCGCTGCTCCAGCGCATGGTGGACGCGGGCCGGCTCGGCCGCAAGAGCGGCTCGGGCTTCTACACCTACGGCTGACGCTGAGTGACCGCTTCGCGGGCCCGGCACCCGACGCGGTGCCGGGCCCGCGGCGTTCGCACCCCGTGTGCGCGCCGGGCTCGCATATGCCGTCCGCACACTCTCCCCACGCGCCCACCAGGCGAGTTGACTCATCATGTGCATTGCAAGGGATGTGATTCGACCCCCGTTTCGACCACGAAAGGAGCGGTTTCGTGACCGCCGATCCCGAGCATCCCGCCGTCCCTGGAGAACTCGCAGAGTTACGGCGCCGCCTCGATGTCGCCTACGCCCGCGTGGAGGGCGGGCTGGCGCTGCTCAGCCACCGCACCGAGGAGACCGCCAAGGACCTGGACGAGCTGAGCACCCGGCTCGTCACGCTGGAGCACGCCCGCTGGCCCCTGCCTGCGATCACCGCGGTCACGGCCGTGGGCGCGCTCGTGGTGGCCCTCTGGCAGGCGTTCGGCCGCTGAGCGGCGCGGCGGGACGCGGACGGCGCCGGATCACGTCACGGCGTCCTGCCCGAGCCGCAGGTGGTGCAGCAGGAGTAACGCGGCCGCCATGTTGGCGGCCGGGACCTCCCCGCGGGCGACCAGATCGGGGACGAGCTTGAGCGGCACCCACTCCCGGCGGTCCGACTCGAAGTCGTCCACGGGGTGTCCGACGTACTCGCCCTCGTCGGCCCAGTAGATGTGGTGCCGGGCGTCGGTGAGTCCGTTGGACGGCTCCACGCTCATGAGGTGGCGCAGCGGTCCCGGCCGCCAGCCGGTCTCCTCCTCCAGCTCCCTCGCCGCCGCCACCGCGACGTCCTCGCCGTCCTCGACGACGCCGGCCGCGAGTTCCCAGCCCCAGCTGTCGGTGATGAAGCGGTGCCGCCACAGCAGGAGGACCTCGTTCGCCTCGTTGACCACCGTGGCGACCGCCACCGGGCGCATCCGTATGAGGAAGTGGTCGAGGTGCCGGCCGTCCGGTAGCTCGACATCGGCGAGGTTGACGCTGAACCAGCGGTTTGCGTACACATTCTGTTCGTTCTGTTTCGTCCACTGCACGGTTCTGCCACCTTTCTTGAGTAGGTGGCAATATCGCAGCCGGAGTGGTCCGGCAGCAGGCGCACGACGGCCGCTCACGGCGCAGTGGCGGGCGCGGCGCCCGTGGAGGGCGGGCGGGCTAGAGCGGTACGCGCAGTGCCCCGTCGATGAGTTCGGCGGCCTCGGCCGTGCCCGCGCAGCCGCTGCGCACCAGGTGCTCGCGCACCGCGCGCAGTCTGTCGCGCAGGCGCTGGGACTCCATTCCGCGGGCCTGTTCGGCCATCTGCACGGCGGTGGCGACCGCCTTCTCGGCGTTTCCCCGGCGCAGTTCGACGGTGCTGAGCATGGCGAGCCGGTGCACGCGGCCCCGGTCGTGCGCCGGGTTGTCGACGGCCTCCGCGGCGTGCTCCCCGGCGGCCGCCAGCTCGCCGAGACTGAGCAGCGCCTCCGCCACCTGGACGTTGACGAGGCCGGGCTGGACATAGCCGGTCTCGTCGGGTTCGTGGCCGCGCCGGATGCGTTCGGCGGCCTGCTCGGCGCGCCGGATGCAGGACAGTGCGCCGGTGCCGTCGCCGAGGTGGGCGTACGCCTTGGCCTGCATCGCGTACAGGTCGGAGGCGAGCGCCGGGGTGATGTGCCGGCCGGCGGTGCGCAGCGCGGCCTCGGCGAAGGCGACGGCCTGGCGGTACTCCCGCATGAACAGCGCCTGGTTGACCAGCAGCGCGATGACGTACGCGCCGAGCCCCCGGTCGCCGCTGGCCTTGGCGAGGCGGAGCGCCTGGTGGAAGTACCGCTGGGCGAGCCCGTGCGCGTCGGAGTCGTACGCGCAGATGCCGGCGACCGCGACCAGGCCGCCGGTGGCACGGTGGAGCTGACGGCCGGTGGCGTCGGTGTAGCCGCCGCGCAGCAGCGGAGCGGCCTCCGCGTTGAGGAAGCCGACGATCCGGGCGCGCGTCGCGACGCCGCCGGCCTTTCGGTACAGCTGCTCGTAGTGGGCGCGGGCCGAGCGCAGCATCTCCAGGTCCGCCGCGGTGACCCGGTGCCGGCCGCCGCGGGAGACGTCCACGTCCTCGGGCGGGTTCTCCCACTCCCACACCGGCATCACGGCGGGCGTGCCGGTGAGCGCGGGCGCGTCGAGGAGGTGCGGGCGCTGCTGCTGGTCGGAGCGCCACAGGGCGGTCGCCCGCTCCACGAACCCGGACAGCGAGCCGGTGTGCGGCGCGGCCGGCTCGCCGGGCACGCCGAGGCCGATGTCGTCGAGGGTGACGGGGCGGTGCAGCCGGGTGGCGAGGACCTCGCAGATCAGGTCGGGCACCTGGCCGCGCGGCCGCTGGCCCTTCAGCCACCGGGCGACGGCGGTGTGCTCGTATCTCAGCGAGAGCCCGCGTGCCCGCCCCGCCTGGTTGACGTGCGCGGCCAGTCCCGCGTGCGAGACGCCCGCCTCGTCCAGGATCGCGTCGAGCAGAGTGTTGGGCTGCATGGTGCCCCCCGGGTGATTCGGTGCCGACAGCGTAGTGTGCCGGTCCTCACACGGGGTGTGAACGGAGTACGCGCATCCGCACCGTGTGCGCGCTGTCGCGGAGAGTGCCGGGCCGGTTGACTGAACTGCCTCGAAAGAGGCCGGCCGGGCCGCCGGCTCCCCCTCGTACAGTGCGGCGGCCCGGCCGGCGCCGTCCGCCCGGCCGCCTGCCCGACACTCCGTGGCGGGGCGGACGGCTCCGCCGGCCCAGCGGTGCGACTGGCTCCGCCGGTTACGTGCGGGTCCGCGGTGCGTCGTCGTCCCCGGGCGCGTCGGGGTTGCTCGTGCGGTTCCCCGCGCCCCTCACCGGCAGGACCGCAACCCCCCTCGAAGGGCCCGCGCCTCCCGATGGGCGTCGCGCCGACGGACTCGAGGGGCGCGGGGAACTGCGCGACCGGCCACCGTCAGCCGCCGGCCGGCAGAAGCCCCCGCCCCTCGGGCGCACCGTCGGCTAACCGCGCAGCACCGCTCCGACCCGCTCGCCCGCGAGGGCGACCGCCGCGTCGCGGGCCGCGGAGGCCTCGTCGACCGTCAGCGTCCGGTCCCCGGCGCGGAAGCGCAGCGCGTACGCCAGGGACTTGCGGCCCTCGCCGAGCTGCTCCGCGTTGTCGTAGACGTCGAACAGCCGGATGGACTCCAGCAGTTCGCCCGCGCCCTCGCGCAGCGCGGCCTCGACGTCCGCCGCCGGGACGAAGGCGTCGACGACCAGGGCGACGTCCTGCGTGGCGACCGGGAAGGTGGAGATGGCCGGCGCCTGCGGGGTGTCGTCGCCGACCCGCTCGAGGGTGTCGAGGTCCAGCTCCATCGCGCAGGCCCGCGCGGGCAGGCCCAGGGCCTTGACGACCCGCGGGTGCAGCTCGCCGGCGTGGCCGATGACCCGCTCCTCACCGTCGACGGTGACGAACAGCTCGGCGCAGCGGCCCGGGTGCCAGGGACCGTACTGGCCCTTGCGGATACCCAGTTCGGCACCGGCCTCGCGGGCGACGAGCCGGGCGGCCTCGACCGCGTCGGCCCAGTCGGCCGGGCGGCCCCTGCCCCACCAGCCGGCCTGCTCGCGGCCGCCCGCGAGGACGACGGCGACGTGCCGGGGCTGGTCGGGCAGCGCGGCGTCCAGCGCGGCGAGGTCCTCCTCGCTGGGACGCCGGTCGACGGGCAGGTCGACGGCGACACGCCGCTCGTCGCGCGGGTGGAAGACCAGGCCGGTCTCGAACAGCGCGAGGTCGTGGCTGCCCCGGCCGTCGTTGCGGCGCAGCGCGCCGAGCAGGCCCGGCAGCAGCGAGGTCCGCAGCGCGGGCTCCTCGTCGCTGAGCGGGTTGACCAGCTTGACCACGCGGCGGTCCGGGTCGTCGGCGTCCAGGCCGAGCTGGTCGAAGACCTGCTCGCTGACGAACGGGTAGTTCGGCGCCTCGACGTACCCGGCGCCGGCCAGGGCACGGCCGACGCGGCGGTGCAGGCGCTGCCGGGCGGTGAGGCCGCGGCCCGCCGGGGGGCGGGGCAGCGTGGAGGGCAGGTTCTCGTAGCCCTCCAGCCGGATGACCTCTTCGGCCAGGTCGTTGGGGTCGGTGAGGTCGGGCCGCCAGGACGGGACGGTGACGATCAGTTCGTCCTGCCCGTAGACGTCGCAGCCGACCTCCTGGAGGCGGCGTACGACGGTCTCCCGGCCGTACGTCACACCCGCCACCTTGTCCGGGTGGTCGGCGGCCATGGAGACGGTGTGCGGCGCGGACGGGGCGCTGATCTCGGTGACGCCGGCCTCGGCGGTGCCACCCGCGAGGAGCACGAGCAGGTCGACGGTGCGCTGGGCGGCGGCGGCCGCGGCCTGCGGGTCGACACCGCGCTCGAAGCGGCGGGACGCCTCGGAGGACAGCTTGTGGCGGCGGGCGGTGCGCGCGACGGACACCTGGTCGAAGTGGGCGGCCTCGATGACCACGTCACTCGTCGCGTTGCCGCCGTTCTCGGCGGCACCGTGGTCGGCGATCTCCGTGTTGGCGCCTCCCATGACGCCCGCGAGGCCGATCGGGCCGCGGTCGTCGGTGATGACCAGGTCCTCGGCGTGCAGCTTCCGCTCGACGCCGTCGAGGGTGACGATCTTCTCGCCCTCGCCGGCCCGGCGCACGCCGATGGTGCCCTGGACCAGGCCGCGGTCGTAGGCGTGCAGGGGCTGGCCGAGCTCCATCATCACGTAGTTGGTGACGTCGACGGCGAGCGAGATCGGGCGCATGCCGACCTTCTGCAGGCGCCGCTGGAGCCAGATCGGGGAGCGTGCCTCGGGGCTGAGGCCGGTGACCGTGCGGGCGGTGAAGCGGTCGCAGCCCGTGGGGTCGGCGATCTTCACGGGGTAGCCGTAGGCGTTCGGGCCGGGCACGTCGAGCAGGGCCGGGTCGCGCAGCGGCAGGCCGTAGGCGATGGCGGTCTCGCGGGCGACGCCGCGGATGGACAGACAGTCGCCGCGGTTGGCGGTGACGGCGATGTCCAGGACCTCGTCGACCAGTTCCAGCAGCTCGATCGCGTCCTTGCCGACCTCGGTCTCCGGCGGCAGCACGATGATGCCGTGCGTGCCGTCGTCGCCCATGCCCAGCTCGTCGCTGGAGCAGATCATGCCGTGGGACGTCTTGCCGTACGTCTTGCGCGCGGAGATCGAGAAGCCGCCCGGCAGGGTGGCGCCGGGGAGGACCACGACGACCTTGTCGCCGACGGCGAAGTTGCGGGCGCCGCAGACGATCTCCTGGGGCTCACCGGTGCCGTTGGCCTGCCCGACGTCCACCGTGCAGAAGCGGATCGGCTTCTTGAAGCCCTCCAGCTCCTCGATGGTCAGCACCCGGCCGACGACGAGGGGGCCCTTGAGGTCGGCGCCCAGGTGCTCGACGGTCTCGACCTCGAGGCCGGCCGAAATCAGCTTGGCCTGCACGTCGCGGCCGGTCTCGGTGGCCGGCAGGTCGACGTACTCCCGCAGCCAGGAAAGCGGGACCCGCATCAGATCTCCATCCCGAACGGCCGGGTGAACCGGACGTCACCCTCGACCATGTCTCGCATGTCCTCGACGTTGTGGCGGAACATCAGCATCCGCTCGATGCCGAACCCGAAGGCGAAGCCGCTGTACTTCTCGGGATCGACGCCGCAGGCGACGAGCACCCGCGGGTTGACCATGCCGCAGCCGCCCAGCTCGATCCAGCCTTCGCTGGAGCAGGTGCGGCAGGGCCGGTCGGGGTTGCCGACGGACTCGCCCCTGCAGACGTAGCAGAGCATGTCCATCTCGGCGCTCGGCTCGGTGAAGGGGAAGAAGTTCGGCCGCAGCCGGGTCTTCATCTCCGCGCCGAACAGCGACTGGACCATGTGGTCCAGGGTGCCCTTGAGGTCCGCCATGGTCAGGCCCTCGTCGATGGCGAGCAGCTCGACCTGGTGGAAGACGGGCGTGTGCGTGGCGTCCAGCTCGTCGGTGCGGTACACGCGGCCGGGGCAGATCACGTAGACCGGCAGCTCGCGGCCGAGCGCGGAGCGGATCTGCACGGGCGAGGTGTGGGTGCGCAGCACGACGCCGGACTCGGTGCCGCCCTCGGGGCCCTCGACGAAGAAGGTGTCGGCCTCGCCGCGGGCCGGGTGGTCCGGGCCGATGTTCAGCGCGTCGAAGTTGAACCACTCGGCCTCGGCCTCGGGGCCCTCGGCGACCTCGTAGCCCATGGCCACGAAGATGTCCTCGATGCGCTCGGAGAGGGTGGTGAGCGGGTGGCGGGCGCCGGCCGGCACGCGGTCGTGGGGCAGCGTGACGTCCACGGCCTCCTCGACCAGCACGCGGGCGTCGCGCTCGGCCTCCAGCTCCTCCTGGCGGGCGGCGAGGGCCTTGTTCACGGCGCCGCGGGCCATGCCGACGCGCTTGCCGGCGTCTGCCTTGGCGTGCGGGGGCAGGGCGCCGATCTCGCGGTTGGCCAGCGACAGCGGGGAGGTGCCGCCGGTGTGGGCGACCTTGGCCTCCTGGAGCGCGTCGAGGGAGTCCGCGGCGGCGAAGGCGGCGAGCGCCTCGTCCCGCATGCGCTCGATCTCTTCCGGTTTCAACGCCTCGACCTCGACTGGGTCGTACGACTTATTCGGTGCCGACATCTCTTCCCGTGCTTCCGATTGGCTGGCTGATGGTCCCCGTCACCGGCTCGTGGACGAAGCGTCTCGCTCTGGGCGTCTCCGTCTGCGGGACACAAAGGTGCCAAACGCCGAGTCTAACGGGGTGGAGAAAGGCGGATGCGCCCGTGGGGGTCCCGGACCGTCTCAGGTGAGATACGCGGGAGCCGCCACGGGCAGCGTAAATCGGAACTCGGCGCCGCCGCCGGGGGCGCGGCCGACCGTGATGGTGCCGCCGTGGGCCTCGACGATGCCCTTGACGATGTACAGCCCGAGGCCCGTCCCGCCGCGCTTGCTGCCCCGCCAGAAGCGGGTGAAGACGCGGTTCATGGACTCCTCCGGGATGCCGGGCCCCTCGTCGCTCACCGTGACCGACGTGCCGGCGTCCTCCTCTTCGCGCGGGGACGCCGCGGGCGTGATGTCGATGGTGACGGTTCCCTCGCCGTGACGCACGGCATTTTCGATGAGGTTGCTGAGCACCTGGTCGATCTTGTCGGGGTCGGCCCACAGGGCGGGCAGCGGCCGGCCGAGGCGGAGCAGGAAGCGGTCGGCCGGCTGCCCGGCGGCGACGTAGGCCTGGATGTGGCGGCCGACGGCGGCTCCGATGTCGACGGGCTGGCGGCGCACCTCGAGCCGTCCGGAGTCGATCCGGGAGATGTCCAGCAGCTCGGCGATGAGCCGGGTGACGCGGTCGGCGTCGGCGTCGACGGTCTCCAGCATCAGCCGCTTCTGGTCGTCGGTGAACCGCTCCCACTTGGCCAGCAGCGTCGCCGTGAAGCCCTTGACGGAGGTGAGCGGTGAGCGCAGTTCGTGGGCGACGGTGGCGATCAGCTCGGCGTGGCTGCGCTCGGTGCGGCGGCGGGCCTCGGTGTCGCGCAGGGTGACGACGACGCGGTGGACGGAGCCGGTGCGCCCGGTGCGGACGTAGCGGGCGCAGACGAGGACCTCGCGGCCGCCGGGGAGCAGCAGGTTGCGCTCGGGCTGGCCGACGCGGATGGCGAGCCCGCCGTAGGGGTCGGTGAGCTGCCACCAGCGCCGCCCGTCGAGGTCCTCGAGGGGCAGGGCCTCGTCGAGGGGCTGTCCGAGGGCGTGGGCGGCGGGGACGGCGGTGATGCGGGACGCGGCCGCGTTGAAGCAGATCACCCGTCCGTGCTCGTCCGCGACGACGAGGCCGTCGGGCAGCTCGTCGGGGCCGATGCCGAGGTCGGCGAGGTCCCCGGGCCGGCGCGGCGCGGGAGGGCGGCCCGTCCGGCGTGCCCCCGGTGCGCTGCTCGTGCCGACGCTCATCCCCGTGCCCCACCTCTCACCTGGTCTGGGGTCCCCGCGCTGGTCACCCTACTAGGTGGTGGTGACGGAGCGGCACCCTCCGGCGGCGCGCTGTGCACGCGCCGACGCGTAGAGACATACGGCCGCGGCGGTGGCGAGGTTCAGGCTCTCGGCCTTCCCGTGGATCGGGACGCGGACGACGGCGTCGGCCAGTGCCCGGGTCTCCTCCGGCAGTCCCCAGGCCTCGTTGCCGAAGACCCAGGCGGTGGGCCCGCCCATGGTGCCGGCGTCCAGCTCGGCGTCCAGGTCGTCCTCGCCCGCGCCGTCGGCGGCCAGCACGCGTACGCCGGCGTCGCGCAGCGCGGCCACGGCCCGTTCCACGGGGACGCCGACGGCGACCGGCAGGTGGAACAGGGAGCCGACGGACGCGCGTACCGCCTTGGGGTTGTACAGGTCGACGGAGGCGTCGGTGAGGACGACGGCCTCGGCGCCGGCGGCGTCGGCGCAGCGCAGCACGGTGCCGGCGTTGCCGGGGTCCCGGACGTGCGCGAGGACGGCGACGAGCTTCGGACGGGCGGCGAGGATGTCGTCGAAGGGGGTGTCCACGAAGCGGCAGACCCCGACCAGGCCCTGCGGGGTGACGGTGGTGGAGATGTCCTCGATCACCGCGTCGGCGGCGAGGTGGACCCGCGCGCCGGCGTCACGGGCGGCTCCGACGATGTCGGCGTACCGTTCGGCGGCCTCGACGGTGGCGAAGACCTCGACGAGGGTGTCCCCGTAAGCGGCCGCCTCCCGCACGGCCTGCGGCCCCTCGGCCAGGAACAGCCGCTCCTTGCCCCGGAAGTTCCGCCTGGCCAGCCGCCGCGCGGCAAGGACACGGGGGGACCGGGGAGAGATCAGCTCTGGGCTGACGGGACGCACTCCTGCTCACCTTCACATCTGAATCGACGCGGACTGCAACGCGCCCCTCCAGGGGCGCGGGGAACTGCGCGACAAGCCACGACGCACCCGCAGCCGAAGGAACACGGAGGGGCGGCAACAACAGGACCCGCAGGCGCAAAACCTGCGGGTCCAGTCACGTCGGCTCACAGCCGGCGCAGCGTCACGCGGCCTTCGGCGCGTTGACGTCGCTCGGCAGCGCCTTCTGGGCGACCTCGACCAGCGCGGCGAACGCACCGGCGTCGTTGACGGCCAGCTCGGCGAGGATCTTGCGGTCCACCTCGACGTTGGCGGCCTTCAGACCCTGGATGAAGCGGTTGTACGTGATGCCGTTGGCGCGGGCAGCGGCGTTGATGCGCTGGATCCACAGCTGGCGGAAGTCACCCTTGCGCTTCTTGCGGTCGTTGTAGTTGTAGACCAGCGAGTGGGTGACCTGCTCCTTGGCCTTGCGGTACAGGCGCGAACGCTGACCGCGGTAGCCGGAGGCCTGCTCGAGGATCGCCCGGCGCTTCTTGTGGGCGTTGACTGCCCGCTTGACGCGTGCCACTTGTTAACTCCTTGTAGCGGGGCCGTGGTTGTCCTCACACGGCCCGGTATCGATGGGGTCCCGGTCCTGCCGTACGGCGCTCAGTGGCGCCCGTACGTCACTTGCCGAGAAGCTTCTTGATCTTCGCGGCGTCGCCCGGGGCCATCTCGGCGTTGCCGGTGAGGCGGCGCGTCACGCGGGACGACTTGTGCTCGAGCAGGTGGCGCTTGCCGGCGCGCTCACGGAGCACCTTGCCGGAGCCGGTGATCTTGAAGCGCTTGCTGGCACCGCTGTGCGACTTGTTCTTCGGCATAGCGCCGTTATCTCCTCGTCGGTGGCGCTCCTGTGCCCGGTCGTGAGAACCGGGCACGGTGGAGCGTCGCTCTTGTTTCGGTTACGTCCTGGGGACTGGCGTCCCCCGGGGTCACGCCTCGGCGGAAGCCTCGGCCGGAGCCTCGGCGTTCACGGCGTCGGCGTCCGCGGCGTTCTGCGACTTGCCGGGGTTGGCCTTCGCCTCCGCCTTGCGGGCTTCCTGCGCCTGGCGAGCCTCGGCCATCGCCTCGGTCTTCTTCTTGTGCGGACCGAGGACCATGATCATGTTGCGGCCGTCCTGCTTCGGGTTCGACTCCACGAAGCCGAGGTCCTGGACGTCCTCCGCGAGACGCTGCAGCAGTCGGTAGCCGAGCTCCGGCCGGGACTGCTCGCGACCACGGAACATGATCGTGATCTTGACCTTGTCGCCCTGCTTGAGGAACCGGACGACGTGACCCTTCTTGGTGTCATAGTCGTGCGGGTCGATCTTCGGCCGGAGCTTCATCTCCTTGATGACCGTGTGCGCCTGGTTCTTGCGCGCCTCACGGGCCTTCATGGCCGACTCGTACTTGAACTTCCCGTAGTCCATGAGCTTGCACACGGGCGGACGGGCGTTCGCCGCGACCTCTACGAGGTCGAGGTCGTACTCCTGCGCAAGCTCCAGGGCCTTGGCAAGCGGGACAATCCCGACCTGCTCGCCGCTGGGACCGACAAGTCGCACCTCGGGAACGCGAATCCGGTCGTTGATGCGGGGCTCGGCGCTGATGGATCCTCCTCGGTAGCACCACGCGACGGTCTGGCGGACAGCCGCGTAACGTCTGTGTTCGTTAGACCTAACCGCGCCGGCGCACAAAAAATGCCCCGGACGATCACAGGCGGGGCTCCTCGAACTACCGGAGCACCGTCGCGATGGCCGCGGGGCGCGCTTTTCGGGCCGGTCGCCGTCGTGAGGACGGGACCGCCTGACCGGTGACCCGCCGTCCCGGGGGACGGTCAGGTGGGAGTTCGAAAGCCTCCACTTGTGGGCCGGGCCCGCCGCCGTGAGGCGTACGTGTCCGACCGGTCGTTACACAAGGTTAGCAGCTCGGCAGGGGAAGGGCTAACCGAGACCGAGTGGGGCCCCGCCCGCCGCTGCGCCTATCGTGAGCTGCATGAGTGAGACCCCTCCTGAGACGCCCGACTTCGACGCCATGACCCGCGACATCGCGGAGGTCCCCGCGGTCGAGGTGATCGTGACGGTCGCCGTCAACCTGATGAGCGCCGCCGCCGTGAAGCTCGGACTGACCGAGGAGGGCGACGCCCACAAGGACCTGGACGAGGCGCGCAAGCTGGTGCACGCGCTGGCCGGTCTGCTGGACGCGAGCGCGACCGAGATCAGCTCGTTCCACGCGGCGCCGCTGCGCGACGGGCTGAAGTCGCTCCAGCTGGCGTTCCGCGAGGCCTCGCTGGTGCCGGACGAGCCGGGCCAGGGCCCGGGCGAGAAGTACACCGGAGCCGTCTACGGCTGAGCCGTCACCGCACGTACAAGGGCTCGCCCGGAGGCGTCGCCCCGGCCGGCAGCAGTGCCAGGTCGAGGCCGCGCACCAGGCGGGCCCTCAGTGTCTCGTCGGCGGCCAGCCGCCCGGCGACGGCGCGGGCGGCCTCGGCCGGGGCCGCGGCGGGGTCCAGCACCAGGGCCAGGGTGCCGTCGGCCTGTCCCGGCCCGAGGTGCGCGCGGAGCACGGCGGGCTCGGCGGCCACGGCACGGCGTACGGCCTCGACGACCGCCGGGTCGGCCAGCGGATCGGTCGTCGTGCGTCCCTCGGCCACGGCCAGCAGGGCCGCCCCGCTCAGCTCGAAGGGCACCGGCCCGGCCATGTCCAGCACGACCGTGTCCGCCTTCTCGTGGGCGGCGGCCTGGAGGGCCTGGTGCAGGGGTACGGCGACGGGGCGCGCCGCGGGGTCCCAGCGGGCGAGCGAGTCGGTGGAGGTGAAGGCGGGCAGGGCGGTGCGGTTCCCGGCCCTCAGGGTCGGCACGGCCATGTCGCTGGTCTTCTCACGGCGCAGTCCGTTCTCGTCCTCCTCGACCTCGCCGAGGACGGCCACGACGGGCACGAGCAGCCGGGCGCCCTTGAGCGCCTCCAGCACGGGTGCGAGGGCGGTGCGGTCCCCGGCCCAGGCGGCGAGCGCCGCGCTCAGCCGGGGGTCGGCGGAGCCGTCGTCGTCGGAGAAGCCGGGGTCGGGAATGTTCTTGTTCGCCACGGTCCCCGACCCTATCGGGGGGCGGCCGGCCGTCCTCACCGGCCTCTCAGGGATCTCTGAGCCGCGTTTCACCTCCGTCCCACGGTCCGCACAGCCGGCGCCCCGAGCATCGCGGGCATGGAGTCCACCCGAGCCCGGCGGCGCCGTCGTGCGCGCCCGCCCCGGCGCCGCGCCCTGTTGTCCGCCGCCCTGGCCACGGTCGCGGTGGTGGGCGCCACGGCGGCCGGGACGGTGTACGTGACGGCGCGGGCGCACCCCGGCGCGGGGGCCGTATCGTCGGCCGCCTCGGCGACCGCGGACGGGGAGGCACCGGTGGACAGCGCCATGGAGGCGGCCGTGGACCGCGACGCCCTGCTCGCGAGGGCGATCGAGGCGGTGCCCGTGGCGGACGGCACCGAGGTGTCGGTGGCGGTGCTCGACCTCGAGTCCGGCGAGAGCGCCGCGTACGGTACGGCGGCCTTCGACACCGCGAGCATCGTCAAGGTCGACATCCTGGCGGCGCTGCTGCTGGACGCGCAGGACGCGGGCCGGGCGCTGACCGCCGGGGAGCAGGCGTACGCCGTCGACATGATCGGGAACAGCGACAACGACGCGGCCTCGGCACTGTGGCGGACGATCGGGGCGGCGCAGGGGCTCGACGCCGCGAACGAGCGCCTCGGTCTCACCGCGACCGAGGGCGGCGACGGACCGCTGTGGGGGCTGACGCGGACGACGGCCGCCGACCAGCTCGTACTGCTGCGGCAGGTCTTCGGGGCGGGGGACTCCCCGCTGAGCGGGGCCTCGCGGACGTACCTGCGCGAGCTGATGGGCGGGATCGCCGCGGATCAGCGATGGGGTGTGTCGGCGGCGGCCGACGGCGGCGACGGCTCGTGGGCGCTGAAGAACGGCTGGCTGCGGCGCAGCACCACGGGGCTGTGGGTGGTCAACAGCATCGGGCGGGTGACGGCCGGCGGCCACGACCGCCTGGTGGCGGTGCTCTCGCGGGGCAGCGCGACCCTGGCGGCGGGCGTCTCGCTGACCGAGGCGGCGGCGCGGGCCGCGGTGTCGGTGTTCGCCGGCGCGGACGGGGAACCGGCGGCCGGGGGCGGCGCGGCCGCGGATCAGAAGTCGTCGTAGCGTTCGCGGCGGCCGCGCCACAGGACGACGGACGCGACGATCAGCACGCCGCCCGCGCCGCCGGCCAGCGGGGCCGCCCAGGCCGAGGTGTCGTCGTGCGAGGCGGGGGCGTCCGGCCCCGGGCCGAAGTACTTCTCGCCGTAGGCCGCCGGGGCGAGTGCGCCCGGCTTCAGACGTCCGGCGGCCTCGATCGCGGCGGCGGGGTCGACGAAGCCGAAGCCCCGGGAGTCGTCCCGCCCGTCGGCGGGCGCGTTCCGGGCCGTGTCCTCCAGGAGCCTCTTGACCTGGGCGGGAGTGAGGTCCGGGTGGGCGGCCTTCACGAGGGCGGCGGCGCCGGAGACGAACGCGGAGGCGGCGCTGGTGCCCCAGCCCTCGTAGTAGCGGTGGTCCGGGTCGGCGATGATCACGTCGACGCCGGGGGCGGCGACCGTGGCGTACCAGCGGCGGGTGGAGAAGGAGGCGCGGGTGCCGAAGCGGTCGACGGCGGTCGCGGCGACGACGCCCGGGTAGGCGGCCGGGTAGGAGATGTGGTCGCCCTTCTCGCCGCCGTTGCCGGCGGAGGCGACGACGACCACACCCTTCTTCAGGGCGTACTGGATGGCCTCGTCCTCGGCGGGTTCGGGATGGGCTGAGGCGGAGTCGTCGCCGAGGGAGAGGTTGATGATGTCGGCGCCGTGGTCGGCGGCCCAGCGGATGCCCTCGGCGAGCGCGTTGCCGCGGGTCTTGCGGGCCTTGGCGCGGGAGGGGTCGCCGTCCTCCAGGATCACGCGGACGGGGAGGATCCTGGCCTCCGGCGCGATGCCCATGACACCCTCGGCGTTGCCGGGTCCGTGGCCGTGGCCGGCGATGATCCCGGCCATGGCGGTGCCGTGCCGGGCCCAGGAGCGGTCGCCCTCGCTCGCGCCGAAGCCGACCAGATCGTTGCCGGTGAGGACGTTGCCGGCCAGGTCGGGGTGGTCGGCCTCGACGCCGGTGTCCAGGACGGCGACGGTGACGCCGGCGCCCTTGGTGGTGCGCCACGCCTGGTCGGTGTGCAGGGCGTCGAGGGCCCACTGCTTGGCGCGGATGCCGTCGGCGTGCGCGCCGGGCGCCGGGACGAGGACGAGGGCGGCGGCGAGGAGGAGGCTCAGGGCGCCGCCGGCCCGGCGGGCGGTGGGGGTGTTCACGAGGGCTGCTCCGTGGCGGGGCCGACGTTCTTGCGCAGGGCGCGCTCGACGCGGTCGGCGAGGCCCTGCGCCTCGTGCCCGAGGCCGGCCTGGGCGGGGGTGGAGGTGGCGCCGGACTCCGTGGCCTCCTCGGCGGGTTCGGGCCGGTCGACGACGCGGCCGTCGGCCCAGCCGGAGACGGCGTAGACGACGACGGGGGCGTCGGTGAGGACGGAGACGGTCCAGGAGGCGCGTCCGTCCGCGCCGAAGCCGGCGGCGACGGTGTCCTCGGCAGCGTACGGCAGTGGCACGAGGTCGGCGCGCCGGTCCAGGCCCTCCTTGTCGAACCGGCTCGCCAGCGCGGTCATGGCGGCGGCGTCCGCCTTGGTGAAGAGCAGGCCGACGGTGGTGACGTAGCTCCGGGTGGCGTCGGTGTAGGTGGCGCGCAGCAGGCGCGCGCAGCCGGCCGGGGCGAGGGCCTTGGCCAGCAGCGGGTCGAAGGCGCCGGCGCAGCCGCTGTCGGGGGCCACGGCGACGCGGGTCCAGGTGCGGTCGGCGCCGCCGGGGCCGGCGCCCTGCCCCTGCACGGTGGGCGGGAAGAGCTGGTCGACGGGCACGCTGTGCCACAGGTCCCCGGCCGCGGTGAAGGCGCTGCGCGCCTCGGCCTCCCCGGAGTCCCCGGCGAGCCAGCTTCCGGTGACGGCGCCGGTGACGAGGCCGGCGCCGAGCACCAGGCAGACGGCCGCGGCGACGGCCTGGGGCCGCAGGCGTCCGCCGAGCGGGCGCGGCCGGGCGTGCTCGTCGTACCCCTCGGGCGCGGCGAACGACACGCGGGGCCGGGTGCCGCCCCACGACGGGGCCGGAGCGGGGGTGTGCGGCGGTCCGGGGTCCGCCGGGATCGGGCGCAGGCGGGTGGTCGTCTCCGACGGGGTCTCGGCGCAGGCGGCGCCCGGGCGGGGTCGCGGCCGTGCGTCGCGCCCTCGCGGAGTTTCGACCGCCGCACGGCCGACGGACGGCGGGGCGTCCGGGAAGCGGGCGGTGGCCCGCGGCGGCGGAGGCGTGTCCGTGTCGCGCGGCCCGCGTGGGCGTGGCATCGCGCCCTCGGCCGGGGCGGGCCCCGGGGACGCCGGCACGCCGGTGCGGGACACCGGCTCACCACCGGACGCCCCGCCGTCCGGCCGCGACGGCGCCCCCGGGCGGCGGGCAGTGCCGGCGGGCGGCGGTGAGGTGGAGCGGCCTGGGGCCGTGGAGCCGGCCGCGTCCGGGGTCCGCGGCGTGCCCGGACCCTGCGGCGGCCCCGCGGGCGGCGGCGGGGTGGGGCCTGCGGCGTCGGTGGGCGGTGCGGTGGTGGGACGCGGGGGCTGGGTGGGCCGGGAGCCGTCGGGCGGGGTCGCGTTGCCGCGGGGTGGGTGCGGGGGGCGTGGGGGGAGGGCGGCGCGGCGTGCTTCCGTGCTCATGCACCCCCCGTTTCCTCGGGCCCGGGCCGGCCGTCCGGCGCGGGCCGGCGTTCCCTGCCCGGGCCCGGAGCGGACTGGCCGTCCCGGGCACGCATACCCGCACGGGCCAACCGCCATCCCGGCGCGGGCCCCCGGGCCCTGCTGCCCGGACCGTCCGGCCGTGCGTGCGCGTCACTCTACGGCGTGTCCCGGCCCGACGGGGAACCAGTCCGCAGGCCCGTGGCATTGGCCCGGAACGTCCCCCTACCCTGCGGTAATCCCGTCTGGCAGGCTTCGTTCATGACTGCGCGCGCCGCCGACCGGGCCCGTTACGACCGGGCCACCGCCCATCTGGACGCCCCCGTGGCGATCGTGGACCTGGAGGCTTTCGACGCCAATGCGGACGATCTGGTCCGCCGGGCCGGCGGCAAGCCGATCCGGGTCGCCAGCAAGTCCGTACGCTGCCGTGCCCTGCTCGAACGCGCCCTCGCCCGGGACGGCTTCGCGGGGGTCATGTCCTACACGCTGGCCGAGTCCCTGTGGCTGGCGCGCTCCGGGTTCGAGGACGTGCTGCTGGCCTATCCGTCCGCGGACCGCGCCGGGTACGCGGAGCTGACCGCCGATCCGAAGCTCGCCTCGGCCGTGACCGTGATGACCGACGACCCGGCACAGCTGCGGCTCATCGACGAGGCGCGGGACGGCGGCCGCGAAGTGGTGCGGGTCTGCCTGGAGTTGGACACCTCGCTGCGGCTGTTCGGCGGACGGGTGCGCGTGGGGGCGCGGCGGTCCCCGCTGCACTCCCCCGCGCAGGTCGCCGACCTGGCCCGGGTGGTGGCCCGGCGGCCGGGTTTCCGGGTCGTCGGCGTCATGGCGTACGAGGGACATGTCGCCGGGGTCGGGGACGCGGTGGCGGGACGGCCGCTGCGGTCGCGGGCGGTGCGGCTGATGCAGGCCGCCGCGCGCCGCGAACTCGCCGAGCGGCGCGCCGCGGTGGTGCGGGCGGTACGAGCCGTGGTGCCGGATCTGGAGTTCGTCAACGGCGGCGGCACGGGCAGCGTGCAGCACACCGCCGCGGAGGACGCGGTCACCGAGATCGCCGCCGGATCGGGGCTGTACGTACCGCGGCTGTTCGACAACTACACGTCGTTCAGCGGGCGTCCGGCGGCCCTGTTCGCCCAGCCCGTGGTGCGGCGCCCTGGCGTCGGGGCGGTGACCGTGCTCGGCGGCGGCTATCCGGCGTCCGGCGCGGCCGGGGTCGACCGGCTTCCGGTGCCGTATCTGCCCGAGGGGCTGCGCTACGACCCGCAGGAGGGCGCCGGCGAGGTGCAGACGCCGCTGCTGGGCTCCCCCGCGGACGACCTGCTGATCGGCGACAAGGTGTGGTTCCGGCACGCCAAGGCCGGTGAGCTGTGCGAGCGGTTCGACACGCTGCACCTGGTGGAGGGGGACGCGGTGACGGCGACGGTGCCGACGTACCGGGGCGAGGGGCGCACCTACCTGTAGGTCAGGCCGAGGGGCCGATGCTGCTGCCGACGCCGCCGCCCGTGCCCGCGTCGCCGACGGGCCGGATGCCCTTGGTGATCCGGTCCATGTCGGCGAGCGGCGGCCCGTCCTCGCCGGCGTCGAAGACGTAGCGGACGAGGATCGGGGACTCGGTGCCGACGGTGGACGGGAACACCAGCGACTGCACGTAGCCGCCGGGACCCTTGGCCGTCGTCACCCGCCAGCGCACGTAGTACCCGGCGCGTCCGGCGACCGCGACCGGCCCCGAGGCGACGACCTGGTGGGACTCGACGCCCCCGAAGGGGCTGCCGCCGACCGTGTCGTGGTCGTAGGCGTCGTCCGCCGCGTCCTCGATGTCCTGCTCGGCGAGGACCTTCGGGGAGCTCTCGGCGTTCGCGGTGACCGTGCGGGAGACGACCAGGCCGTGCCGGCACACGCCGCCGTCGCCGGGGCAGTCGTAGGTGCCGTCCGTGGTCATCACGGCGTCGTCCTCGGGGACGTACCGCGGGCGCACCCAGCCGGCCGGCAGCGGGAAGGTGATGCCGTTGAGCTGGTCCTCGACCACGGCGGGGTCGTCGGCGGAGGGCTCGGAGGTCTTCGGCGAGGCGGTCGGCGGCCCGGTCGGCGGTGCGGGGTCCGTGGGGGTCGCCGCGGTCGGCGGGGTCCCGGCCCGGGTACCCGTGTCGTCGTCCTCGCCGAGGAGGACGGCGCC
>NZ_JBHXFL010000049.1:0-49000 GCF_042724095.1 Streptomyces sp. NPDC127100
TGCCCCGGCCCCGCCTGTCGTGGGCCCCCGGGGGGCACCTCCGGGCCCCGGGGGGGTGGGGGGGCGGGGGGGGGGCGGCGGGGCACGGGGCGGCGCTTCCCCCCCCCACGCCGACGCCGCGGGAGCCGGGAGCAGGACGGACACCTGCCCCGGCTCCCGCGCGTCCAGCCCCCCGAGGCCCAGCGCCCGCGGCGACGCCGTGCCGCAGGGCCGCGGACCCGGCGGTTCACCGCGTTCCCCCGCCACGAGCCCGGCCCCGCAGGCATCCCGACGCACCCCTTCCGCCGCCCCCGGAGGACCCGTCACTCAGGTGGCCCCCGCGGGAAAGCCCCCGCCCCCTTCCTCCCCCCAGGATGCGGGCATGGGTATACGCATGCTCCACCACCGGACGACACCGGCACGGGCAAGCACGGACCGACCCGCCCGCGTGCCACTCCGGACGGTCCCGGACTTCGCGCCGGGCGCGAGCACCGGCCGCATCCCGGCCACGGTCATGACGGCCCTGCGTCGTACCGGGGAGGGCCTCCGCCGCCGAGTGACCCGCCGGGGCCGGGCCGCCGCGGCTCCACGCGAGGTCCCCGCCCGGCGCCTCTGGGCCGACCTGGCCCGCGGCTACCTGGCGCTCGCCCTCACCCTGCTGCCCCGGTCGCGCCCCGCGCGCACTCCCACCGTGTTCGTCGCGCCCGCCGACACCCTCAGCGCGCCACCCGGCGGGCCGGCTCCGCACCGACGCCTCCCGGGGCGGCGGGGACCGGGACCGGACGCCACACCCTGATCCCCACGGCACACAGCAGCAGACCCGGGACCAGCCCCGCGCCCGCCCCGAAGCACACCGTCGGGACGACCTCCCAGGGCTTCGCCCCGGACGCCCCGTGCTCCCACCACCGGGCCGTCCGCTGCACCACCCCGGCCAGCGCACAGCCGCCGAGCACCGCCCCGGCCCACCACCGGTCCCGTGCCGACAGCGCGGGGACGCCCAGCGGCTCGGCCGGGGGCCGCCGGCGCAGCGCCCGCGCCACGAACACGACGATCACCACCGCCGCCACCGCGGAACCGCCGTACTGCAGGTACCAGTACAGCGGCGAGCCCGCGATCTCCCGCCCCAGCACGGGCAGCACCCGCATCCCCCACCGGTCGAGATGCGTGAACGCGTCCCACACCACGTGCGTCAGCGCACCCAGCGCCGCCGACACGTACCACCGCACCACCAGGGACGGCCGCACCCGCGCCCGTGGCGCCCCGCAGCGCAGCAGGGCGGCGGCGCGCCCCTGCCGGGCCCGCGGCAGCAGCGCCACCACCGGCTCGCGCATCAGCAGCCACAGCCCCACCAGCGCCCAGGCGATGAGCACGTCGACCGAGAAGACCCCGGCGAAGGAGTGCGTCACGTCCCCGAACTCCATCGCTCCGGACACGAGACTCGCCGCGTAGTAGGTCATGTCGGGCGAGAACGACCCCGCGACCAGCACGGCCGGCACCAGGCGGCCCCGCCCGGAACCGTCGCCGCGCACGGCGGGCAGCACGGCCGCCGCATGACTGAGGGTGAAAGGCAACCCGGCTCCTCATATGGCCAACTGGTGAATATCGGGCACGAACGGGTGCCCACGCAAAGCAAGTTGTCGTAGGGTCGCCTGCGGCGCCGTACTGGTCGAACAGACGACCGTCGCGCTCGGAAAGTTGCGGCGCAACCTCCGGCTCGGGCCGCTCGTCCCCACGGGGACGGGTACGGCGCGAGCACCACAGCCGAAGACGGACGGACGACGGAGACGGACGCGCGGGCGTCCACGGGAGGGGTCACTCTATGGCGGCGCAGTTCGACAGGAGACTCCGCAAGGCGGCGGTCACCACCACCGTCGCGGCGGTCGCGGTCGCGGCCCTCTCCGCGTCCCAGGCTCCCGACGTGACCGCGGACGGCAACGGCAGACGGACCACCGCCGACAGCACGCCGTCACCCTCCGCGGCCTCCGGCGACAGCGCCACCGGCAACTCGCCCTACTACACGGACCTGCCGCCGCTCAACACCCCGAGCCCCGCGCCCACCGTCGGCACCCCCGTGTCCCGGGGCCCCGCCGAAGCGGGTATCCCCGCGACCGTCCTCGACGCGTACAAGAAGGCCGAGTCGGAGCTGCGCCAGGCCAAGCCCGGCTGCAACCTGCCGTGGCAACTCCTCGCCGCCATCGGCAAGGTGGAGTCCGGTCAGGCCCGCGGCGGCCGGGTCGACGCGAACGGCACCACCACCGGCCGCATCATCGGCCCGCAGCTCGACGGCAACGGCTTCGCGCTCATCAAGGACACCGACAACGGCGTCTACGACGGCAACAGCAGCTACGACAACGCCGTCGGCCCCATGCAGTTCATCCCGTCCACCTGGGCGTGGGCGGGCCGCGACGGCAACGGTGACGGCCTGAAGGACCCCAACAACGTCTACGACGCCGCCCTCGCCGCCGGTCACTACCTGTGCCGCAACGGCTGGGACCTGGCCGTCCAGGCCGACCTCAACCGCGCGATCCTCAGCTACAACAACTCGCAGGACTACCTGAACACGGTCCTGTCCTGGCTGGAGTACTACCGCAAGGGCACCCACGAGGTCCCGGACGGCTCCGGCGCGCTGCCGGTCGGCCGCAGCGACGACGGCGCCGTGACCGGGCCGAGCCCGTCGCCCGGAATCACCGGCACCCCCGGCCTGCCCACCGTGCCCGTGACCCCGGGCACGTCGACGCCGTCCCCGGGCGGCGCCGGCGGCTCCACCGGTCCGACCGCCCCCGCCGAGCCCTCGCCGCCCGGCACCGGTTCACCGGACCCCACCCCCTCGACCCCGCCGACGACGACCCCCACCCCCACCGACACGGTGCACCACCTGGAGAACGCCGGCACCTCCGGCCTCACCGCCACCGCGGGCGACACGTTCGCCGGGAGGATCAGCACCCGGGCCGAGACCAGGAGCGGCGAGGCCGTCGCCAAGGTCCGCATCCGCTTCACGATCGTCGGGGACACGGACGCCACCTTCGCCGGCGGCGAGAACGTCGCCACCGTCGTCACCGGCAGCGCCGGCGTGGCCGCGGCACCCGCACTCCGGGCGGGCGAGAAGACCGGCGCGTTCACCGTCCGCGCCACCGTCGTCGGCCGTACCGTCGCCGGCCTCGACTACCGGGCCACCGTCACCGAGCGCGTCGCCGACGCCCTCGCCCGCACCGGCGACGCGGCGCTCACCTGCACCGCGGGCGGCGAGTTCGCGGACCGCGTCGCGGTGAAGGCGACGTACAAGGGCGCCGTCGCGGACAAGGTCGCCGTCACCGCCACGCTCGTCACGTCGGCGACCGACCCGGCCGTGAACGACAAGGGCCCCTACTTCAAGGACGCGGACGGCAAGGCCGTCCGCGCCCTGAGCGGCCTGACGACCGACGCCCAGGGCCTGCTGACGCTGCCGAAGCTGTACGCGGACGACACCGAGGGCACGTTCGTACTGCGCCTCACCACCGCGGGCGGCGCCACCCTCGACGTCCCGCTGAAGGTGGCGAAGGCCGAGGCCGAGCCGTCGCCGGACCCGTCCACCGGGGCGTCCCCCGACGCCTCGCCGAGCCCCTCCGCGGACCCGTCGGCGGACCCTTCGGCCGAACCCACCGCGTAGGCATCCGCCGGACCGGCATCGAGGGCGCCCCCACCACCGCGGCGCAGGGGGCGCCCTCGGGCCGTCCGCCGCGCGACGGCGGGAGCCGTCAGGTCCCGGACGCGGACTCGCGCCCGAGCCGCGCCTTCGTGTGCCGTGTCGGCTGCGCCGTGGCCGGGTCCTCGGGCCACGGATGCTTCGGGTACCGGCCGCGCAGCTCCGCCCGTACGCCCTTGTAGCCGTCCTTCCAGAAGGAGGCCAGGTCGGCCGTGACCGCCGCCGGCCGGCCGGCCGGGGACAGGAGGTGGACGAGGAGCGGCACCCCGGCGATCTCCGGCGACCGCTCCAGACCGAACATCTCCTGCAGCTTCACCGCGAGAACGGGCTGCCCGGGATCGCCGTAGTCGACCCGGATCCCGGACCCGCTGGGCACGGTGATCCGCTCCGGCGCGAGCTCGTCCAGCCGCGCCGCCTCGCCCGACGCCCAGGGCAGCAGCCGCGTCAGCGCCTGCCCGGCGTCGACACGGGCCAGGTCGGCCCGCCGCCGGGCCCGTCCGAGCTCCGGCTCCAGCCACTCGTCCACGCGTGCGTGCAGCGCGTCGTCCGAGACGTCCGGCCACGGCTCGCCCAGGCGCTGCCGCAGGAACGCGAGCCGCTGCCGCAGCACCCGCGCGTCGGCGGACCAGCGCAGCAGCCCGAACCCCTCCCGCCGCAGCCCCTCCAGCAGCGCGTCCCGGACGAGGCCGGGGGCGGCGTCGGCCGGCGGGCCCACCGACAGCTCAACGGCCCCGAGCCGTTCGACCCGCCGCGCCACCACGTCACCGCCGGCCCAGTGGACCTCGTCCCGCTCCGTCAGCAGGGCGCCCGCCGCCAGCCGCGCCGTCGCCTCGTCCACGACCGCGCCGAGCCGCACCCGCGCGTGCCCCCTGCCCACCGGCCGGTCGGCCGCGGCGACGGCGATCCACGGCGCCCCGCGCAGCCCGGACCCCTCCGGCAGCTCCGCCCGCGTCCCGGACGCCATCAGATAGGAACCGCCGTCCTTCCTGGCCACCCGCTCGGGATACGCCAGCGCGGCCACGAGCCCGACGATCCCGTCCTCCCCGGCCCCCTCCGCCGCGCCCGAGGACACCTCACCAGCGGCGCCCCCCGCCGCACCGGCGGGTACCTCGTCGGGCTGTGCCGCGGCGGCCCGCAGGCGCCGCACCTCCGTCCGCCACCGGGCCCCGTAGGCGTCGCCCCCGCGCCGGGCAGCCCGCAGCACGGACGCCAGGTCGTCCCCGTACTCCCGCGGCGGCTCCTCGCCGAGCAGCGCGACCACCTCCGCCACCGTGCCCGAGGCGCCCGCGTCGAGCAGCGCCCGCCCCAGGCGGGGATGCACCCCCAGCCGCGACAGCCGTACGCCGCGCTCCGTGGCCCGGCCGGCCGCGTCCACCGCGCCCACGGCCGTCAGCACCGACCGCGCCGCCGCCATCGCGCCGCCCGGCGGCCGGTCCAGCAGCGCCAGCCCGGACGCCTCCGGATCGCCCCAGCACGCCGCCTGGAGGGCGAACGCCGTCAGGTCGGCCACCCTGATCTCCGGATTCGGGAAGCCGGGCAGCCGGGCGTCCTCCGCCTCCGCCCAGCAGCGGTACACCGTGCCCGGCGCCTCACGCCCCGCCCGCCCGGCCCGCTGCCGTGCCGCCGCCCGCGAGGCCCGCACCGTCGTCAGCGCGCTCAGCCCGCGCCCGTGGTCGACCCGCGGCTCCCGGGCCAGCCCCGCGTCCACCACCACCCGCACCCCGGGCACCGTCAGCGACGACTCCGCCACCGAGGTCGCCAGCACCACCCGGCGCCGCGCCCCGGGGGACAGCACCGCGTCCTGCACGGCAGCCGGCGCCCGCCCGTGCACCTGGAGCACCTCCACGTCCCCGAGCCCGGACAACTGCCCCGCGACCCGGGCGATCTCGCCGACGCCCGGCAGGAAGCAGAGCACGTCCCCGTCCCGTTCGGCCAGCGCGCGCCGCACCACCGACGCCACGTGGGCGAGCAGGGCCGGGTCGACCCGCATCCCGTGCGGCGGCCGGACCGGCCGGGCGGGCGGCGCCCACACCGTCTCCACCGGGTACGACACGCCCCGCGCCTCGACGACCGGCGCCCCGCCCAGGAGCCGGGCCCAGCCCTCCGCGTCGGTCGTCGCCGACGCGGCCACCAGCCGCAGCTCAGGCCGCAGCGCCTGCCGCACGTCCCACAGGAACGCCGCCGTCGTGTCCGCGTCCAGGTGCCGTTCGTGGCACTCGTCGAGCACGACCGTGTCGACACCGGTCAGCTCCTGGTCCCGCTGGAGCCGCTGCAGGAGCACGCCGGTCGTGACGACCTCCACGCGCGTGTGCCGCCCGGCCAGCCGCTCGCCGCGCACGGTGTACCCCACGCTGCCGCCGGGCTTCTCGCCCAGCAGCCACGCCATCCGCCGGGCCGCGGCCCGCGCCGCGATCCGTCGGGGCTCGGCCACGACCACGCGCCGCGCGGGCCCCTCGCCGAGCAGGCCCGCCAGCGCGAGCGGCACCAGCGTCGTCTTGCCGGTGCCGGGCGGCGCGACCAGCACCGCGGTGCCGTGGCCCTCCAGGGCGTCGTGCAGAGCGGGCAGGGCACCGCGCACGGGCAGCGCGTCCAGGGCGTCGTAACGGATCACGCCCCCAGTGTCGTACGCCGGCGGAACCGCCCTCCACGCGCGCGTGGAGGGCGGAGGCCGGTCAGTCGCGCTCGCACACGAAGATCGCCGTCCCGGGGATCAGATGGCCGCGCAGTGGGGACCAGCCGCCCCACTCGGAGGTGTTCCAGTCCGGCCACTCCGGCTCCACCAGGTCCACCAGCCGGAACCCCGACGTCACGACGTCCCGGACGCGGTCTCCCACCGTCCTGTGGTGCTCGACGTACACCGCCCGGCCCTCGTCGTCCTGCTCGACGTACGGCGTGCGGTCGAAGTAGGAGGCGGACACCGACAGCCCCTCGGGGCCCGGCTCGTCCGGGAACGCCCAGCGCAGCGGGTGCGTGACGGAGAAGACGAAGCGCCCTCCGGGCCGCAGCACCCGGCGCACCTCCCGCAGCACCAGTCGGGGGTCGGCGACGAAGGGCAGCGCCCCGTAGGCCGAGCACGCCAGGTCGAAGGAGCCGTCCGCGAAGGGCAGCACGGCCGCGTCCGCCTGCACCAGCGGGAAGCCGGCGCCGATGCGCAGCGCGTGCTGGAGCTGGCGGTGGGAGAGGTCCAGGGCCACCGGACGCGCGCCCTGGCCGGCCAGCCAGCGCGCGCACTGGGCGGCGCCGGCGCCGATCTCCAGGACGTCCTTGCCCTTCAGCTCCTCCGTCGGGCCGAGCAGCTCGGCCTCGACCTCGTCCAGGCCCTCGGGGCACCACACGAAGCGGTCGTCGCCGAGGAAGGTGCCGTGCTCGACCTGGTACTCGTCCGCGTTCCGGTCCCACCAGCCGCGGTTGGCGCGGGCACTCTCCGTGACACCGGCGGCGCGCCGGGTGGCCTCGGGTTCCGTCTCTCCGGCTTCGGACGTTACGGGCTCTTGGATGACCGGCTCCCTCGTACTAGTCTGCGGCTCTTCCGGCCAGGCCGTCCGGGGCCCCGGGCACGGGACTCGACGGGTTCCGCGCGGCCTCCGGAGACGGCTTCTGTGCCGGGTATGCGGCGATCCGCCCCGGGTGGGCGGCTTCGCGCATTGACCATGCCCGGCCGCCCCCGTATGCTACAAGTTGCGCTGCGGGCCTGCGCACCTCAGACGTAGCAGGTCGCGCTCGCATCTGTTGTATGTCCCCTCGGTTCTCGAGGCGTCGCCACTGTTTTTCGGTGACGCTTACTTGGCTGTCCGGCTTCTGCAGAGCGAAACGGGCTCCCGGCGTAAGCAGTACCTACGACTTCAATGTCCGTACCGGAGCCCTTTCCCACATGACGAGCAGCACCGAGACCACCGCCACCACCCCGCAGGTTGCGGTCAACGACATCGGTAACGAGGAAGCCTTCCTCGCCGCGATCGACGAGACGATCAAGTACTTCAACGACGGCGACATCGTCGACGGCGTCATCGTGAAGGTCGACCGGGACGAGGTCCTGCTCGACATCGGTTACAAGACCGAAGGTGTCATCCCGAGCCGCGAGCTCTCGATCAAGCACGACGTCGACCCCAACGAGGTCGTCGCCGTCGGTGACGAGATCGAGGCCCTTGTTCTCCAGAAGGAGGACAAGGAAGGCCGCCTGATCCTCTCGAAGAAGCGCGCCCAGTACGAGCGTGCCTGGGGCACCATCGAGAAGATCAAGGAAGAGGACGGCATCGTTACCGGTACCGTCATCGAGGTCGTCAAGGGTGGTCTCATCCTCGACATCGGCCTCCGTGGCTTCCTCCCGGCCTCCCTGGTCGAGATGCGCCGCGTCCGCGACCTCCAGCCCTACGTGGGCAAGGAGCTCGAGGCGAAGATCATCGAGCTGGACAAGAACCGCAACAACGTGGTCCTGTCCCGCCGTGCCTGGCTGGAGCAGACCCAGTCCGAGGTGCGCCAGACGTTCCTCACCACCCTCCAGAAGGGTCAGGTCCGTTCCGGCGTCGTCTCCTCGATCGTCAACTTCGGTGCCTTCGTGGACCTGGGTGGCGTCGACGGTCTGGTCCACGTCTCCGAGCTCTCCTGGAAGCACATCGACCACCCGTCCGAGGTTGTCGAGGTCGGCCAGGAAGTCACCGTCGAGGTCCTCGACGTCGACATGGACCGCGAGCGTGTCTCCCTGTCGCTGAAGGCGACCCAGGAAGACCCGTGGCAGCAGTTCGCCCGCACCCACCAGATCGGCCAGGTCGTGCCCGGCAAGGTCACGAAGCTGGTTCCGTTCGGTGCGTTCGTCCGCGTGGACGAGGGCATCGAGGGTCTGGTCCACATCTCCGAGCTGGCCGAGCGCCACGTGGAGATCCCGGAGCAGGTCGTCCAGGTCAACGACGAGATCTTCGTCAAGGTCATCGACATCGACCTCGAGCGTCGCCGCATCAGCCTCTCGCTGAAGCAGGCCAACGAGGCCTTCGGTGCCGACCCGTCGGCGGTCGAGTTCGACCCGACCCTGTACGGCATGGCCGCGTCCTACGACGACCAGGGCAACTACATCTACCCCGAGGGCTTCGACCCCGAGACCAACGACTGGCTCGAGGGCTACGAGACCCAGCGCGAGGCCTGGGAGACCCAGTACGCCGAGGCGCAGCAGCGCTTCGAGCAGCACCAGGCGCAGGTCATCAAGTCCCGCGAGGCGGACGAGAAGGCCGCTGCCGAGGGTGGCGACACCGCGGGTGCGGCTCCGGCCGCGTCCGGTGGCGGTTCGTACTCCTCCGAGGGTGGCGACAACTCCGGCGCCCTGGCGTCGGACGAGGCGCTGGCCGCGCTGCGCGAGAAGCTGGCCGGCGGCCAGAGCTGAACACCGTGAACGCCGGCCGCTGAGGCCCGGTCGTTGACACCGAGGGGCCGTACCTTTCGAGGTGCGGCCCCTTCGCGTTGCCCCGCCGCTGTGAAGATCACCGCGCGCCGATCCGGGAATGCCCGCCCCCGCACCGGCGTTATGACGCACGGACACCAGGAGGGGAGCGGTCACTGTGCTTGATCCGCAGGATTTGTACGCGTGGGAGCCGAAGGGCCTGGCCGTGGTCGACATGGCACTCGCCCAGGAGTCGGCCGGGCTGGTCATGCTCTACCACTTCGACGGATACATCGACGCCGGTGAGACCGGTGACCAGATCGTCGACCAGGTGCTCGACTCGCTGCCCCACCAGGTCGTCGCCCGCTTCGACCACGACCGGCTCGTGGACTACCGGGCCCGTCGCCCGCTGCTGACCTTCAAGCGCGACACCTGGACCGACTACGAGGAACCCACCCTCGAGGTACGTCTCGTCCAGGACGCCACCGGAGCGCCCTTCCTGCTGCTGTCCGGCCCCGAACCGGACGTCGAGTGGGAGCGGTTCGCCGCCGCCGTGCGGCAGATCGTCGAGCGGCTCGGTGTCCGCCTCTCGGTCAACTTCCACGGCATCCCCATGGGCGTCCCGCACACCCGTCCCGTCGGGATCACCCCGCACGGCAACCGCACCGACCTCGTTCCGGGCCACCGCAGCCCCTTCGAGGAGGCGCAGGTCCCCGGCAGCGCCGAGGCGCTCGTCGAGTACCGGCTCATGCAGGCCGGTCACGACGCCCTGGGCGTCGCCGCGCACGTGCCGCACTACATCGCCCGGTCCGCCTATCCGGACGCCGCGCTGACCGTCCTGGAGGCCATCACGGCGGCGACGGGACTGGTCCTGCCCGGCGTCGCGCACGCCCTGCGCACGGAGGCCCACCGGACCCAGACCGAGATCGACCGGCAGATCCAGGAGGGCGACGAGGAGCTGACCGCGCTCGTCCAGGGCCTGGAGCACCAGTACGACGCCGCCGCGGGCGCTCAGACCCGGGGCAACATGCTCGCCGAGCCGGTCGAGATCCCGTCGGCCGACGAGATCGGCCTCGAGTTCGAACGCTTCCTGGCGGAGCGGGAGGGCGACGGCTGACGTCCGGCGGCGCCCCGTACGAGGTGCCGTCACCGGCAGGCCCTAAGCTTCCGCTCATGCTGAGTGTGGGCCTGACCGGCGGGATCGGCGCCGGCAAGAGCGAGGTGTCCCGGCTGCTCGTCGAGTGCGGGGCGGTACTGGTCGACGCGGACCGCATCGCCCGCGAGGTCGTCGCGCCGGGGACCCCGGGGCTCGCGGCGGTCGTGGAGGCGTTCGGCGCGGAGGTGCTCGCCGGTGACGGCAGCCTCGACCGGCCCCGGCTGGGCTCGATCGTGTTCGCCGACCCGGAGAAGCTGGCCGCGCTCAACGCGATCGTGCATCCCCTGGTCGGTGCCCGCTCCCGGGAACTCGAGAGGTCCGCGGCCGAGGACGCCGTCGTCGTCCACGACGTCCCGCTGCTCACCGAGAACGGCCTGGCGCCGCTGTACGACGTCGTGGTCGTCGTCGACGCCGACCCGGCCACCCAGCTGGACCGGCTGGTGCGGCTGCGCGGCATGACCGAGCAGGACGCACGTGCCCGCATGGCCGCCCAGGCGACCCGGGAACAGCGTCGGGAGATCGCCGACGTCGTCATCGACAACGACGTGCCGCTGGAGCGGTTGCGGCACCGCGTGGCGGAGGTGTGGGCGGAGCTGACCCGCAGGGCCCACGCGGCGCAGCCCCCGGCGAGTGCGCCGCCGACGCGGCCGGCGCAGGAATAGCGGCCCCCGCGGGAGCGTTGAGCCCTTCCAGCGAGGGAAGGACTGTGCCGTGCCCGAGACCAGCGGTTCGACCGGACGGACTCCGGAGACGGACGTCATCGACTTCCGCGCCGCCGAGCAACTGCTCGCCGCGCGGGACCCGCGGGGCGCGGTGAAGCTCCTCGACGGAGTCATCGCCACGCACCCGGAGAACACCGCGGCACGGCTGCTGCGCGCCCGGGCCTTCTTCGCGGCGGCGCAGCTCCGACCCGCCGAGCTGGAGTTCACCATCGTCCTGGAACGCGAGCCGGACAACGCCTTCGCGCACTTCGCGCTGGCCCGCACCTTCGAGCGCCGGGGCTGCCCGGACCAGGCCAGACGCCACTTCCGGCTGGCCGCGGCCCTCGACCCGAACCCGGAGTACCTGCAACAGGCGCGGTTCGACTCCTGATCCCGACGGGGCGGCCGGTGCGGGTCACGGGCTTCCGGGTGACCCGGGCTTACCGGGGGGCGGCCCCGGGGGACCGTCCCGTGTGCGGTGCTCCGGTGGCCGGTACGGCGGGACGTCCGGGCCGGGCTGGTAGTGCGGGCCCTGGCGGATGTGCCGCAGGATCACGGCCAGGTCGACCGTGATGATCAGCCACAGGACCCCGAACGCCACGGCCCAGCCGGGCCGCCCGGTGAGCGCGAAGACGGCCGTCCCGAAGATCGACCAGACCACTCCCCACAGGCTCAGCCAGAACCGCGCCCGCAGGGCACTGCGCGCGGTTGTCGGCTCACTTCCCGTACGCATGGGGATGACCACTCCTGTCGAAAAACGTACTCCCGGAACGCCGAGGAGGAAACCGGGCCGTGCCCCGGACCGAGCCGTGCTGCACGACGCCGACGACCTGCCCGACGTGCTGCTCGATCCCGCCGTGCCGTACGAGGACGTCAACCCCCTGATCGCACTGCACGGGTCGGTGACGCGGGACCCCGGGGCGACGCGGCTGCTGCTGGCTGCCGCTCTGAACCGGCGACGGCCGGGCGTTCACTCGGTCGGGTGAACCGGCCGCGGAGTGGAACGGCTGTGCGGGCGCGGCCCGTTGGACGGGCATGGAGCTGAAAATGCGAGAGGGACACCAGGGGACGGGGCCAGGGGCGATCACCCCGGACGGCTGCGCGGTCGAGCTCTACTCACGGCTGCCCGTCGGGACCGAGCCGGACATCGTGGCCGCCGCCGTGCCCGCGGGCGCGCGCATCCTGGAGCTGGGCTGCGGAGTGGGCCGCATGACCCGGCCGTTGCTGGAGCGCGGCTTCGACGTGACGGCGGTCGACGAGTCCGCCGAGATGCTGGAGCAGGTGTGCGGGGCACGCACCGTGTGCAGCCCGATCGAACACCTCGACCTCGGCGAGACGTTCGACGTCGTGATGCTCGCGTCGTTCCTCGTCCACGCCGGGGACGTCGAGGTGAGAAGAGGCCTGCTGGACGCCTGCGTCCGGCACGTCTCGGAGAGCGGCTGCGTGCTGATCCAGCGGGAGGGCGCGGACTACCACACGAACGTGCCGCGCGAGCGGGTGGACCCGAGCGGCTTCACCGTGCGGATCGTGTCGGCGGAGCCGGTCGGGGAGGGTGTCAACTCGGTCCACGTGGAGTACGAGTTCCCGGACGCGGTCTGGACACAGACCTTCCGCGCCCGGCCGCTGACCGAGGAGCAGTTCGAGGAGGCGCTGGCAGCGGCGGGGCTGAGGGTGGACCGTTGTCTCACCGAGGACGGGACATGGGTGCGGGCGGTTCCCGCGTCCCGGGGGTGAGGGGACGAGCCGGCTACCTCGCCGGGCCTTCCGGGCGGCCCGGGCCCTCCAGACCGCGCAGGCGTTCCAGCTCGCGCCGGTCCCGCTTGGTCGGGCGTCCGGCGCCCCGGTCGCGGATGCCGGCCGGGGCGACGGCCTCGCGGGGCGGGGGCGGCGGGGAGTTGTCGAGGTAGCACTGGGCGGCGATCGGGGCTCCGACCCGCTTGCGGATCAGCCGCTTCACGACGACGACCCGTTCCCTGCCCTCGTGCCGCAGGCGCACTTCGTCGCCGACGCGCAGGGAGTGCGCGGGCTTCACGCGCTCACCGTTCACCCGGACGTGACCGCCCCGGCAGGCGGTCGCGCCGAGGGAACGGGTCTTGATCAGGCGGACGGCCCAGATCCAGCTGTCGACCCGGACACTCTCGCCGGGCTGCGGCCCGGCGGCCTCGGCGGCGGCGACCGCGGCGGCGGTCTTCGGGTCGGGGGCCTGCTCGGCGGCCTTCGCCTCGCCGCCGGTGCCTTCGTCATGCTCGGAAGCCATGCCCCGACCTTAGCCGCCCGGCCCCGTGCGGGGGACCGGATATCGGCGGGGCCGGGAGGCGGGGCCCGGGGCGCCGGGACCATCGGGTGCCGTGCCGTGCCGTGCCGGCGCGGCAGGCGGCGGGACGCCCCCCCGGGGGGCGTGGCCGAGCGGTGGCCCGGTGGTTCTACGGTGGGGGGCATGGACACCAGCGGCCTCGCCGGACTCGATCAGCGGATCGCGGGGTGCCGGGCCTGCCCGAGGCTGGTCGCCTGGCGGGAGGAGGTGGCCCGCACCAAGCGGGCGGCCTTCGCCGACTGGACGTACTGGGGACGCCCGGTGCCCGGCTTCGGCCCGCCGGACGCGCGCCTGCTGATCGTCGGGCTCGCCCCCGCGGCCCACGGCGGCAACCGGACCGGCCGGATGTTCACCGGCGACCGCTCCGGTGACGTGCTGTACCGCGCGCTGTACGACGTGGGGCTCGCGTCCCGGCCCACCGCCGTCACCGCCGACGACGGCCTGGAGCTCCACGGCGTCCGCGTCACCTCCCCGGTGCACTGCGCCCCGCCCGCCAACAAACCCACCCCCGCGGAGCGCGACACCTGCCGCCCGTGGCTCGTCCAGGAACTGGGCCTGCTGCGGCCGACGTTGCGCGCCGTGGTGGTCCTCGGTGCCTTCGGCTGGCAGGCCGCGCTGCCGGCGTTCGCCGGGGCCGGCTGGACCCTGCCCCGGCCCCGCCCCGCCTTCGCCCACGGCGCCCACGTCACGCTGCACGGCCCGGACACCCCCGACCTGCACCTCTTCGGCTGCTACCACGTCAGCCAGCGCAACACCTTCACCGGCCGGCTCACCCCCGGGATGCTGCGGGAGGTGCTCCGCACCGCGGCCGGGTCGGCGGGACTGCCCACGGCGGAAAGGGGATGAACGGCCGCGCCCGCCGGCGCTACGGTGCCCCGATGGGCCTGTATCCGAAGATCGAACCGTACGACCACGGCATGCTCGACGTGGGCGACGGCAACCACGTCCACTGGGAGACCGCGGGCAACCCGCACGGCAAGCCCGCGCTGGTGCTGCACGGCGGGCCCGGGTCCCGCACGAGCCCGAACCTCAGGCGCTACTTCGATCCCGCCGCGTACCGCATCGTGCTGCTCGACCAGCGCGGCGCCGGACGCTCCGTGCCCCCGGCGAGCGACCCCACCACCGACATGAGCGTGAACACCACCGGCCACCTCATGGCGGACCTGGAGCGGCTGCGCGCCCACCTGGGGATCGAGCGGTGGCTGGTGTGGGGCGTGTCGTGGGGGTCGGTCCTGGGGCTGCGGTACGCGCAGACCCACCCGGGTGTGGTGACCGAGCTGGTCCTGACCGGGGTCGCGACCGGCTCCAACGCCGAGGTGGACCTGCTCACCCGGGGGCTGGGCACCATCTTCCCGGAGGCCCACGAGCGGTTCCTCGCCGCCCTGCCGGCCGGCGAGCGCGACGGCAACCTGGCCGCCGCCTGCAACCGGCTGCTGGAGTCCCCCGATCCGGACGTCCGGGAGCGGGCCGCGCGGGCCTGGACGGACTGGGAGACGGCCATCGTCCCCGCACCGCCCGGCTCGATCGCGCGCTTCCAGGACCCGGTGTTCCGGATGGGCTTCGCCCGCACCGTCACGCACTACTGGGGCAACGACCACTTCCTCGGCGACGGCAACGACGAAGGCGTGGTCCTGCGGGACGCGCACCTGCTGAAGGGCATCCCCGGCACCCTGGTGCAGGGCAGCCTCGACTTCGGCAACCTGCTCGGCATCGTCTGGCGGCTCCACCACGCCTGGCCGGACAGCGAACTGGTGGTCGTGGACGAGGCGGGACACGACGCCGGAGCGGTCGGGGACGACGCGCTCGTGGCGGCGACGGACAAGTACGCCCGCGCCGCGGCCTGACCGGCCGCCATTCCACCCCCTGTCCCCTCCACCAGGAGCTCGCAGCCGTGCCCTCCCTCACGGACCAGGCATTCCTCGACACGACCGCCGACCGGCTCGCCGCCCTGCCCACCGTCCGGGCCGTCGCCCTCGGCGGCTCCCGGGCCCGGGGCACCCACCGGCCCGACAGCGACTGGGACCTGGCGGTCTACTACCGGGGCGCGTTCGACCCGGACGACCTCCGTGCCCTCGGCTGGCCGGGGGAGGTGTCCGGCATCGGCGCGTGGGGCGGCGGCGTCTTCAACGGCGGCGCCTGGCTGACGATCGACGAACGCCGGGTCGACGTGCACTACCGCGACCTCGACGCGGTCGAGCACGAGGTGGCGGAGGCGGAGGCGGGCCGCTTCGGCGTGGAGCCGCTGATGTTCCACCTGGCGGGCATCCCGACGTACCTGGTGGTCGCGGAGCTGGCCGTCAACGAGGTGCTGCGCGGTGAACTGCCCCGCCCCGCCTACCCGGCGGCCCTCCGCGCCACCGCCCCGGAGCACTGGTACGGGACGGCCACGGCCACCCTCGCCTACGCCGGGGCGGGCCACGCCCCGAAGGGAGCGGTGACCCAGGTGGCCGGAGCGATCGCCCTGGCCGCGACTCAGACGGCGCACGCGGTGCTGGCGGCTCGGGGGGAGTGGGTCACGAACGAGAAGGGGATGGTCGCGCGGGCGGGACTGGGCGGCCTCGACGTCCTGCTGACGCGGCTGACGGAGGACCCGCGGTCCCTGACCGGGGCGGTCACGCGGGCCGGGGAACTGCTGGGCGAAGCCATGGAGGCGGCCCGGCACGGTGTGCCGACGACGTCTGCGTGACGGCAGATTCCGCCCGGCCTCCGACCTGTGGCGCGCGTCACATCCCGGCCGTGTCACGTTCGGGCCGCCTGCTTCCATCCGGTGGGTGTCGGCAAGTTGGCCAAGGAGGACGAACGATGAGCGCACGACAGGGGACCGGCACGGCGACCGCGCACCGCGTGGTGATCCTGGGGGCGGGATACGCGGGCATGGCCGCGGCCATCCAGCTCGCGGCCCGGACGAAGCGACGCGAGGACGTGCGGGTGACCGTGGTGAACTCGCGGGAGCGCTTCACCGAGCGCATGCGGCTGCACATGGCGGCGACCGGGCAGCGGCTCGCCGAGCTGGACGTCCCGGAGCTGCTGGAGGGCACGGGCACGCAGTTCGTGCGCGGCTGGGTGACGGCGGTGGACGCGGACGCGAGGACCGTGCGGATCGACGACGACCGGGTCCTGCCCTACGACACGCTGGTGTACGCGCTGGGCGGCGTCGCCGACACCGCCGCCGTGCCGGGGGCCGAGGACCACGCGTACACGCTGGGCGGCGCACAGGACGCCGAGCTGCTGGCCGACCGGCTGGCACGGCTCGGCCACGGCACGGTGGTGGTCGCGGGCAGCGGGCTGACCGGCATCGAGTCGGCCGCGGAGATCGCCGAGCGGCACCCGGAGTCGAAGGTCGTGCTGCTCGGCAGGGAGGAGCCCGGCGCGGCCATGACCCCGAGGGCGAAGGCGTATGTGCACGCCGCGCTCGACCGGCTGGGCGTCCGGGTGCGCGCCGGCGTCGAGGTGGTGAAGGTGCTGCCCGACGCGGTCGAGCTGGCGGGCGGGGAGAGCGTCGCGGCCGACGCGGTCCTGTGGACGAGCGGCACGCGGGCCCAGCCGCTCGCGGCCGCCGCCGGGCTGACCGTCGACGCTCACGGACGCATCGTCACCGACGCCGCGCTGCGGTCGGTGTCCCACCCCGACGTGTACGCGATCGGCGACGCGGCCGCGATCCGCCAGGGCTACGGCGTCATGCACGGCACCTGCCAGGGCGGCATGCCGACCGGGGTGCACGCCGCGCTGTCGATCGACCGGGTGCTCAGGGGCAGGCAGCCCAAGCCGTTCCGCTTCGGCTACTACCACACGCCGGTGAGCCTGGGACGCGGCGACGCCGTGGTGCAGTTCACACGGCCCGACGACAGTCCGCGCCGGTTCTGCCTGACCGGGCGCATGGCCGTCCGGTACAAGGAGACCGTGACCGCCTCGCCCTGGCCGACCTACGGCCGCATGAAGAAGATGCCCGCCTCGGGCGCGTTCTGGCCCCGCGGGGGCCGCTTCACCCGGAGCGGGGAGGGCAGGTGACCGGCCTCTCCGCCGACCCCGGCCAGCAGGTCTTCCACCAGCACCGGCGACTGCTGTTCTCCGTGGCCTACCGCCTCCTCGGCAGCGCGGCGGACGCCGAGGACACGGTCCAGGACGCCTGGATCAAGTGGTCCGCCGCGGACCGGTCGCAGGTGGCCGACCCCAAGGCGTACCTGACCCGGATCGTCTCCAACCTGGCGCTGGAACGGCTGCGTTCCACCCGGCACAAGCGGGAGACCTACGTGGGGCCGTGGCTGCCGGAGCCCATCCTCACCGGCGGGGACGCCTCCGAGGCCGTCATGGACGCCGAGTCGGTGTCGATGGCCATGCTGGTGGTGCTGGAGACGCTCAGCCCGCTGGAACGCGCGGTGTTCGTGCTGAAGGAGGTCTTCGACTTCAGCCACGCCGAGATCGCCGAGGCGGTGGAGCGTTCCGAGGTCGCGGTGCGGCAGGCCGCGCACCGCGCCCGCGAGCACGTGCGGGCCCGGCGCCCGCGCTTCGCCGCCGACCGCTCGCGTCAGCGCGATGCCACGGAGCGGTTCTTCGCCGCCGCGACCGGCGGGGACGTCAACGCCCTGATGGAACTGCTCTCCCCGGACGTCACCCTGTGGACCGACGGCGGCGGCAAGGTCCGCCAGGCCCTGCGCCCGGTGGTGGGCGCGGCCACGGTGGCCGCCTGGTTCGCGGCCATCGGCACCGTCACCTACCAGGGCGTCGAGCCCGCCGACATGAAGGCCGAACTCGTCGGGATCAACGGCGGGCCGGGCGTGGTGTTCAGCGGACCGGATCGCGTGATCGCCACCGTCACCTTCGACTTCGGCCCCGACGGCCGTATCACCGCCATCCACAACGTGGCCAACCCGGACAAACTCCAGGCCGTCGCCGACGGCACGGCCTACGACGTCCGTACGCGGTGAGCGCCGCCACCGCGCGCCGCCGCGGAGCCCCGGCTCCCGGCGGCGGGCCGGCGTCCGTCACCTCGCGGAAACGCGCCCGTTTCCGCCCCCTCACGAACCGCCCGTACTCTTGACAGCGCACGCCACAGCCCGGCCACCGTCGCCCGAAGGCTCACCTCCGCCCTCGCCCCGACGACAGGAGCCCCGCGCCCCGTGCCCCGCACCGCCCGCCCCGCCGTCCTCGCGCTCCCGCCCTGGCTCGCCCACGCCCTGAACGCCCAGCGCGGGCCCGTGCCCTGGAGCGCGGTCACACGGGGCGCACTGGCCGGCGGGCCGCTGCTGCTCGCCGCCCTCCTCGCCGGGCGGACCTCCCTCGGCGTCGTCGCCGCCATCGCCGCCCTGCTCGCCGGCATCAACGACCGGCCGGGCAGTCGCCGTACGTCCGTCAGGCGGATCGGCGTCCCGGCGCTCGCGGGGGCGGCCGGGCTGCTGGGCGGCACCTTCGCGGGGCAGCACCTCGGGCCCGTCCCGCTGACCCTGGCGCTGACCGCGCTCGGAGTGGTCGCCGGAGGCGTCAGCGCCGCCGGAACCGTCGCGTCCGGGACCGGGACGCAGGTGATGGTCACCACCGCCGTGGGCGCCGGCATGCCGATGCCCGACCCCGGGTGGCAGAGCGTCCTCGCCTTCCTCGCCGGCGCCGGATGGCTGCTCACGCTGCGGCTGATCCTGCCCACACCCGGCTCCTTCGCCCGCGACGCGCGCCTCGACTTCCGCTTCGACGGGGAGCGCGCGGCCGTCGCCGACGCGTACGACGCCGTCGCCGCGCTGCTGGAGGCGGCGGGCACCGAACACGCCGGTGCCCGTCGGGCGGCGCTCACCGCCGCCCTCGACCAGGCGCAGGACGCGCTCGCCGGGCCCAGGCTGCGGCGCCACCCCTCCTCCTCGGCCGAACGCCGGCTGCACGCGCAGTACGCCGCCGCGCTGCCCCTCGGCGAGGCCGCGACCGCGCTCGCCTGGTCGGAGCACCCCGTGCCCGCCCGGGCCGCCGAAGGCCCCCGGCGGCTCGCAGCGGCCGTCCGCGGCAACACCCCCACCGGGCCGCTGCCCGCCCCCGCCCGCACCGAACCCGCCCTGCGGGCCCTCGACGACGCCCTCCTGCACGCGGCCGAGGCCTTCGACCGGGGCAGCGGCCGGGACCTGCACACCCGCAGCCGGCCGCTCACCTCCGTTGCGCGCACCGTCCTCGGCGCCGCCGGCCGGGAGTACGGACTGCGCGCCGGTCTGTGCTTCGGGGCCGGCGCCGCCGTCGGCCAGGTCCTGCACCAGGGGCACTGGTACGGGTCGCACCAGCACTGGTACTGGCTGCCCGCCACCGTCGTCTTCCTGGTCAAGCCCGACCTGGGCCCGCTGGTGTCCCGCGTGCTGTGCCGGGTGGCCGGCACCGTCCTCGGGGCGCTCGTCTTCGCCGCGTTCGCCGCCGTGCTGCCCCGGCCGGAGGGGTTGGTCGCGCTCGTCGTCCTCAGCGGGGCGCTCGTGCCCGTCGCCGCCCGGCACTTCGCCGCCCAGACCGCCGTCGTCACCGTCCTCGTCCTCGCCCTGGTGATGACCGGCGGCGAACCCCAGGCCGCGCTCAGCCGCATCGCGGAGACCCTGCTGGCCTGCGCGATCGTCCTGATCGTCGGGCATCTGCCGATGCCGGGGCAGCGCGGCGGCACGGTCCGCGCCCGGCTCGAGGCGGCGGGCGGCGCCGCACACGCCTACCTCGCCCACGTACTGAGCGAGTCCGACGACCGCGCCGCCCGGTGGAGGCTGCGCCGGGAGGCCTACCGCACGCTCGCCGAGGCCCGCACCGCCGTCGCCCTCGCCGCCGCCGAGCTGCCGGCGCTCGCCCGGCACTCCGCGGGCGCGGACGAGGTCGCCGCCGTCCTGGAACGGCTCGTCGACACCACCACCGCGTGTGCCGTGCACCTCGACGACAGCGGCCGCCTCACACCCCGGCTCGCCGAGCGGCTCGCCGAGCTGCGCGACGAACTGGCCGAACGGCGCGAACGCGCGGGGCTGCGCCTGCCGGAGCTGCCGGTCGCCGGGCAGCCGCCGCACCGGAGCGCCGGTCCGGAAAGAAATCCCACCGCACCGCGATGAGTTCCGCGCCTCCCACCGGTCAGCACCCCCGACGGACCGTTGCACAGGAGGAGCTGGAGCCCATGTCGCTTCCCGAGATCGTCTCGCGCGAGGACTGGCGCGCGGCGCGCGCGGCCTTACTGGCCCAGGAGAAGGCGGCCACCCGAGCGCGGGACGCGCTCAACGCCGAGCGGCGCTCACTGCCCATGGTGGAGATCGACAAGGAGTACGTCTTCGAGGGCGGCGACGGCAAGGCCACCCTGCTCGACCTCTTCGAGGGGCGCGCCCAGCTCATCGTCCACCACTTCATGTTCGCGCCCGAGTGGAACGCCGGGTGCCGAAGTTGCTCGGCGTTCCTCGACCAGATCGGGCACCTGGCGCACCTGAGGGCACGCGGCACGTCCTTCGCGGCGGTGTCCCGCGCGCCGTACCCGAGGATCCTGCCCTTCAAGGCGCGGATGGGCTGGACCCTGCCCTGGTACTCGTCGTACCTCAGCGACTTCAACACCGACTTCGAGGCGACCCTGGAGCACGAGGGGGAACTCGGCGAGCGGCCGGGCCTCAGCTGCTTCCTGCGGGACCGGGACCGGGTCTTCCACACCTACTCGACGTACGAACGCGGCCTCGACGGGCTCGGCTCGACCACCAGTCTCCTCGACCTGACCGCGCTCGGCCGGCAGGAGCGGTGGGAGCGGCCGGAGGGGCGCGCGTCGGCTCTCGGGGCGCCCGCGGGCAGCGACCGGATCCGCTACCACGACGAGTACGACGACTGACACGCAGCGTCGCGAAGGGGCCCGGACGGACGAGACGGCGCTCACACTTTGCGGTGAACGAGTGTCAACTTAGTCTCAGTACCATCACTTCACGAGGTGTTCGCTCCATGGTTGGCGTTTAACTCTACGAGTACAGCGCTACATGGAGGTGCAGGGTGAACGGGCGAACGGTGCTCGAGCGCTTTCCCGCCGGCGGGCCGCGCGGTTCCTGGCCGGCGGAGGAGTTCGCGCACGCGCGGCGTCTGGAGGGCCTGCCCGCCGAGGTCGTCATGGACCTCGCCTCGGACATGTTCCTGGTCGTCGTCCGCGGCGGCGGGACCACCGGTGACGCGGCCGCGTGACGGCGGACGGCCGGCACACCGGGTGAACGGCGGGATCAGCCCGCCCCGGGTGCGGGCACCGGCGCCTGCGTGAACTGCTCCGCCTGGAGCGAGTACAGCTCGGCGTAGACCCCGCCCGTGGCGAGCAGCTCGTCCGGTGTCCCGGACTCCACCAGCCTGCCCTGGTCGAGGACGTGCACCAGGTCCGCGTGGCGCACGGACGCCAGCCGGTGGGTGATCAGGACGACCGTCTGTCCACTGCCGGCCAGGGCGCGGATCTTCTCGAAGACCTCCAGTTCGGCCCGGGCGTCCAGGGCGGCCGTCGGCTCGTCCACGATGAGGATCCGGCCGCGCCGGTACGCGGCCCGGGCGATCCCGATCCGCTGCCACTGTCCGCCGGACAGCTCGTGGCCGCCGCTGAAGTTGCGGGCCAGCAGGGTGTCCAGGCCGCGGGGCAGGTCCGCGACCACCTCCTCGGCCCCGGCCTCGGCGACCGCGTCGGCCACGCGGTCGTCGCCCAGCGGTACGGAGGAGCGGCCCACCGCGACGTTCACCCGGGCGGTGAACGGCCAGCGCTTGAAGTCCTGGGCGACCATCGCGACGCGTTCGGCGAGCGCGTGCCGGTCCGCGGTCGCCGCGTCGACGCCGTCCCACGTGATGCGGCCACCGTCCGGGGTGTACAGCCCGGCGAGCAGTTTGACCAGGGTCGACTTGCCCGAGCCGTTCTCGCCGACCAGCGCGATGATCCGGCCCAGCGGCAGCGAGAGCGTGACGTCGTCGAGCGCGGGGCGGGTGGCGTCACCCGGGTAGCGGAACGTGACGTTCTCGAACCGGACCTCCTTCGCGTCCTCCGGCAGCGCGGTGCCGCCGACGGGGATGGCCCGGCCGGCCGCCTCCACGTGCAGCCGCTCCAGGTCGCCGACGAACAGGGCCTCCTCGTGCAGCGCGTTCAGCTCCACGACGAGCGTGCCGAGGCTCTGCGAGCCCGTGCGGATCGCGATGACGGCCGTACCCGCCACCGACAGGGCCATCGCGCCGCCCAGCAGCAGCCCGCCGAGGGTCGCGTACGTCGCGGCCGTCGCCAGGCCGGTCCACGCCGCCGCGATCAGTCCCGTACGGGCCGCCAGCCGGGCCAGCCGGGCCTGCTCCGCCTCGGCGGTCTCCGACATCGCGCGGAAGTGCCGCAGCAGGAAGGGGCCGACGCCGTGCACCCGGATCTCGGGGGCCGCCGCCGGTTCGATGAGCAGGCCGGCCAGCAGCCGTCCCGCCCGCTCGTGCTGCACCCAGGCGTGGAAGGACTCGTACCGGCGGCGGGCCAGGGTCAGTGCGCTCCAGGCGCTCGGCAGCGTCATCGTCACCAGCAGCGGCAGCAGCGCCGGGTGCAGCACGGTCAGCACACCGGCCGCGGCGACGAGCGAGATCATCGCGTTCACCACGCGCGTGCCGTACATGATCATGCGTCGTGCGGAGGCCGCGCCGTACTGGGCGGTGTCCAGCAGCTTGTGGAAGGCGTGGTCCTCGATGGCGGCCAGCTCCACGGCCGCCGCCCGCTCCAGATAGCGTTCGGTGGCCACCCGCTCCACCTTGGGTTCCAGCCGCCCGGTCGCGTACGTCGAGGCCGCCCGCAGCAGCGCCGCGACCAGCATCACGGCGGCCACGGTGACCAGTGCGGGGACGGTTCCGCGCAGTCGCTCCCCGATCGGGCCGGCGGCCATCAGCCCGGCCAGCGCGCTGTTGACGGCGAGGAGGCTGACCGCCTGGGCCATGCCCCGGCCCACCTCGGCCGCCAGCACGGTCCGCGCCGCCTGCGGATCGGCCTGCCGGGCGAGCCGCAGACTGGACAGCAGCAGGGACGGCAACCGGGTCACCATGGCCCGGAACCCCAGCTCCAGGAACGCGTCCGCGTGCTGGCTCCAGCCCATGTCGTAGCGCAGGGGCCCGCCGAAGAGCAGCCGCTCCGACTCCGACACCCCGGCCGGCTCCGCGCCGCCCCTCTTCCCCACCGTGAGCCCCCGTTCGTGGACGAAGGGCCACTATCGCGGGGGCGGGCTCACCGCGGGCAGGGCGCGAGCGGGGGAGACCGGAGCGCGCGGGCGCATGCCGGACCGGCCGGAGCGGTCGGGGGCGTGCCGGGACGCACGAGGGGGAGTGGGAGGCTCGGAAGGGAGCGCGGAGCGACGGCACGGGGGCCGGCGGCGCGTGAGGGCGCGGAAGGACGGGACCGGGCGGGAGCCGTGCGCGGGAGGGCGCGGAGGCGCGCGCGGAGCACGAGGGCCCGGGCGGCGGGCGGGGGGACGGCGCGGAGCGTCCCGGCGGCTACGCGCTCACCCGCGACCACGTCGGCGTCGTGTCCGTGAGGCGGCACAGCGCCAGGTAGAGCGGGATGGGCGGGGTGTAGGGGACCGTGCCGTCCGGCCGGTGGATCAGGCCGGGAAAACCGGGGGTGCCGGGGGTGTCGGGGACGACCGCGCCGGTGGCGTACCGCGCCGGGGCGGGCCACTCCAGGGCGTAGTCGGAGTCCGACGGGACGATCCACCACCAGTGGGCGTCGTCGGCGTAGACGCATCCCACGCGGGGCAGCCGGGGCAGCACCAGCGGGCCGAGCCGCGCCGGCACCGTCACGGCGTCGCAGCCCAGCGGGGCCGTCATGCCGTCGGGCACGGGCAGTCGCCGGGGGCTCCCGGGCTCGAGCAGCGCGCGCTGCAGACGGACCAGGGTGTCCAGTCCGAGCGGGCGGACGCCGGACGAAGCCCTCATAGCCATGCGGTCCCCGTTCCACGGCGTGCCTCTGGGTGGTGTGCTTCCGCCTCGTCCTCGTCGCCGGTGCCGTCGGCGGGCCCGGGCTTCGGGCGGGCGCCCCAGCCCAGGTCGTCGCGGGGTTCGGCGGGGTCGTGCGGTGCGCTGGTGCCGCGCGGCAGTTCGGCCCAGACCAGCAGGCCGGGCCCGTGCTCGTGGGCGCCCCAGGCGTCGCACAGGGCGTCGACGAGGAGGAGTCCCCGGCCGTGCTCGTCGTCGGGCCGCCGGCCGTCCGACGGGTGCGGCTGGCCGGGCGCGCATCCTTCGTCGCGCACGGCTATGCGCACCAGCTCGTCGCCGTCGTGCAGCTCGCACACGACGTACCGGCTCGCGGTGTGCACGATCGCGTTGGTCACCAGCTCGGAGACCACCAGGGCCGCGGTGTCACAGGTGTCCTCGCACACCGACCAGCCGTTCAGCCGGGCCCGTGTCAGGCGTCTGGCCTGCGCGGGAGAACCCGGGTGTGCGGCCAGCTCGAAACGGAACCGGCGCTCGGCAGCGGCGGCCCCCGCGGGGCCGGCTCCCATGGCGGCGCCGAGGCCCCGGGGGGCCGCGACGGCGTCTGTTCCTAAGGGCGCGGACGGAATCACGCTTGCCACTATCGCCCCGCCGTGAACACTTGGCAAGTGTCACTCTGAAAAGTGCAGAGTGCTGTGTGACGGTCTGGACGGCCGTGGCACACTGCTTCGCAACAGCACGTCGAGCGGCGCCACTTCAGATCACCGAAGGTCTGCCCGGACTTTCGAAAAGGTCTTCGAATGGCGCCGCCGGGCTGTCCGCACACACGGCGGCCCGCCTCGTCGACGATCACGGGATCGCCGGGTCCGGGGATCACCCGTGCACGGAACGGTTCAGGAATCAGCGTGGAGGTGGGGCGGTGAGCGAGCCGCGGTCGGCGCCGACGGTCGGCCAGGTCGTCCTCGGCCGGCGCCTGCTGGACCTGCGCGAACGCGCGGGGCTCAAGCGCGAGGAGGCCGCCCGCATCCTGCGCGTGGCCCCCGCGACGGTCCGCCGCATGGAGATGGCCGAGGTCGGCCTCAAGATCCCGTACCTCCAGCTGCTGCTGAAGGCCTACGGCATCGGGGACGAGGAGGCCGAGGTCTTCGTCCAGCTGGCCGAGGACGCCAACAAGCCCGGATGGTGGCAGCGCTTCCACGACATCCTGCCGGGCTGGTTCTCCATGTACGTCAGTCTGGAGGGCGCGGCCGCGCTGATCCGCTCCTACGAACCCCACTTCGTCCCGGGGCTGCTGCAGACCGAGGACTACGCGCGCGGCGTGCTCCGGTCGGGCGCCATCGGCCAGACCCGGCCCGAGGACATCGAGCGCCACGTCGCCCTGCGCATGCAACGCCAGGACCTCCTCACCCGTGAGGACGCGCCCCGGCTGTGGGTCGTCATGGACGAGACCGCGCTGCGCCGCCCGGTCGGCGGCCCGGAGGTGATGCGCGGCCAGATCGACAAGCTGCTCGACGCCACGAAGCTGCCCCACGTGACGCTGCAGATCGCCCCGTTCGCCAACGGGCCGCACCCCGGCACGTACGGGCCCTTCGTGCTGTTCCGATTCGCCGTGCCGGAACTTCCCGACATGGTCTACAGCGAGTACCTGACCGGCGCCGTCTACCTCGACGCGCGCACCGAGGTGGCGACCCACCTCGAGGTCATGGACCGCATGGCGGCGCAGGCCGCCACGGCACATCGCACGAAGGAGATCCTCCGGGATCTCCGCAAGGAGTTGTGAATGAACCGCATCAAGTCCCAGCCATCGCCACGCGGCCGCGCCGAGCGGATCTACAACGGCATGCCCGCCCGCGAACTGGGCAGCGAGGGCTGGCACAAGCCGTGGAGCGGCGGCAACGGCGGCAACTGCCTGGAGGCGATGAAGCTCGCCGACGGCCGGATCGCCGTACGGCAGTCCACCGATCCCGACGGACCGGCGCTGATCTACACCTCCGCCGAGATGACGGCCTTCATCGAGGGAGCGAAGGCGGGAGAGGCGGACTTCCTGCTGTCCTGAATCGCACGGCCCTGTTGTTGCTTGTTCTTAAGCTGTTTGGCACTGAGTCGATCACCGATTGCTGCGAAAACTTCACACCTTGGAGCGCGCCATGACCGGGCAGCCCCCTGCCGGCATCGACACGAGCAGGCCGCATCCCGCGCGGATGTACGACTGGTATCTCGGCGGCAAGGACAACTACCCGGTCGACGAGGAGATGGGCCGGCAGATGCTCGCCCTGGACCCGAGGGTGCCGGTGATGGCACGGGTCAACCGCGCCTTCATGCACCGGGCCACGCGCTGGCTGGCCCGCCACGGCGTACGGCAGTTCCTGGACGTCGGCACCGGCATCCCCACCGAGCCCAACCTCCACCAGGTCGCCCAGGAGACCGTGCCCGACGCCCGCGTCGTCTACTGCGACAACGACCCGATCGTGCTGGCCCACGCGGCGGCCCTGCTGCGCGGCACGCCCGAGGGGGCGACCGAGTACCTCGCGGCCGACGTGCGGGACCCCGACGCCGTCCTGGACGGCGCCAGGAAGATCCTGGACTTGGACGAGCCCGTGGCGCTGTCGCTGGTCGCGCTGCTGCACTTCGTCTCCGACGAGGACGGCGCCCACGACCTGGTCGGCCGGCTGCTGGCGGCGCTGCCCTCCGGCAGTCATCTGGTGATGACCCACGCCACGGCCGACTTCACGCCCGAGGAGTCGCGGGCGGCCACCGAGAAGCTCAGGGCCGCCGGCGTCACCCTGGCCCTGCGCTCGCGCGAGGAGTTCGCCCGCTTCTTCGAGGGCCTCGACCTGGTCGAACCGGGCGTCGAGGTGCCCCACCTGTGGCACCCGGAGCTGGGCGAGCCGGTCGCCGGGCAGGACGACGGGGTCATCCCGGGATACGGGGCGGTGGCCCGCAAGCCGTGACCGGGGGCAGGGCGGCCCGCCCGAGTGCGGGGGCGGCCGGTTTCAGGCCGTCATCGGCCGGTCGTACGGCCCGATGGGCGCCGGCAGACGCGTGCTGCCGCCCGACAGGTGGCGGTCGACGGCGGCCGCCACCGCCCGCCCCTCGGCTATCGCCCACACGATGAGCGACTGCCCGCGGGCGGCGTCCCCGGCGGCGAACACCCCGGGAACGTTGGTGGCGAAGTCCCGGTCCCGGACGATCGTGCCCCGGGGCGCCAGCTCCAGCCCCAGTCCGTCGACGAGCCCGTCCGTCCGGTCCGGCCCGGCGAAGCCGAGGGCGAGCAGCACCAGGTCGGCGGGGAGCGCCCGCTCGGTACCGGGCAGCGGACGCCGCCCGGCGTCCACCCCGACCAGGTGCAGCCGTCGCACGTGCCCCTCCGCGTCGCCGGTGAGGCGGAGCGTGGACGCCGCGAACAGCCGCGCGTCCGCGTCGGCGGCCGGCGCCGACCGCAGATGACGTGCCTCCTCGTGCGCGACCGACAGCCGGTAGAGCTTCGGGTACGTCGGCCAGGGCTCGGCCTCCTCGTCGCGTGCCGCGCCCGGCTGGGCGTAGATGTCCAGCTGGGTCACGGACGCGGCCCCTTCCCGCACCGCCGTGCCGAGGCAGTCCGCGCCCGTGTCGCCCCCGCCGACGATGACGACGTGCCGGCCGGCGGCGGACAGCGGGGAGGCCTCCAGGTCCCCCTCGCACACGCGGTTGGCCAGCGGCAGGTACTCCATCGCCTGGTGCACCCCGGCCAGCTCCCGGCCCGGCACGGGCAGTTCGCGCCAGGCGGTCGCCCCGACGGCGATCACGAGCGCGTCGTAGCGGGTCCGCAGCTCGGCGGCGTCGGGGTCCCGCCCGACCGCCGCCGACGTACGGAACTTCGTCCCCTCGGCCCGCATCTGGTCGATGCGCCGCTCCAGATGACGCTTTTCCATCTTGAACGCGGGGATGCCGTACCGCATGAGCCCGCCGATCCGGTCGGCCCGCTCGTAGACGGCGACCGTGTGCCCGGCCCGGGTCAGCTGCTGGGCGGCCGCGAGACCGGCGGGTCCCGACCCGATCACCGCCACCGTCCGCCCGGACAGCCGGTCCGGCGGGCGCGGGGAGGTGAAGCCCTCCTCCCAGGCCCGGTCGGCGATGGCGCACTCGACGTTCTTGATGGTGACCGCCGGCTGGTTGATGGCGAGCACACACCCCGCCTCGCACGGCGCCGGGCACAACCGGCCCGTGAACTCGGGGAAGTTGTTCGTGGCGTGCAACCGGTCGCTCGCCGCCCGCCAGTCCGAGCGCGCGACCAGCTCGTTCCACTCCGGGATCAGGTTGCCGAGCGGGCAGGCCTCGTGGCAGAAGGGCACACCGCAGTCCATGCACCGGTTGGCCTGCGGACCGATCAGGGGGAGCAGCGCGCCCGGGACGTACACCTCGTCCCAGTCCCGCACGCGTTCCCCGGCGGGCCTGCGGGGCCAGTCCTCGCGGGGCGTGGTCAGGAATCCCTTGGGGTCGGCCATGGCCGTCTTCCTTGCGTGCGGGCTGGCAGGCCGGGCGTCGCCGAACAACGCTCTCGCCGTCACCCTACGTCCGGCCGCAGCCGCCCGCAGGGCACCGCACGGGCCTCTTCCCCGGCCCTGCGGCGACCGCCCGTCCGTCCTCCGCGCGCAGCCGCCGCGGGCCCGGCGGCGGCTCGCGCTCAGGCGAGGGCCAGCACGTACGCCACCGCCGCGGCGGCGGAGGTGCCCGTACGGACGTGGTTCCACGCGGTCCACTCGCGCACGTAGCCGGGCCACCGGCCGGCCGCCTCCGCCGAGGCCGGTTCCAGGCGGAGCAGCGCCTCGTTGCGCGGTACGTTCGCGGCCACGGTGACCCCGAACGACCCGATCAGGTACAGCGCGCTGCCCAGCAGCAGCTCCACCGCGCCCTCGTCCGGCCACCGCACGAACGTCACCACCGCGATCACCGCGGACAGCACCGTCGTGCCGAGGAACACGAGCATGAACGCCGGGCGCACCGCGGCCCTGTTGATCGCGTTCATCGCCGCGACGCCCTGGGCGGGCGGCAGCGCGGCGAGACCCCGCATGACGAACGTCGAGAAGGCGCAGAAGACCCCGGCCGCCAGACCGGTCCCGAGCACCCCCAGTACCGCCAGCACGAAGTACGGCCCGTCGATCATGTCGCGTCCACTCCCACCCGTCGGACCGGTGCCCCGCCGGCACCGGCTGTCGTCGATCGCCCCCAGTCAACTCCCGCACGAGCACGGTGACCACGGCCGGACGGCGCGGGATCACGCGGGGGCGTCCGGACGGGCCGCCACGCGTGCCGGACGGCCGACGGCGCATCATGGGCACGTGCGACTGGAAGCGATCACCTGGGACCGGCTCGGCGACCGGCTCGCCGAGCGCCTGCTCGACCTGGAGCCGGCCGACGGCAGCCCCTGGCAGCGCGTCGCCTTCGACGGCGCGCCCGCCGCCCGCCCCGGCGACCTCGCCGAACGGGTCGGCGAGGCGCTGCGCCTGCGCGGCCGCCCCTCCCTCACCGTCGGGACGGAGGGCTTCCTGCGTCCCGCCTCCGTCCGCCTGGAGTACGGACGGCAGGACGTCGAGACCTACTACAACGGCTGGCACGACACCGGCGCCCTGTGGCGTGAGGTCTTCGACCCCCTCGGTCCCGGCGGGGACGGGCGGGTGCTGCCCGACCTGTGGGACCCGGTGACCGACCGGGCCACCCGCAGTCCCTACGTCCACCTCCCGGCGGGCGGCGTGCTGCTGTTGCACGGGCCCTTCCTGCTGCGTCACTGGTTCCCCCTCGATCTCAGCGTCCACCTCGTCCTCACCCCGGGCGCCCTGCGCCGCCGCACGCCCGAGACCGAGCACTGGACCCTCCCGGCCTTCGACCGCTACGCGGAGGAGGCCGACCCCGCCGCCACCGCCGACGTGCTGGTGCGCGCCGACGACCCGCGCCACCCGGCGTGGAACGGCTGACCGGACGGCATCCCCGAGTTCCGCCGGCCGTCGTGCCGCCGTCCCCGGGGCCAGTCTGCCGGGTCCGAGCGAACGGCGTCCCGGGCGCCCGGGCGCCCGACGCGGCGGGCCGTCGGTCAGGCGTCGAACCCGGCTCGCGGAGGTCTCCCGCCCACCCGCTCGACCGCCGCCGCTCCCGCCCGGCACCCCTGCGCCACCGCCTCCTCGGGCGACGCACCCGCGACCAGCGCGGCGAGGAACGCGCCCGTGAAGGCGTCACCGGCGCCAGTACTGTCCCGCGGAGACGCCGGGACGGCCGGGAGCCGCGCGCACACGGCACCGGACCGGGCCACCAGGGCCCCCTCTGCGCCCTGCTTGACGATCACCAGCGGAACGTGCCGGCTCAGCTCGGCAGCGGCGTCCGCGGCGTCCGGCATCCCGGTGAGCAGGCACGCCTCGTCCCGGCTGGGCAGCAGGACGTCGACCCCCTCGACCAGCCCCAGGAAACGGCCGGCGCCCAGGGCCGTCAGGAAGCCCGCCGACGCCGGATCCAGGCTCACCGGCACCCCCCGCGCATGTGCCGCGGCCAGCGCTACCGCCACCAGGGCGCGGCTCGGCTCCGAGAAGAGGAGGTAACCCGACAGGTGCAGACGCGCGACGCCGTCGAGCAGCGTGTCCGACCAGTCACCGGGCTGCGCCCGCAGCGACGCCCCGCTGTCGGTGAGGAACGTCCGTTCGGCCGAGGCACCCGTGTCGACCAGGCAGACGACCGTCCCCGTCGGCGCCGACCGGTCGACGACCAGGAGGGGCCGCACCCCGTGCGCCAGCAGCTCCCGCTCGTGCCAGTCCGAGGAGTCCGCGCCGACCCGCCCCAGCAGCCGCACGTCCCCGCACCCCTCGTACGCGGCCCAGCAGGCCACGTTGGCCCCCGCACCGCCGGGCAGCCGCCGGATCGACGCGGCCGTGTCCGTCCCGGCGGCGAGCGGCCCCCGGTGCCGGGCGACGACATCGGTGACGACGTCCCCGACGACCAGCAGCCCGCCGCCCGCCGCGGCGGTCACGCCCCGGTCCACGCCGCCGCGACCCGTGCCGCCAGCCGAACGTTGCCGCGCACCGCCGCCAGGTTGGCGCTCAGCGACGCGCCGTCCGTGTGCCGCACCAGGTGGTCCAGCAGGAACGGCGTGACCGCCTGGCCCGTGACGCTCTCCTGCGCGCACGCGCGCAGCGCGTCGGCGAGCACGCGCGCGTGCAGCGCGGGGTCGAGCTGCTCCTCCGGGGCGACGGGATTGGCGACGACGAGCGCCGACTCCGGCCCGCCGAGCGCGTCCTGCGCCCGCATCACCGCCGCCACCTGCTCCGGGGTGCGCAGCGTCCAGTCCACCGGATGCCCCGAGTCGGACAGATAGAAGCCGGGGAAGCGGTCCGTGCCGTACCCGGCCACCGCGACGCCCAGCGTCTCCAGCCGCTGCAGGGTCGCCGGCACGTCGAGGATGGACTTCACGCCCGCGCACACCACCGTGATCCGGGTGCGCGCCAGCAGACCGAGGTCGGCCGACTCGTCCTGTGTCACGGTCCACTCCCGGTGCACCCCGCCGAGCCCGCCGGTCGCGAAGACGCGCACCCCCGCCCGGGCGGCCAGCAGCGCGGTCGCCGACACCGTGGTCGCGCCGCTCGCCCCGGCGGCCAGCGCGAGCGGCAGATCGCGGTGGCCCAGCTTGCGGATGCCGTCCTCGGTCGCGACCCGCTCCAGCCGCTCCTCGTCCAGGCCGACATGGGGCCGCCCGTCCAGCACGGCGATCGTCGCCGGTACGCCGCCCTCCTGCCGCACGGCGGCCTCCAGCTCCCGGGCCACCAGCAGATTCCGCGGGCGCGGCAGCCCGTGCGCGATGATCGTGGACTCCAGGGCCACCACGGGGCGACGCCCGGCGATCGCCTCCCGTACCTCTTCCGACACCACCAGCACCACGCGCCTGCCTCCCCAGTCCGTCGGTTCTCCCTCATCCCTGGCGGGCGGGGCACCGGGTCAAACCAGGGGAACGGCGGCCCGGCTCAGAACAGCGGCTCGGGGAGCACACCCTCCAGCGCGAGCAACCGCCGCTTGGTGTCCACGCCGCCGCCGAACCCGCCGATGCCGCCGTCGCTCCCCACGACCCGGTGGCACGGCACGACGACCGGCAGCGGATTGGCCCCCATCGCCGCGCCCACCGCCTGGGCGGCCCCGGGCTGTCCCACACGCCCGGCCAGATCGCCGTAGCCCACGACCGAGCCGTACGGCACGCCGGACGCCAGCTCCCGCAGCACCTGCCGGTTGAAGCCCGATATCAGCGACCAGTCCAGGGGCAGCTCGAAGTCGTGCCGCTCGCCCGCGAAGTACGCCTCCACCTGCCGCGCCGCCTCGGCCAGCAGCGGGGAACCGGGCGCCTCGACGGGCCGGGTGCCCAGCCGGGACGCGAGCCGCTCCAGCGCCCGGTCGCGCACGGCGTCCGTGGCGTGGAACACGACGTTGACCAGTCCCGTCCGGCTCGCGGCCAGCAGCAGCGGACCGATGCCGGTGCCGACGACGGTCCACACCACCTGCTGCTCGTCCTGCCCATGGCTGTCCATGCGCCCACCGTACGGCCCGCCACCGACAACGCCCGGGGCGCGGACGCGGACGCCCGCCCCGAGCGTCGTGGGATCACAGCCCGGCGGAGTCCGCCGCCTCGCCCACCGCGTCCCGCACCACGTCGGGCTTGTTGGTGATGACGCCGTCCACCTCGTAGCCGGCCACCCGCCGGGCGGTGTCCGCGTCGTCGACCGTCCAGGTGAAGACCTCCATGACCCTGCCGTGCGGCCCGGTGAAGGTGTGGACGGTGGCGACGTAGCTCTGGGAGATCGAGCCGTAGGAGGGGTTGATCTGGTCGGTGAACTTCGCGTACTCGGGCAGGTCCGCCACGGCCGGGGTGCCGAGGAACCCGGTCTTGACGGCGGGCTTGAGGCCGTGGACGGTCCGGATGCTGTCCGCGTCGAAGCTCTGGACGACCAGCCGGCCCGCCACGTGCCGCCGGTCGAGCCACCCCTCGTTGGCGAGAGCCTTCAGGGTCTGGCGCTCGATCCCCGGGTAGAGCCCCGGGCTCTTGAGTTCCAGCAGCAGCTTCTGGTGGTGGAGCTCCACGCGTCGCACGTACTGCTCCAGCGTCGGCACGCGCGCGCCCGCGTACGCGGGGCCGAACCAGCTTCCGGCGTCCAGACGGGCGATCTCGGCGGCGGTGAAGTCCTTCACCTTCCAGGGTGCGCGGTCGGGGAAGACCTCCTCGACGTCGGTGGTGCGCTGCAGGCTGTCGTCGTGGATGACGACGAGTTCGCCGTCCTTGGTGCGCTGGACGTCGTTCTCCACCCAGCGGATGCCGAGCTCGGCCGCCTTGTCGACGGCGGCCAGCGTGTTCTCCGGCGCGTAGGCGGAGGCGCCCCGGTGGGCGACGACCGTCGGCGCGTCGCCGCTGTCCGGCGTGTCTGCGTGGGAACTGGGAGCCATGAGGACGACCCCCACGAGCGCGGTGGTCAGGACGGCAACTGCGCGCGCGTGCATGCGTACTCCTCGCGTCGAGCGTTCACGGACAGCACCACTGTGACAGCAGAGCGTCAACGAGAGATGGGTGCAGAATGGCCACAGGCTGAATGGGAGTTGCTCAACTCCGCTCACCGGGGCGGCACAACTGGGGCAAGGCCGTGATTCTTTGCCGGAGAATCGTTCGTCCGTTCCGGTGGGAGTCATACTCTCTGCCTCGGCCCTGACCGTTTGTACGGTCCTGGGAAGGGCGCGCAATCAGGGCATTCCGGGACACAAAAGGGCGGAAGGGCAGCCGCACATGCACGACACGGTCGACGGCTTCAGCTACGGACTCGTCACACCGCTGGTGGCTTACCTCATGGCCTGCCTGGGCGGCGCCCTCGGTCTGCGCTGCACCACCAGATCGATACTTGTCACCCGATCGTGGCGTCCGGCATGGCTGGCCCTCGGCTCGGCGGCGATCGGCTCCGGGATATGGACCATGCACTTCATCGCGATGATGGGGTTCACGATCGAGCACACGCCGATCCGCTACGACTGGACGATGACGTTCGCGAGCCTCGCCGTCGCCATCCTCATGGTGGGCGTGGGCGTCTTCATCGTCGGCTACCGGGGCGCGCGGGGGACGGCCCTGTTCACCGGGGGCACGATCACCGGCCTGGGGATCGCCTCGATGCACTACCTGGGAATGGCCGGTATGCGGCTGGACGGGCAGCTGGAGTACAACACGCTCACCGTGTCCGCGTCCGTCGCCATCGCCATGGCCGCCGCCACCGCGGCCCTGTGGGCGGCCGGGCAGGTCCGGGGATTCCTCTGGAGCGTGGGCGCCAGCCTCGTGATGGGCCTCGCAGTCACCGGCATGCACTACACCGGCATGGCCGCGCTCGACGTGCACCTGCACGGCACGGCCGTCCCCTCCTCCGGCGGCTCACCGGCCGAGCTGCTCGCCCCCATGCTGATCGGGCCCCTCGCCTTCCTCCTCCTCGCCGGCGTCGTGGTGCTCCTCGACCCGCTGATGATCATGGGGCGGCCGGCCGGGGTGCCCCTCGAGCACAAGCCGGGCATCCCCGCCCACCCCGAGTTCCCGCCCCGGGCCCACCGCCCGGCGCACCACCCCGCGCACCACACCCGCCGCCACCTCGCCCACCGGCGCCCCCGCACCCCGCAGAACCGCTGATCCGGACCGGTTGTCAGTGCGGGGTCGTACGGTGGATCCCATGCGGCCCGTTTCTCAGATCGAACGCACGGTGGCGCCCTTCGAGGTCGTCAGTCCCTACCAGCCGAGCGGCGACCAGCCGACGGCCATCGCCGACCTCGCCCGGCGCATCGAAGCAGGCGAGAAGGACGTCGTGCTGCTCGGCGCGACCGGCACCGGCAAGTCCGCCACCACCGCGTGGATGATCGAGAAGCTCCAGCGCCCCACCCTCGTGATGGCGCCGAACAAGACACTGGCCGCCCAGCTGGCGAACGAGTTCCGGGAGCTCCTGCCGAACAACGCCGTCGAGTACTTCGTCTCGTACTACGACTACTACCAGCCCGAGGCCTACGTCCCGCAGTCGGACACGTACATCGAGAAGGACTCCTCGATCAACGAGGAGGTGGAGCGGCTGCGCCACTCCGCGACCAACTCGCTGCTCACCCGCCGCGACGTCGTCGTGGTCGCCTCGGTCTCCTGCATCTACGGTCTCGGCACCCCGCAGGAGTACGTCGACCGCATGGTCCCCCTCCGCGTCGGCGACGAGCACGACCGGGACGAGCTGCTGCGCCGCTTCGTGGACATCCAGTACACGCGCAACGACATGGCCTTCGCCCGCGGCACCTTCCGTGTCCGCGGCGACACCATCGAGATCTTCCCGGTCTACGAGGAGCTCGCCGTCCGCATCGAGATGTTCGGCGACGAGATCGAGGCCCTGTCCACGCTGCACCCGGTCACCGGCGAGATCATCAGCGACGACCAGCAGCTGTACGTGTTCCCGGCCTCGCACTACGTCGCGGGCCCCGAGCGCATGGAGCGCGCGGTCAACGACATCGAGAAGGAGCTGGCCGAGCGCCTGACCGAGCTGGAGAAGCAGGGCAAGCTCCTGGAGGCCCAGCGTCTGCGGATGCGCACGACGTACGACCTCGAGATGCTCCGCCAGATCGGCAGCTGCTCCGGCGTCGAGAACTACTCGATGCACTTCGACGGCCGCTTGCCCGGCTCGCCGCCCAACACCCTGCTGGACTACTTCCCGGACGACTTCCTGCTCGTCATCGACGAGTCGCACGTCACGGTGCCGCAGATCGGCGCCATGTACGAGGGCGACGCCTCCCGCAAGCGGACCCTGGTCGACCACGGGTTCCGACTGCCCTCCGCCCTCGACAACCGCCCGCTGAAGTGGGAGGAGTTCCAGGGGCGCATCGGGCAGACGGTGTACCTGTCGGCGACCCCCGGCACCTACGAGCTCTCCCGCTCGGACGGCGCCGTCGAGCAGATCATCCGCCCCACCGGACTCATCGACCCCGAGGTCGTCGTCAAGCCCACCGAGGGCCAGATCGACGACCTGGTGCACGAGATCCGTCAGCGGACCGAGAAGGACGAGCGCGTCCTTGTCACCACGCTCACCAAGAAGATGGCCGAGGACCTCACCGACTACTTCCTGGAGCTCGGCATCCAGGTCCGCTACCTGCACAGCGACGTCGACACGCTGCGCCGCGTGGAGCTGCTGCGCGAGCTGCGCGCCGGCGAGTACGACGTCCTGGTCGGCATCAACCTCCTGCGCGAGGGCCTCGACCTGCCCGAGGTCTCCCTGGTGGCCATCCTCGACGCCGACAAGGAGGGCTTCCTGCGCTCAGGCACCTCCCTGATCCAGACCATCGGCCGCGCGGCGCGCAACGTCTCCGGCCAGGTCCACATGTACGCCGACAAGATCACCCCGGCGATGGAGAAGGCCATCGACGAGACCAACCGCCGCCGGGAGAAGCAGATCGCCTACAACACGGCGAACGGCATCGATCCGCAGCCCCTCCGCAAGAAGATCAACGACATCGTGGCGCAGATCGCCCGCGAGGACGTCGACACCGAGCAGCTCCTCGGCTCGGGCTACCGCCAGTCGAAGGACGGCAAGGCCGCCAAGGCCCCCGTGCCCGCCCTCGGCGGCAAGGCGGCGGCCGGCGCCAAGGCGGCCAAGGGCAGGAAGACCGAGGCGGCGCCCACCGACCGCCCCGCGGCGGAGCTCGCCGAGCAGATCGAGGACCTCACCACCCGCATGCGGGCCGCCGCCGCGGACCTCCAGTTCGAGATCGCGGCCCGTCTGCGCGACGAGGTCTCCGAGATGAAGAAGGAGCTGCGCCAGATGAAGGAGGCCGGTCTGGCCTGACGGCCCGTCCGGCACGCGGTGTGTTGCAAGACCGACACAAAGTGCGGACCTGGGTACGGCACTGTCGGTGGCTCTGCGTAGGGTTCTGGTCAACCGCGGGCGCCGCGGCAACAGGGGACAGTTCGTAGAGGGGAATCAGCGCGTGACCGTCAACATGACCAAGGGTCAGGCCATCAGTCTGCAGAAGAACGACGGCGGCAGCCTGACGTCGGTGCGCATGGGTCTCGGCTGGCAGGCGGCTCCCCGGCGCGGCCTGTTCGGCTCGCGCACCCGGGAGATCGACCTCGACGCCTCCGCCGTGCTGTTCGCGGACAAGCAGCCGGTCGACGTGGTCTTCTTCCGTCACCTGGTGAGCGACGACGGCTCGGTGCGTCACACCGGGGACAACCTGGTCGGCGGTGTCGGCCAGGGCGGCGACGACGAGGCGATCCTCGTCGACCTGCAGCGCGTCCCGGTCCACATCGACCAGATCGTCTTCACCGTGAACTCCTTCACGGGACAGACGTTCCAGGAGGTGCAGAACGCGTTCTGCCGCCTGGTGGACGAGACCAACGGCCAGGAGCTCGCCCGGTACACGCTGGCCGGCGGCGGCGCCTTCACGGCCCAGATCATGGCCAAGGTGCACCGGGCGGGACAGGGCTGGGCGATGACCGCCCTCGGCTCCCCGGCCAACGGCCGCACCTTCCAGGACCTGATGCCGGCGATCCTGCCGGTCCTGTAGGGCCGGACGCCGGGCCGTCCCGTCGGGGGACGGGCGGCCGGCGCGGCACACCACACGAGTCGCAACGAGTGACACAGGGGGGGAAGGCGATGACGGCCGAGCTGGTGCGGGGGCAGAACCACCCGCTTCCCGAGGCCCGTCTGGAGGTCCGGGTCTCGGCCGGCACGCCGGTGGTGGCCGCGGCCACGCTCGGCGACGAGAACGGCACGGTCCACGGCGTCGAGTGGGTGGCCCACCCGGGCTCGCCCACGCTGCCCGGACTGGAGGTCTCCCGGCAGGCGGCCGCCGACCACCGGCTCGCGGTGGACCTGGACGCCGTGCCGGACGCCGTGCACCGGGTCAGTGTGCTGCTCGCCCTGGCCGCGGCCGGCGGGGCGGGCCCGTCCCGCTTCGGCGCCGTCGCCGCCCCCTTCGTCGCCGTCACCGGCCTCGACGGCACCGAGGTCGCCAGCTACACCCTCACCGGCCTGGAGGCCGAGTCGGCCGTCGTCGCCCTGGAGCTCTACCGCCGGCAGGGCGCCTGGAAGGTGCGGGCCGTCGGCCAGGGCTACGCGGGCGGTCTCGCCGAGCTCCTCGCCGACCAGGGCCTGCCGCAGGCCCGGCAGCTCGCCGGACAGGTCCAGGAGGCGGTGGCCGGCGGCCTGGCCCGCTCGGTGCCCGCGCCGCGCCCGGCGGACGGCGACCGCGCCCGGCAGCCGGCCGCCCCGGCGCCCGGCCCGGACCACGGGGCGGCCGCGCCCCAGGGCACGCCCGGCTCCGCCCCGGCGGCCTCCCCGTACGACCCCCAGGCCGCCGGCGGCCCGCAGACACCGGCCGGCCCGGGCCGGTCCACACCGCAGCCGCCGTACCCGGGCGGCGCCGCGGTGGGGGACTCCTCCGGCGTCACCCCGCCGCCGGCCCCCGCGGGCGGCGGCCCCATCGACTACAGCCACCCGCGCCGCCGGCACGCGGCTCCGCCCGCGCCCGCCCCGACCGCGCCCCCGGCCGCACCCGGGCAGCCCGCCCGGCCCGTCGCGGGCGACGCCACCGGCTGGTCCATGGACGAGCGGCTGTACAACCAGGTGTGGGGCATGTTCGAGGACCTCGCCCGCACCGCGGCCGCGTACCGCAGCGCCGTCGACTTCGCCGAGTCGCGCAGGGACAAGGAGATCGACCAGGCCCTGGCCGATCCGCGCAGCCGGATCGGCGGGCAGGGCGACGCCGCCCGCGAGGCCGCCCGCGCCCGGTACGGCCGGCTCGTCGCGCAGGCCAGGGAAGCCCTCGACCGGGACCTCGCCCAGCTGGCCGCCGAGGCCGAGGTCGTCGAGCCCGCCCTGCCGGCCGCCTACGCCCGCTGGGACAACCCCGTCTGGCACGCCTACCGCGTGCCCATGGAGATCCCCATGGCCGTGCGCCTGGGCGACCTCCGGCTGCCCGAGGCCGACCGGATACGCATACCGATGCTCGTCCGGCTGCCGCTCGAACGAGGCCTGTGGATCGACAGCGGGCGCTCCGGCGGCTCCCTCGACGGCTCGTTCGCCGACTCCCACGAGAGGGGACGCCTGGCGCTGGAGTCGGCGGTCGCGCACGCGGCCCGGCTGCTCGCCGTCTACCCGGCGGGCGAGTTCACCGTCCACGTCGTCGACCCGGCCGGAGCGGGGGCACAGGGACTGGCACCGCTGGTGCAGAGCGGAGTGCTCGCCGCCCCGCCGGCCCAGGGCGCCGCGGGGACGGCGGACGTGCTGGCCCGGCTCACCCAGCGCGTCGACCTGGTGCAGATGGCGCTGCGCGGAGGCGCCGCCGACGCGCTGCCGCCCGGTCTCGACACGTCCCAGCAGCTCCTGATCGTCAACGACTTCCCGCACGGCTTCGACGACCGGGCGGTGAACCAGCTGCGCTACCTCGCGGACGAGGGCCCGGCCGTGGGTGTGCACCTGATGCTGGTCGCCGACCGTGAGGAGTCCGCGGGATACGGACCGCTGCTCGACCCGCTGTGGCGTTCCCTGCTCCGTCTGACCCCGGTGGCCGACGACCATCTGGCCGACCCGTGGGTGGGCCACGCCTGGACGTACGAGCCCTCGCTCGTGCCGCCCGGCAGCCAGGTCCTTGGGCAGGTGCTCACCGCGGTGGCCGCGGCCCGTCGCTCGTGGAACCGGTGAGCCAAGGCTCGCGCCAAGTCCTCGTAAAGCCACCCTGAACTGGTGTTTTGGCTGTTCCTTTACCTACCTCTTTACCTTTCCTTGGTGATTCGGGTACTGTTTTCCGTACGGAGGGGAGTACTCCCTGCCAACTGCGGCGTACCCGTCAATACGGATCAGGCCAGATCCCGGGGCGTCGGCCCGTGGGCTCCGGACGCGCCTCGCGCACCGGACGCCCGGGGTGGAAGAGACCTCCGGCAGCGACGACGCTGACATCTGCCGTGTGACGTACTGCCGGAGGCGTAAGTGGAAGTTTCCGTGACCCTTTGGGTCCTGACCATCGTGGGCCTCGCCGCCCTCATCGCGGTCGATTTCTTCATCGGCCGCAAGCCGCACGACGTGTCGATCAAGGAAGCCGGGATCTGGACGGTCGTCTGGATCGCACTCGCCGGGCTCTTCGGACTGGGGCTCCTCGTCTTCGGCGGCGGCCAGCCCGCCGGCGAGTTCTTCGCGGGCTTCATCACCGAGAAGTCCTTGAGCGTCGACAACCTGTTCGTCTTCGTCCTGATCATGGCGAAGTTCGCGGTGCCCTCGCAGTACCAGCAGCGAGTGCTCCTCGTGGGTGTCCTCATCGCCCTGGTCCTCAGGGCGATCTTCATCGCCGCCGGCGCCGCGATCCTCGCCAGCTTCTCGTGGGTCTTCTACCTCTTCGGAGCCTTCCTGATCTGGACCGCCTGGAAGCTCATCCAGGAGGCCCGGGCCGAGGAGGAGGACGAGGAGTTCGAGGAGAACAAGCTGCTCAAGGCCGCCGAGCGCAGGTTCGGCGTCGCCGACCGGTACCACGGCACCAAGCTGTGGATCGAGGAGAACGGCAAGCGCGTCATGACCCCGATGCTGGTCGTGATGCTCGCGATCGGCACCACCGACGTCCTGTTCGCGCTCGACTCCATCCCGGCGATCTTCGGCCTGACCCAGGACCCGTACATCGTGTTCACGGCCAACGCCTTCGCCCTGATGGGTCTGCGTCAGCTGTACTTCCTCATCGGCGGTCTGCTGAGGAAGCTGGTCCACCTCTCGTACGGCCTGTCGATCATCCTGGGGTTCATCGGCGTGAAGCTGGTGCTGCACGCCCTGCACGAGTCCGGTGTCCACGTGCCCGAGATCAGCATCCCGGTCTCGCTCGGCGTGATCTGCTCGGTCCTGATCGTCACCACGATCACCAGCCTCCGGGCCTCCCGGAAGCAGGCGGAAGCGGACGCCCGGGAGGCGGAGAAGCACGACGTCGAGGCCTGACCCGCGCACGACTGCCCGCCGGGCGCCTCTCGTGAGAGAGGCGCCCGGCGCGCCGCTGCCGGCCGAGCGCGGTCCTCGTCCGTGTGACCGGGAGTGCGGGGGACGTTCGCCTCTGCGACGATCGCTGCATGATCACTCGGCCCAGGGCGCTCCTCGCACAGTGGACGACCGTCACGCCCGTGATCGCGGTCGTGCTGCTGATCCTCACCTGGGGCCGCGGCCTGCCCGGCGTGGTCGTGGCGGTGCTGACCATCGTCCTCGCCCTGTCCGTCCTGGCCGCCGTGCACCACGCGGAGGTGGTCGCCCACCGGGTCGGTGAGCCCTTCGGCTCCCTCGTCCTCGCCATCGCCGTCACCGTCATCGAGGTCGCCCTCATCGTGACCCTGATGGCGGACGGCGGTGACAAGAGCGCGACCCTCGCCAGGGACACCGTCTTCGCGGCCGTGATGATCACCTGCAACGGTGTGGTCGGGCTCAGCCTGCTCGTCGCCTCCCTGCGCCACGGCACGGCGGTGTTCAACCCGGAGGGCACCGGCGCCGCACTCGCCACGGTGGCGACCCTGGCCACCCTCAGCCTGGTGCTGCCCACGTTCACGACCAGCGCGCAGGGCCCTGAGTTCTCCACCGTCCAGCTGACCTTCGCGGCGCTCTCCTCACTGGTCCTCTACGGGCTGTTCATCACGACCCTGACCGTGCGCCACCGCGACTACTTCCTCCCGATCACCCGGCAGGGCGAGGTGATCACCGTCGAGGACCACGCCCACGCGCCGTCCGCCCGTACCGCACTGATCAGCCTGGGGCTGCTGGCCCTGGCGCTGATCGGCGTGGTCGGACTGGCGAAAGGGGTCTCGCCCACCATCGAGGACGGAGTGGAGGCCGCGGGACTCCATCACGCCGTCGTCGGCGTGATCATCGCCCTGCTGGTACTCCTCCCCGAGACCATCGCCGCCCTGCGCACCGCCCGCCGCGACCGGGTGCAGACCAGTCTGAACCTCGCCCTCGGATCCGCGATGGCCAGCATCGGACTGACCATCCCGGCGGTCGCCCTGGCCTCCGTCTGGCTCTCCGGGCCACTGGTCCTGGGCCTCGGTCCCACCCACATCATCCTGCTCGCGCTGACCGTGGTGGTGGCCTCGCTGACGGTCGTGCCGGGGCGGGCCACACCCCTGCAGGGAGGCGTCCACCTGGTGCTGTTCGCCGCGTACCTGGAACTCGCGATCAACCCGTAGCCGGCACCGCGCCGGGCCGCCCGGGCCGGTACGCGACCGTACGCGACCGGTACGCGGACCAGCAGGTGGATCAGTACGTGGATCAGTACGTGACGACGATTTGCCGGGCGGGCCCGTCGACGCGGACCAGTCCGCCGTAGGGGACGACGACCTGCGGATCGGTGTGGCCGAGGTCCACGTCGAACACGATCGTCGCGTCGGGGGCGTAGGTCCGCATCGCCCGCAGCACGGCCTCCCGCTGCTCCGCCGCGTAGCGGGCGCCTTCCCCGGGGCTGTTGGGGTGCTCGAAGGACCACGTCTTCGGGCGGCCCATCAGCAGGGCGGAGAATCGCCGGAGCAGGCCGCGCTCGCCCATGGCGCGCAGCGTCCGGAAGACCTCCGCGGCGCTCGGCAGCTCCTCCGAGGTCTCCAGGAACAGCACGCCCCCGTCGTACTCGCCCGGATCGCGCGCGATCTCGCGGTCCGCCATCAGCAGCTGGCCGACGATCTCCAGGCAGCCGCCCCAGCTGCGGCCCTCGACCACCCGGTCGCCGTTGACCCACGACCAGCCGGAACCGGGCCGGGACCCCGGTTCCGTCCCGAGCGCCGCGGGGTCGGCCCAGTCCCGGTCGACGTCGTTCCAGCGCTCGGCGGGCCGCAGGTCGTAGGGCCCCGAGGTGAACAGCGCCGCCCGCAGGGAATCGGCGGTCTGCGGATGCATGGCACCGGACCGGCCCAGCTCGCACATCACGCTCGCGCCGTGGTACGCGACGATGCCCGTGTTGCGAAGGAAGGCGAGCAGGTTCGTGTTGTCGCTCCACCCGAAGAACGGCTTCGGGTCGGCTCGCAGCAACTCCCGGTCCAGGTGCGGCAGGACGGTGATCTGGTCGTCGCCGCCGATCGACGCGAACACGGCCCTGATGTCCGGGTCGGCGAAGGCCGCGTGGATGTCGTCGGCCCGTTCCCGCGGCGTCGCCCCCGTCTTGCGGGTGGCCGGATACTCGACCGGTTCCAGGCCGTACTCGGTACGCAGCCGCTCCAGTCCCAACTCGTAGGGCAGCGGGAACAGCCCGGGAAGTCCCGACGCGGGGGATATCACCGCGACGCGGTCTCCGGGCGACGGCTTGGGCGGGTACATGATCGTCGTCATGCGGCGAGGGTAGGGCCGGCCGCGGCGGAGGCGCACCGTGATAAACCGGGGGCCAGCGGGCGGCCGGCCAAGGACCGCCGCATCTCGAACGGACCGGAGGAACCGTGCCCCGCACCCTGGCCAACGCCCCGATCATGATCCTCAACGGGCCCAACCTGAACCTGCTCGGCCAGCGCCAGCCGGAGATCTACGGCTCCGACACGCTCGCCGACGTCGAGGCCCTGTGCGTCAAGGCCGCCGCGGCACACGGCGGCACGGTGGACTTCCGCCAGTCCAACCACGAGGGCGAACTGGTCGACTGGATCCACGAGGCACGGCTGCACCACTGCGGGATCGTGATCAACCCCGCCGCCTACTCGCACACGTCCGTCGCGATCCTGGACGCGCTCAACACCTGCGACGGGCTGCCGGTGGTGGAGGTCCACATCTCCAACATCCACCAGCGCGAGCCGTTCCGGCACCACTCCTACGTGTCGCAGCGAGCCGACGGAGTCATCGCCGGGTGCGGTGTGCAGGGGTACGCGTTCGGTGTGGAGCGGATCGCGGCGCTGGCGGGGACGGGCCGGGCCGACACCTGAGGAGCCGGGGCCGCCGGCCGAGGGCGGGAAAGGGGGGACCGGCGGCCCACGCCGCCCAGGAGCCGTCGTCCTGCGCGGGGCTGCCACCAGTCGACCGCCCCTCCGCCCGGTCCGGCAGCGCGCGCGGAGGGGCGGCGCCGGTGAACGGATCACACGGGGTGCGAACGGAGGGCGTTCACCACCCGCGCGCGTGCCACTCCGGCAGGTGCGGGCGTTCCGCGCCCAGCGAGGTGTCGTCGCCGTGCCCCGGGTAGACCCACGTCTCGTCCGGGAGGACGTCGAAGACCTTGGTCTCGACATCGCGGATCAGACGCGCGAACGCCTCCGGGTCCTTGAAGGTGTTGCCCACGCCGCCCGGGAAGAGACAGTCCCCCGTGAACACGTGCGGGTGCCCGTGCGGGTCGTCGTAGACGAGGACGATCGAGCCCGGGGTGTGTCCGACGAGGTGGCGGGCGGTGAGCTCCACCTGGCCCACCCGGATGACGTCGCCGTCGTCGACCGGCACGTCGGTGGGCACGGGAATGCCCTCGGCGTCGTGCCGGCCCGCGTACGTGCGGGCGCCGGTGGCCGCGACGACCTCGGCCAGCGCCTGCCAGTGGTCGCCGTGGCGGTGGGTGGTGACGACGGAGGCGATGCCGTCGTCACCGATCGAGCCGAGCAGCGTGTGCGCGTCGTTCGCGGCGTCGATCAGCAGCTGTTCGTCGGTGGCCCGGCAGCGCAGCAGATAGGCGTTGTTGTCCATCGGGCCGACCGCGATCTTGGTGATCATCAGATCTTTGAGCTCGTGCACCTGGGCGGGGCCGCCGACCCGCACCTCTCCGCTGTAGGTCATGACCGCCAGCCTAGGGCCTGTCGTTCGCGTCACGCCGCAGACGCGGGAGAGGCAAGGCGCCGCCCGTCTCCTGCGGCACGGCCCGAACGCCGGACCCCGGCGCCGGGGGGGGGGGGCGGGCGGGGCGGGGGGCTGGTTGTTGGTTTGGCGGCAGCGCGGGCAGCGCGCCCCCCTCCACGGTCAGCGCGGTTCCCTCGCGCCGCCCGGCGAGCCAGCCCAGCAGGTCGGCGGGGGTCCCGGTGACGGTGATGGTCCGCGCGTCCTCCTCGCGGCCCGTGCTCCACGCGCGCGTGCCGTCCGTGAGGCGCGTGGACGGCACGTCCGGGTGTCCCGTGAAGCGGGCGGCCAGGAAGGCGGTCTCCCGCTCGGTGAACTCCTCCGGCAGGTCCTCCAGCTCGTAGCCGATCCCTAGGTCCACATGGTGCAGCTCCACCTCGGCCCACCGCCGGAAGGGCACCCGGGACGCCGAGTCCGTGACGCCGTTGCGCAGCGCGACCGTGCGCGACCAGTCGGCGGGGACGGCACCCGCCTCCTGGAATCGGGCCGCGCTCTCGCGCACGTCGGCGAGCTGGGCGTCGAGCGGGCGCGGGGCGTCCCGTTCGATGTCGGCGTCGCGGGCCTCGGCGGAGACGTACATGGGGCGGCCCTCCAGAACGTTCACGAGGGCGTCCGCGTTGCGGGCGAGATGGGCGAGGACATGGCCGCGGGTCCAGCCGGGTAGCCGTGACTGGTCCGTCACGCCCGCGTTGTCCAGTTTGCCGACCGCGCTCAGCAGCCGCTCGGTGGCGTCGTGTACAGACGCCAGGTCACGCGCGTGATCAATCATGCCGTCGACCCTAGACGGCACCACACGTTCGGGTGAAGGCGGCGGACGACGCCCGCAAATCGAATGCACGTGCTATATGGTCGGGTGCGGCGTCGGGCATGCTGGGGAGTCGGGGTTTGTTGACAACCGGTGAATCCGACCGGCGTTGTCAGTGGCTCCCCCTAGTCTGAGAAAGACGGGGGCCCCGCCCCTGTCACTTCTCTCAAGAAAGGTGCGGACCGGCGTGGCCGACCGTCTCATCGTCCGTGGCGCGCGCGAGCACAATCTGAAGAACGTCTCGCTCGACCTGCCTCGCGACTCGCTCATCGTCTTCACGGGCCTGTCCGGGTCGGGCAAGTCCTCCCTGGCCTTCGACACGATCTTCGCCGAGGGCCAGCGGCGCTACGTGGAGTCGCTCTCCTCGTACGCCCGGCAGTTCCTCGGCCAGATGGACAAGCCGGACGTCGACTTCATCGAGGGCCTCTCCCCGGCGGTCTCCATCGACCAGAAGTCGACCTCGCGCAACCCGCGCTCCACGGTCGGCACCATCACCGAGGTCTACGACTACCTGCGCCTGCTCTTCGCCCGCATCGGCAAGCCGCACTGTCCCGAGTGCTCCCGGCCCATCTCGCGCCAGTCGCCGCAGGCCATCGTCGACAAGGTGCTGGAGCTGCCCGAGGGCAGCCGCTTCCAGGTGCTGTCGCCGCTGGTGCGCGAGCGCAAGGGCGAGTTCGTCGACCTCTTCTCGGACCTCCAGACCAAGGGCTACTCCCGCGCGCGTGTCGACGGCGAGACCGTCCAGCTCTCCCAGCCGCCCACGCTGAAGAAGCAGGAGAAGCACACCATCGAGGTGGTCGTCGACCGCCTCACGGTGAAGGACTCGGCGAAGCGCCGCCTCACCGACTCCGTCGAGACCGCGCTCGGCCTGTCGGGCGGCATGGTCGTGCTCGACTTCGTCGACCTCCCCGAGGACGACCCCGAGCGCGAGCGCATGTACTCGGAGCACCTGTACTGCCCGTACGACGACCTGTCCTTCGAGGAGCTGGAGCCCCGCTCCTTCTCCTTCAACTCGCCCTTCGGCGCCTGCCCCGACTGCTCGGGCATCGGCACGCGCATGGAGGTCGACCCCGAGCTGATCGTCCCGGACCCGGACAAGTCCCTGGACGAGGGCGCCATCCACCCCTGGTCGCACGGCCACACCAAGGACTACTTCGCCCGCCTGATCGGGGCCCTCGCGGACGCACTGGGATTCCGTACGGACATCCCCTTCGCCGGGCTGCCGCTGCGTGCCCGCAAGGCCCTGCTGCACGGGCACAGGACGCAGGTCGAGGTCCGCTACCGCAACCGCTACGGGCGCGAGCGCCGGTACACCACGGCGTTCGAGGGTGCCGTCCCCTTCGTCAAGCGCCGGCACAGCGAGTCCGAGAGCGACGCCAGCCGCGAGCGCTTCGAGGGCTACATGCGCGAGGTGCCCTGCCCCACCTGTGAGGGCACCCGCCTCAAGCCGCTCGTCCTCGCGGTCACCGTCATGGACAAGTCGATCGCCGAGGTCGCGGCGATGTCCATCAGCGACTGCGCCGACTTCCTGGGCCGGCTGAAGCTCAGCGCCCGGGACAAGAAGATCGCCGAGCGCGTGCTGAAGGAGGTCAACGAGCGGCTGCGCTTCCTGGTCGACGTCGGCCTGGACTACCTGTCGCTGAACCGGGCGGCCGGCACGCTCTCCGGCGGCGAGGCCCAGCGCATCCGCCTGGCCACCCAGATCGGCTCCGGCCTCGTCGGCGTGCTGTACGTCCTCGACGAGCCGTCCATCGGCCTGCACCAGCGCGACAACCACCGGCTGATCGAGACCCTCGTCCGGCTCCGCGACATGGGCAACACGCTGATCGTCGTCGAGCACGACGAGGACACCATCAAGGTCGCCGACTGGATCGTCGACATCGGCCCCGGCGCCGGTGAGCACGGCGGCAAGGTCGTGCACAGCGGCTCCGTGAAGGAGTTGCTGGACAACGCCGAGTCGCAGACCGGCCTGTACCTGTCGGGCAAGAAGGCCATCCCGCTGCCCGAGGTCCGGCGTCCGCAGGACCCGTCCCGCAGGCTCACCGTGCACGGGGCCCGGGAGAACAACCTGCAGGACATCGACGTGTCCTTCCCGCTCGGCCTGTTCACCGCCGTCACCGGCGTCTCCGGTTCCGGCAAGTCCACGCTGGTCAACGACATCCTCTACACGCACCTCGCGCGGGAGCTGAACGGTGCCCGCAGCGTGCCCGGACGGCACACGCGCGTGGACGGCGACGACCTCGTCGACAAGGTCGTCCACGTCGACCAGTCGCCCATCGGCCGCACCCCGCGGTCGAACCCGGCGACGTACACCGGCGTCTTCGACCACATCCGCAAGCTGTTCGCCGAGACGACCGAGGCGAAGGTCCGCGGCTACATGCCCGGCCGGTTCTCCTTCAACGTCAAGGGCGGCCGCTGCGAGAACTGCGCGGGCGACGGCACGATCAAGATCGAGATGAACTTCCTCCCGGACGTCTACGTCCCGTGCGAGGTCTGCCACGGTGCCCGGTACAACCGCGAGACCCTGGAGGTCCACTACAAGGGCAAGTCCATCGCCGACGTCCTGAACATGCCGATCGAGGAGGCGACCGACTTCTTCGAGGCGGTCCCCGCGATCGCCCGGCACATGAAGACACTCAAGGACGTCGGCCTCGGCTACGTCCGGCTCGGCCAGTCCGCGACCACCCTGTCCGGCGGTGAGGCACAGCGCGTGAAGCTCGCCAGCGAGCTGCAGCGCCGCTCCACCGGCCGCACGGTATACGTCCTGGACGAGCCGACCACCGGTCTGCACTTCGAGGACATCAGCAAGCTGCTGACGGTCCTGTCGGGCCTGGTCGAGAAGGGCAACACGGTCATCGTCATCGAGCACAACCTCGACGTGATCAAGACCGCCGACTGGGTCGTCGACATGGGCCCCGAGGGCGGCGCGGGCGGCGGCCTGGTGGTCGCCGAGGGCACGCCGGAGCAGATCGCCGGCGTACCGGCCAGCCACACCGGCAAGTTCCTGAGGGACATCCTCGGCGCCGACCGGGTCAGCGACGCCATCCCGGCGCAGGCCACGCGCAAGGCGGCGAAGACGGTGGCGGCCAAGTCCACCGCCAGGAAGACGGCCACCAAGAAGGTGGGCGCCACCGCGGCGAAGACCGCGAAGGCGGCCAAGACCACCAAGCCGGCCGCGAAGAAGACGACGCGGGCGAGCAAGGCCTGACCGGCCGGGCAGACGCCCGCAGCCCCGGCACAGGGCGCCCGCCGGCACCCGGACGCGCGCGCGACACCCGCGTCGAACGGTGGGTCATCGGCGGACGCGGCTCCCCCTGTCACAAATACACCG